>CAYPOI010000037.1:0-25157 GCA_964412365.1 uncultured Chitinophagales bacterium | reverse complement strand
GGGCACGGCCGCTTTTGACAAGACGGGTTCGACCGGCGCGCTGAGCGTGAGCTACTCCGGCAGGGGAACCACGACCTATGCGGCCAGCTCGACGGCTCCGACGGCGGTGGGCACCTACAATGTCACGGCCACGGTGGCCGCGGACGCGAACTTCTCTTCGGCCAGCTCGGCCGCGTTCGCCTTCTCGATCGAAGCCAAATCATTATCCAGCTTCGGTGTGGACGCGATCGCCAACCAGAGCTACACCGGCTCGCCGATCACCCCGGGCGTGGTGGTCAAGGACGGCGCCACCACGCTGGTGGCGGGCACCGACTATGAGCTGAGCTACTCGGCCAACACGGCCGCGGGCACGGCCACGGTCACGATCACCGGCAAGGGCAACTACTCCGGCACCAAGGCGGTGACCTTTGTGATCACCCAAGCGGGATCCACGGTCACGGTCAAGGCGGGCACGAGCTCGAGCTTCACCTACAACGCGGCCGCTCAGGGTCCGGGCACGGCCGCTTTTGACAAGACGGGTTCGACCGGCGCGCTGAGCGTGAGCTACTCCGGCAGGGGAACCACGACCTATGCGGCCAGCTCGACGGCTCCGACGGCGGTGGGCACCTACAATGTCACGGCCACGGTGGCCGCGGACGCGAACTTCTCTTCGGCCAGCTCGGCCGCGTTCGCCTTCTCGATCGTACCGGGTTCACCGTCTCTAATCGCAATTAATGATGGGAATGGTCAGTCGGCAGTATCTGGGTCTGCGGTCATTACTCCACCTAGCGTTCTTGTAACGGACGAATTTCGTAATCCTGTTTCGGGTGCGTCAGTGACCTTTAAAGTTGTAACAGGAGATGGTAGTATAACTGGCGAAACCGCAACAACCAATTCCAACGGAATCGCGACTTTGGGTAGTTGGACCCTGGGCGTCAAGACGGGCTCCAACACCTTGACGGCTACGATTACAGGCAGCAATCCGGCGATTTCTACAACCTTTACGGCTACGGGTACGGCGGGTGCGGCAAATCAAATATCATCTATCAGTATAGATCAGACGTCCATCAAACTCGATGGTACCACGAATGTTCGTGTAACGATTTTGGATGCGAATGGAAATGCGGTTCCAAATGTATCCGTGACCTTTGGCAGCGATAAAAGCGATCGGGCAACGGTTGTTGGATTGGTTCAAACGGATGCCAACGGTGTGGCTGTCGCAGCTGTGACTGGTGCGAATAATTTGGCTGGTTTGGTGATCATTACTGCATCAATTGATAGTAAAGATGCTAATGTGGCGGTGTCTGCGTCACAGACGGTTCAAGTGAATGTTTTAGCTACACCTACTGTTACGGTCACCGCGCTGACGACCAACACCCCGACCCCGACGATCACGGGAACGAGCAACGCTCCGGCGGGAACGACGGTCACGGTTACGGTCAACGGCAAAGAGTACACGACCACGATCACCTCCGAGGGCACATGGTCGGTGACCATCCCGGCCGGTGACGCGATCCCAGACGGCGAGTACACGGTAACCGCGAAAGTCACGGACACGGCGGGCAACACCGGCACGGGCACGGGTACCCTGAAAATCGACACAACGGCACCGGTCGTTTCTGTCGAAGCACCTACCAATACGGTTATCACAACCGATCCTCAGACGGGTGCGAAGTCGATGGCCGTTACGATTGCGCAGGGTGCTACCACAGTAACAGACCTTGGAAACAATGAGCCAGTCACTTGGAGCTTGTCCGGTGATCAAGCTTCACTATTCCAGATCGATGCGGACGGCAAAATTAGTCTCAAAGAAGCGGGAGTTCCAGGAACCTATGTTGTCGTCGTTAGCGCTACCGACGAATTAGGTAACATCACGAACATTACCCTGAGTGTAACGGTAAGAGACGATACGCCTCCCACCCTAACGGCGAATAATATCGAATCGACGACACCACGTCCAACGCTGACCGGTACCACCGATTTGCCAGAAGGATCTACAGTTACGGTTGTTATCAACGGGAAAACATATACCGGATTGGTAAAAGCGGATGGAACCTGGTCAGTGCTGATCACGGACGATCTTCCTGACAACTCCTACACCGCAGTCGTGACGGTTTCCGATCAGGCCGGTAATGTCACGACGGTCAATGCTACGGTCGATGTGGACACTCAAGAGCTTGTATCGGCCACGGTTCCGAACGGAACAGCCGGAACCCCGACCACGATCACCATCACGCTGACCGATGCCTTTGGCAAACCGTTGATCGGATACGCGGATTCGCTCACCGTCACCATCGGTGGCGTGAACGTCAATGTTCCGATATCAAGCATCATCGACAATGGCGATGGAACTTATACCATCACCTACACGCCGACAAAAACTGGTGTGGATGAGATCAAGATCGTATTGAATGGGACACCGATCACTGGAAGTCCGTTCCTCAGCACAGTTGGCGCAGGAGCGGCTGCTGGAGTGAGACTCTCTGGTCCGACCGAAGGACTTGTGAATGCCTCCATCACCGGTTTCGTTGCCACCGTCATCGATGCGAACGGAAATCAAGCCAAGCTGGCCGCTAGCACTCGATTCCTGATGACCAGCGGCGCTACGGGTGCCTCCTTTCCTGAAAGTATGATTGTGGCTGCTGCGGGCGATTCGACCTTCAGCTTTGGGTATCTGTCGCCAGTGGCAGGTGCGCAGACCATTACAGCGACCTGGCTCGCTGCGGAGTCGTTGGAACCCCAATCAGATAAAACCTCTGGAACGCACGACATCACGCTTCGCATAGGTGACGCATCCGCGCTTACCTCGATCATTACTGCGGATCCGACGACCATCCTCACATATGGCTCAGCCGTGGTGACGGTTCAACTTCGCGACTCGCTCGGTAACAATCTGATTGTGAGTGGTGGGGAAGTGGCTCTGTTCAGCTCGATCGGATCCTTGAGTGCGGTAATCAATCTTCAGAACGGCACCTACTCCAGCACGTTCTCTTGCACAGAACCTGGAATCGCTACGATCTCAGGTACCTTGAATGGTACTTCGATCACCGATACCGCGGAAATCACCGTCAATTGCGATGGTACGACACGGATTTCAGGTCGAGTGGTCTCTGACTCTGGCAACGCCATGCTCGAACACGTCGTGGTGCTTCTGATTCCTCAGGGTACGACCCCTGGCGAGACAAAAATGCAGGTCACCGGTTCGGATGGCACATTTGATTTTGATGGAATCGTACCAGGCGCGTATCTGGTTCAAGTGAAAGATGAGAACCTCAACTTCGCTCGCGACCTGTACCCGGTCAACTCCAGCTTGCTGTTCACCACCTTACTCGCATGTGAGCCGAAAACGCATGAGTTTATATACGGCCCGTCCGATATTCCAGTCATCGCGGGTACCATCTGGTACGATGTGAATGGAAACGGCATGATCGACGAATGGTATGATGCGGATGGAGATAGTAAAGTCACACAGAATCTGCCAGACGAGAACGGTGTGTTTGACCTTTCGATGTGGGAGTGGATCGATGTGAACGGAAACGGTCGCTTTGATCTCCGCGAAGACATTGGTGAGTTGAACGTCGCCGGCTTCGGAAATGCCAAATCTGCGAATATCCGTGTATCGGGACCTGAAAATTATACGCCGAGGACTGTGATTGTCGGTTTGTATGGAGGCTACCGTACCCGTCCGGGGCAAGAGAATCCTTGGGGCGAGTATCAGGTGTCGTTGGACATTGATGACAATCTGAGAGTAAACGCGGATCTGATTCGCAACTCCGGACTCGTGAAGCCGCTCGATACGCAGTTATTCATGCCCAAAGGATTAGCGACATCGCAGGCGACCGCCTCAATCGGATGCGGATCCACATCCGAATTGACAGCCGAGCTCACAGAATCTAATCGTGTGTTCAGTAACTTGAATTTCGGAGTGCGTTGCTTCAATGAAGGAAACGTGACGGCCAGTGTTCCAGACGGTATCGTCTATCGTAACACGCCGATCGAGGTCGAGATCCGCGATGAAAACGACATGGCTGTTCGTGGAATGGAAAGCCGAATCGAGTTGAGAATCGGTGGGGTCAATGCAGGCTCTACGGTGGCCAGCATCGTCGAACATTCTGTAGGCAGATACGGTGCGACGTATATGCCTACGGTAGTCGGGCTCGATTCTGTATACGTAAGCATCAATGGAGTGGCGATTTCGGTCAGTCCGCTTCTTAGCCACGTGACCAGCGACTTGAACATCCTCACCGAATCGTTGACTTCATCCATTGAGAATGAGCCTGCTTACAGTGATACCTTGAATGCGACGGGTGGCACGGCTCCTTACACTTGGGAACTGGCAAGTGGCCAATTGCCGGACGGATTATCATTGGATACGGCTACCGGCCTGATCGCAGGTACGCCAACCGTACCAGGGGTATTCGCTTTCATCGCATTGGTGCGAGATGTGAATGGTCTGACCACCACGAAATCCTTAACGATCAATATCCGTAACGCCGAAATTGTACCGGTGCTGAGCCTGAGATTCATTCAGAGCCCAAATGCCAGAACTCAAGCCGGCGAGCAGATCGGGACCGTGGTGGTGGAAGTCAGAGACCAGTTCAACAACTTGGCCGATTGGTATACCGAGCCGATATCGATTGCGATCACACCAGGAACAGGTGGGCCGAAGGCGAAAGACGCCACGCTGCTGGGTACCACAAACGCTGCCACACGTAATGGCCGTGCTACGTTCATTGGTTTATCCATGGAGCGGGCTGGATTTGATTATACGATCACAGCAACCAGTTCAGCAGCTTCCTCCGGTATCTCAACCGACTTTACGATCACCCCTGGACCACCATGGAGATTGAGCATCGCTGAGCTGACCGATTCACTTGCTGCCGCAATCAATTCGCAGAACGGCTTAGGCAAAGGGTTGGCCACGATTCAGAACATCGTTGAAGGAAACCGGATACCGATGTACATGACCATTTTCGATGAATTCGACAACGAAACGGTAGTGGAAGAAGGGGATACTCCGGTAAGTTTGGTGACCACATCCGTCACGGGTCGTTTCTTCCTTGCTCAAAGTGATGACACACCCATAACGACCGTGGTGATACCCGTGAACCAAACTGGCCGCATTTTCTACTATGAAGATCCGACCCCAGGGGTTCCTGTCATTGATGGCACGCCAGCTCCGCCTCCCGGAGCTCGTGACATCACGCCGACCACCGCTCCGTTAGTGATCCGCCGTGTAGGAAAATTGGATGCCAGACCGAGTGACATCACCACGCAAATCTTGGTGCGTGAACGCATCGTGGTGAGCCTTCGGGCCGAAACAGGCGAATTGGTCAGAGCGGCAAACCCGGGTGTGCCTGTCGAGCTGAGCACGTCGACTACATCGGGTCGTTTTTACCAGAATGCTGTGGACACGAACCCAATCAGCCAGATTACCATCCTTCCTGCTGAATCATCCAGCATCGTGTTTTACGCCGACTCCACATTGGGAACGCACACATTGACCTTCCGTGGTACCGGTGTGCCGGATTCGGTAGATCATGTACAGATCACTGTCAAAGAAGGTCCCGGATTTGCGGCGAATTCCTCGGCGGTGGTGCCGAATGGGTTCACAGGTCGAACGACCACGTTGACCATGACGCTTCGCGACCAGTTGAACAACTTGGTGACCGGAGCCGCGGATCAAATAGCGGTGTCTGTTGTAGCCGGGCCGAACGTCGGTTCGACATTTACCTCGATCACCGAAATCGGCAACGGTCAGTACGGAATATCGTACGTGCCTGCGACGCGTGGTGTGGATCAGATCCGAATCTTGGTGAACGGCACCGCGATGTCGGGATCCCCATTCCCAAGCATCGTTGGAACACGTGTTCCTGCACGTCTTGAAATGGTCTCAGGTAACAACCAAAGCACGCCGATTCTCACGGCTAACGCCGCACCATTTATTGTGCGACTGATCGATGATCAGGGTGATGTGCTACCGGATGCGACGATCTCCTTCGCAATAACCACATCTCCGACCGATGCCACTCAGATGGTCATCCAATCGCCCACCGTGGTAACGGATGCGAATGGATTGGCGTCCGCCGGTTTCACAACGGGTACCCTCATCGGAACCTACCTCGTGAGCGCCTCGATCGACACATTGGCACCGATCGTGTTCGAATCCACTGCGACTCCATGTGCGACAGATTGCGGCACGTTCTCGTACGATGTGATCTCATCGAACTACACGCCGGCTGCATCATCGGATGTCATCATCACGGCGCAGCTCAAAGACACCCATGGAAATCCGACACCGATTTCAGGGCGAGTTGTGGCGTGGACCACATCGCAAACCAGCGGACGCTTTGCGGTGACGACCAGTCAAACGAATGCCAACGGCTTGGCAACGGTCACCTATTCGGTTGGTAACGTCGTTGGCAGCCAGCATCTGATCATCGCGACAGATACGCTTAATGCCAGTGGTCAATCCGTGAGCATCGTTCCTCAGGGTGGCAGCTTGGCTAAGGTCCAAATTCTAGGTCCGGATACATTGAATGTGGCGCAGATCGGCGGACCATTCACTTTAGTTCTGCGTGATGAGTTCGACAACGAGATCATCGCGTCTCAAAATACGACGTTCACGATGTCGATCGACGAATCGATCGACATGGGAATCTCTGATGTTGCGACAAACGCGGCGATGTTCCGAGTAAGTGGTAACCGTGTGACGATCGATGCGGGCGACTCACGTTCACAGTTCATGTTGAACCAAAATCGTTCAGGAGATCGCACGCTCACGGCTACTGTTGTTGGAACATCCTCGATAGAGGCGGCTCATAAAATGGTGTATTTCAAAGCAATGGATGTCACGGTGCTGTCCTTGTTCGCTGGTCAAGGCCAACAACAACGCATCTTGGAAGAATTGGCTGAACGATTGACGGTGACGTTGCGCGACCAATTCGACAACCCTGTACCGAACCGATCTGTGACATTCACCTTGACAGAGATTCCAACTGGATCGACAGGAATGGAGATGTTTGCATCCGCTGCAAGGCTTCGTCAACCAGCGCCAGATGGTTTCGATGTAACGGTGATCACGGATGAGAATGGTACGGCTGGTGTCATCTTCAAGGTGGGCAATCGCGCCGGTGAATATATCGTCGATGCGTCCACCGAAGGTTTGGATCCTGTCGAGTTCATCGTTGTTGGTCTACCGACAACGTACATCCTCTATCAGAACTATCCGAATCCGTTTAACCCGACCACGAACATCTTGTTCGATGTACCGGTCGATTCCGAGGTCAAGCTGGTGGTCTATGATATGCTGGGCCGTGAGGTCACGATATTGGCGCAGGGTATCTACACAGTCGGTCTTCACACCATCGAGTGGGATACGGCCCGCCTCGGCCTGGCGAGTGGTGTATACGTCTATCAGCTGCAGTCCAGAGGATTGACTGATGGCAACCTATACATCCGGACCCGCAAACTGACAATCATGAAGTAAGCCCTAAAGGGTTTACTTCGTGTATTTGAAACTTGGCAAGACGGGTTCTTGATGCAAGGGGCGCTCGGTGATGGATTTGGCCTGCAAGAAGCAAAGCAGATAATCCGCACCGCCCGCCTTCGAGTCCGTTCCGCTCAGATTGAAGCCACCAAATGGTTGGGCTCCGACCAAGGCTCCGGTGTTCTTCCGATTCACATATAGGTTTCCGACATGGAATTCGCGCATGGCGCGGTCGATGTGAGCCGGATTGTTGGAAAAGAATCCACCCGTAAGTCCGAATTTCGTGCTATTGGCGATGCGGAAGGCATCATCCAAGTCCTTCGCACGGATGAACGCGGTTACTGGACCAAAAATCTCTTCTTGGGCGATCCGCGCATTGGGTGATACATCCGCGAAGATGGTCGGTTCAATGAAATACCCCTGGGGCAAGGATTGGGACCTCATCCCGCCGTGCACCAATCGTCCTTCGGATTTACCGATCTCGATGTAGCTCATAATCTTATCTACCGCTTTTTGATTGACCACAGGTCCGGCGGCATGATTGTCTTTCGGATCGCCAATGCTCAATGCTTGGGCTTTGGTGATTACTCGATCGAGTAGCTCATCATAGATATCGGTATGGGCTACCACGCGCGAAGCGGCGGAGCATTTCTGGCCCTGAAAACCGAATGCGGCTTGGATGATGCCGGTGGATGCGGCGTCGAGATCGGCATCCGAGTCCACAACCAATGCGTTTTTGCCACCCAATTCCGCATAGACACGTTTGATGAAGCGGGTGTTATCGGATGTCTTCGCAGCCACTTCGTTGATGTGGAGTCCGACTCCCAAGGAACCCGTGAAATTGATGAAGCGAGTGCTTGGGTCGGTGGTGAGGGTTTCACCGACCTCGAGATTATCACCGGTCACCAGATTGAACACTCCGGTTGGAAGTCCGGCTTCTTCGAAGATCTCGCTGATGATTTGAGCCATCATCGGCGTATCCGGACTCGGTTTCGCAACCACGGTGTTACCCGCGACAATCGGAGCCGCGGCCATGCCCAATGTGATGGCAAACGGGAAGTTCCATGGCGAAATCGATACACCAGCACCAAGTGGGATGTAATGTGTGCGGTTCAGATCGCCCCAGGCATCCAATACCTTCATGCCTTTGTCGTAGCGAAGGGCTTCATGGGCATAGTACTCGAGGAAATCGATGCCTTCGCAGGTGTCCGCATCCGCTTCAAGGAAGTTCTTGCCTGATTCGGAGATCATCCAGGCATTGATTTCCATTCGACGGCGGCGGGAAATGTCTGCCGCTTTAAAAATGATCTCGGCCCGTTGTTGCGCCGGCACATATCGCCAGGTTTCGAACGCAGACCATGCGGCGGCAAGTGCTTCGCGGGCTTGATCGGCGTTGGCCAATTGAAATGTGCCGATGGTTTCGGACAAATTCGCCGGGTTCACCGACGTGAATGTGCCGCTAGCTCCCTTCACTCGTTTTCCGCCGATCACCATGTCGTAGGTGCCTCCGAAACGGCTGCGCACATCCGCTATCGCAGCGCGTTGAGCGACATCGTTTTCGGGTTTGGAAAAATCGTGGTAGGTCTCGGGTTTGTAGTCGGAACGTAGGCTCATGATAAAATATGTCGATGGTTTAATAAGAAAGATACGAAAGGTAGCGCTTCCACAGGGTTGCGATTGGATGGGGGATGAGGTAGCTTTAAGGGCTTTTAGATTCACTCTTAAATAGAACGAAATGGCAACAGTAAAAGTCGGTATTAATGGATTCGGTCGGATCGGACGCATGGTTTTTCAGTCGATCTGCGACCAAGGATTGTTAGGAAAGGAAATCGATGTCGTCGCGGTTGTGGATATGGCCACAGATGCGGAATACTTCGCTTACCAGATCAAGTATGACTCGGTCCACGGGCACTTCAAACACAATGTGTCTACCAAAAAAAGCGACCCTTCGAAAGAAGAACACGATATCATCGTCGTGAACGGACATGAAGTGAAATGTGTGGCGGCCACCAAATCGCCAGCCGATCTTCCATGGAAAGCCCTCGGTGTCGATTATGTGCTCGAATGCACCGGTATCTTCACGGATTCCGATTCGGCCGGTCTGCACATCAAAGCAGGTGCGAAGAAAGTCATCATCTCCGCTCCAGGAAAGGGCGATGTGAAAACCATCGTGATGGGTGTGAACGAGAATGAATACGATGCAGCCAAACACAACATCGTATCGAACGCATCCTGCACCACAAACTGCTTGGCTCCGATTGTCTATGTATTGCTCAAAGAAGGCATCGGAATCGAAACCGGCCTGATGACCACCATCCACGCCTACACGGCCACTCAGAAAACCGTTGATGGTCCGTCGAAAAAAGACTGGCGTGGTGGACGTGCGGCGGCGATCAACATCATCCCATCGTCTACCGGCGCGGCCAAAGCCGTCGGCGAAGTGCTTCCTGTGACGAAAGGCAAGTTGACCGGAATGAGTTTCCGTGTTCCTACTCCGGATGTCTCCGTTGTGGATCTGACGTTCCGCTCCGAAAAAGACACGTCAATCGAAGAAATCGATGCGCTCTTCAAAAAAGCGTCGACCACCTACCTCAAAGATATCTTGGGTGTGACGACCGAAGAGTTGGTTTCGACCGATTTCATCCATGATTCGCGTTCATCCATCTATGATTCGAACGCCACCTTACAGAACAACCTGAAAGGTGAAAAACGCTTCTTCAAAGTCGTATCCTGGTACGACAACGAATGGGGCTATTCCAACCGCGTGGTGGATCTGGTCAAATTCATGGCCAGCAAGTAAATGAAAAAGGCGGACTTTCGAGTCCGCCTTTTTTTTGTGGATCAGTTCACCGAAATGGTTCGGATCGGCAGTTCCGATGGCGCTTTTTTGGGAATCGAAATCGTCAGCAATCCATCGGTGTAGTTCGCTTCAATCGCCTCGGTGTTCACCGTATCGTCCAGGTGGAACGAGCGGGCAAATGAGCGATGCACGAACTCGCGGCGAATCCAGTTGTCTTGCTCCTCATTGGTTTCGTCTTTCTTCTCGAACGACACCGTGAGCATATCGCGGTTGATCTGGATCGAAAAGTCGTCCTTACGCAGGCCCGGAGCGACGATGGAGAGTTCGTAAGACGCGTCGGTGTTGCGGATGTTGACCGGCACCGAGTTCAGCATGGTCGCCGGACCATTACGGAACAACTCGTCGTCGAACAGACGCTCGAACAGGTCTTGGAACACGGGTAAGGTCGATGGACGTGTGCGGGTGATCAGTTTAGTCATGATGTTACCTCCATAGGTTAGGTTTCATTGATGGTTTCATATCTGCATAATTCAAATCAGATGCCATCGCAATTGAACTGAAAAACCGTCAGAACATCTCGTCATTGGTCTTTCATTTTGTCAGCCCAATTTCCCTACCTTCGGACATGAAACACATCCTTATCGCCCTTTTGCTGCTGGTTATCGCAGCCCGTGTCGATGCCCAACACACCTTGGTGCTCGACAGCCTCTACTCCGAATCGGTTAATGCGTGGATGAAAGTGAATATCCTGGTTCCTGAATCATCCGATTCCCTACCCATATTGTATCTGCTGCACGGATGGGGTGGATCTCATCGCGATTGGACAGCCCAAACCCGCATCATCGACTACGTCAACGGGACAGATCTTCTTGTGGTGATGCCAGACGCTCATAACAGTTTCTATCACGACAACGCGTCCGATTCTTCGAAGCTTTATGAGACTTGGATCGCCTTAGAACTGCCGAATTACATCGAAAGCAAGTATGTGGTGGATGGAAACCGTCGTTCGATCGCGGGATTATCCATGGGCGGTTACGGCTCGATGATGATCGCGCTCAACCATCCGGATCGATACGTATTCGCGGCCGGACTAAGTTCAGCCATTTCAGGCATCCATGTGGGCGGAACGGAAGTGAGTCCGAATTTCGCCCGCATCACGCAGATGTTCGATCTCATCAAAGGCTCGGCGGATCATCCGAATCGTGCCCGATATGATTTTCTGAGCCGTATCGATTCGCTGACGCCCGAAACGTCGCCATACATCTATCTCGTTCATGGCATCCAGGATGGATACACGGACTTTTTACCAGGTCATCGGCGCTTTACGGATGCGCTTCGTACGAAAAGCCTGCCGTATGAATATCATGAAGTTCCGGGTCGGCACAATTGGGTGTTCTGGGACACGCACATCAAGAATGTGTTGGATCAGATGTGGGTGGCGATGGGGGAATGAATCGGGAATCGGGTCAATTTTTTCGGCTTTCAAGATATTGTATCATTTTGAAAAGCAGCGCTGAGATGGAGTCTGCTTCTGCAATGAATTTCAAACCGATTTCTCGATTCCCGATTCCCGATCACCGATTCCGTATCTTCCACCCATGAACTTCGACCCCACCACCGGCCTCATTCCGGCCATCATCCAAGACGCATCCACCGGCACGGTTCTGATGCTCGGCTACATGAATGCCGAATCGGTGCAAATGACGATCGACACCGGCCTCGTCACCTTCTACTCCCGCTCGCGCCAAACACTGTGGACCAAGGGAGAAACGTCCGGCAACACGCTGGCTTTTGTGTCGATGACGCCCGACTGCGACCAAGATTCTTTATTGGTGCTGGCCAAACCCAACGGTCCGACCTGCCACAACAACACCACGAGCTGTTTCTCGCCGTACGAAGGACTTCCAACCGGGTCTTTATCCTTCCTCGCTGAGTTGGAAACCCTGCTTCAATCGCGAAAGCGCGACATGCCCGAAGGCTCCTACACCACCAAGATGTTCACCAAAGGGCTGGACAAGATCGCCCAGAAAGTGGGTGAGGAAGCCGTCGAAACCGTCATCGCCGCAAAAAACGACAATGAGGAACTTCGTTATGAAGCCTCCGACCTCTTGTTCCATCTGATGCTTCTTCTAGTCGAGAAGGGGATGACGTTGCAGGATCTGGTTGACGAGCTGAAATCAAGGCATTCGCCGAAAGGATAAAAGCGAGCTTCGCTCGCGATGAAAAGGCGAACGTCACGAAACCTTCATCATTTCATCCTTTTATCATTTCATCCACGTTTTTCAGTACCAAGTCCTTGATCGGCACATACTTCCTGAATCCCGACTTCAGATCATCCCATCCATTCAAAATGGCTTGAGCTCGGTTCGAGGAGGTATGCTTGAGGTAATCCTTCAGCAGGGCGTTCAGGTTTGCATAATCGGCTTCATCCAGGCTGGATTCTCCCAGGTACTCGGCGTTGATTTGCTCGTGTTGATCGCCATAGAGCATCAAGGTTCCGCCGGTCATGCCCGCGCCTACGTTTTTCGAAACGGGACCCAGTATCACCACCAAACCGTTCGTCATGTATTCACAGGCATGTAAGCCGGTTCCTTCGACGACCGCGATGGCGCCCGAGTTCCGAACCGCGAATCGGTCGCCGGCGAGGCCACTCACATACAAGCGTCCGCCGGTGGCACCATACAAGGCGCAGTTTCCGATGATGGCGTTCTCTTCCGGACGGAACAAGGCTTCTTTCTTGGGTCGAATGACGGCCAAACCGCCCGACATCGCCTTACACACGCTATCGTTCGCTTCGCCCCAGAGCGTCGTTTCGATGCCGTTCACCATGAACACACCGAATCCTTGTCCGGCGCTGCCAGTGAACGTGAGGCCGAGATGTCCTTCGAACTCAGGCACATCATCCGGACGCCCTTGCTTGATCAGATCCAAGCGCTTGAGGCGGATCGCGTTCGCAATCGTTCCCGATAACGTGGCCATCGCCGCGCGATCCACCGTGCGGATATCATAACTCAGACTCACCGCCGATTCCGTCTCCATCGCGATCTTCGTGTCGTCCAAAATCTGCTTATTCAGATCGCTCACGCTCTCGAAATACAAGCTGGTGGGGATGCTCGAATCGACCATGGTTTCGCCCAAGAAATAATTCAAGTCGATGTTTTTGCGACGGATGACCTCATCGTGCGCCGGATTGGCTACAAGCAGATCGGTTCTGCCGATGGCGTCTTCCAAGCGGGTCAGCCCGATGAGGGACAAGTTGCGACGCACATCATCCGCCAAAATCTGAAGCAGTTTCACGACATGGTCTTTCGTGCCCTTGTACTTCGCTTTGAATTTGGGATCATGTGTGGCGATGCCAGTCGGACACGTGTTTTTCTCACAGATCCGTGCCATGATGCAGCCTTCGGCCACCAAAAGCAGCTTTCCGAACTCGAATTCTTCGCCGCCTAAGATGGCTGCCATCACGATATCTCGACCGGTATGCAAACCACCATCCACACGAAGGATGACGTTTTTGCGGAGGTTGTTCGCGATCAGGGTTTTGTGGACTTCAACCAAGCCGATTTCCCATGGCAAGCCCGCATGTTTCATGGAGCTGAGGGATGCGGCCCCTGTGCCACCATCCCCGCCGGAAATATGGATCACGTCCGCGCCGGCTTTGGCCACGCCTACCGCGATGGTGCCGATGTTCGAGCCTGACACGAGCTTCACGTTCACTTTCGCATCGGGCTTGAGCTGTTTTAACTCATAAATCAGTTCTTTCAGGTCTTCGATGGAATAAATATCGTGCAATGGGGGAGGCGAGATAAGGTCGACACCCACGTTCGCATGACGCGCGCGGGCGATGTGCTCATCCACTTTGAGTCCCATGAGCTGACCACCTTCACCGGGCTTCGCGCCCTGGGCGATCTTGATCTGAAACTCATTGCCACTGACCAGATATTCGGCCGTCACGCCAAACCGTCCCGACGCCACTTGCTTCGCCGACGCGGTGATCCCATCCGTAAAATAGAATGGATTCTCCCCGCCTTCACCGCTGTTCGAGCGCCCGCCGATTTCCTTCATGGCCACGAATATATCGCGCTGCGATTCGGCCGATATCGCGCCGAAACTCATCGCTCCGCTACCAAACCGCTTCAAAATATCCACGCGTGGTTCCACGGCATCCACCGGCACAGGAGCCTCGGCTTCGGACAGCGACATCAGGTGGCGAATATTGGTCGGAGAGTCATTTAAGCCAACTTTGAGATACTCCTCATACAATTCCGCGTCTTGCAACGAATGACCGGTTTCGCGCACGAGATTATGGATGATCTTCGAGCGAGGTGCCGTCATGGCATGTTTTTCGCCCTCCAATCCCTTGTTCTGCTCTTTGTAGAAATAACTTTTGAGCGTAGTGCCTTCCGCATCCAACTTCGCGGCGAGATCGGCTTTCCGCACGATGTCATCGACCAGATGTTCGAGCTCGATTCCCCCAACCGGACTCGGCACACCCGGGAAAAACGTCTCATTCAGCTTAGGTCCGATACCGATTGCCGTGAACAATTTCGAGCTTTGGTAACTGCGAACCACCGAAATCCCCATTTTCGACATGATCTTGAGCAGTCCTTGCTCAAAGGCCTTGATCAGGTTTTTCTCACGTTGATCCGGAGTGAGATGGTTCCACTTCTTATCGTCTTCGTAACGGGCGATTTCAAGCGCCATGTACGGACATACCGCTGAGGCGCCGAATCCGACGACCGCAGCCACATGATGCGTGCTCCGAACTTCACCCGAATGCACAACGAGACTCGCATCCAAGCGCAATCCGCTTTCATTCAGCACATTCACGATGGTTCGCAGGGCAAGCAAGCAGGGGATGGGCGGTCGCTCGAGCGTCGCCGCTTGGTCGGAAAGAATCAGGATTGAAACCCCATCCGACACCAATTCCGTCGCTTCTTTTTCGAGGGCGGCGAGACGTGAATTGAGTCCGACGACGCCGAAATCCTTATCAAACGTGGTATCGAGAACCGCCGAACGAACGCGCGATTTGTTGCGGCGTTCTCGGTCCAACGAACGGATGAATCGGATCTGGCCGAGGCTCATCACCGGCGATTTCAGCTCATAGGCGATGTTCGGCGGGATGAGCGATTTCGGGGAAAAGATGTTCGGCTTGCGACCCAAATAGATATGAAGATCGGTCACCATCGCTTCGCGCAGATAATCCAGCGGCGGATTCGTCACTTGCGCGAAATTCTGATAGAAATAATCGAACAACGGACGAGGTTCATCCGACAAAATAGCCGGACGCGCGGTGTCGCCCATCGATCCGATCGCTTCTTTTCCCTCGGCGATCATCGGGGCCAGGACACGGTCGACATCTTCCGTGGTGTACAAAAACAAGTTCTTTTTGCCCAGAAAAGCGGCGGTTTCATTGACGGGATGTTCTTGCACGGGCTCCAGGCGCGGATCGAAGGCGGCATCGTGATGTTCGCGGCTCTGACTCGGGTCGCGGAAATGCACCGATCCATTGTCCAGGTCCACCTTCACGCCGGTTCCGGCATGGAGTGTGCCTTTTTTCTGAACCATTTTTTCGTCCACTTCAAACGAACCGGCTTCGCTCGACAGATAGAAGTGATCTTCGGTAAGCACCCAACGGCACGGACGAAATCCGTTCCGGTCGAGGCGCGCGCCGATGGTTTGTCCGTCGGAATACGTGACAAACGCCGGACCATCCCAAGGCTCCATCGCCCGGCTCCAGAATTTGTAGAACGGATTTTCCCCATCCGCCGGCGGCATCATGATGGCCAGAATATCTTCGATGTATGGGATGGAGCTGCGATAGGAGAGAGCTTCCACCATTTCATTGAGGGAACCGGTGTCGGAAATGCCGTTGTGCGTGAGCAGCTCGTCGGTAGGGAGTCCGAGATGTTTTTCGCGGGAATAGGCCCAAGAGCGGTTTCCGGAAATGGTATTGATTTCGCCATTATGCGCGATGAGGCGGAAGGGCTGCACTTTGTCCCAAGCCGTCTTGGTATTCGTCGAAAAGCGGCGATGGAAGAGCGCGAAACGGGTTTTAAATGCCGGGTTTTGCAAATCGAGATAAAAACGATCCAAGTCTTGAGCCCGCGTGAGTGCCTTGTACACGATTGTGCTCGAGCTGAGCGACATGAAAAAGAATTCTTTATGGATGCCGCTTTCTTTTTCTTTCGTGCGGGTGAGTTGCTTCGCTTGATATAACAATTTATCGAAGGAGGCGGTTGTGCGGCAGAAATCGGGGCGTTTCACGATGGCATGGATGAGTCCGGGCATGCATGCGAGGGCGTCTTCCCCGAGCACCGAAGGATCTGTGGGAACGGTGCGGTATTCGAGCACTTCCAATCCCAAAAAACGGAACGTTTCTTCAAACACGCGCAAGGCGATGCGTTTGCGTTCGGGCTGAGGCGGGGTGATCAACGATCCGATCGCGAACGTGTCTTTTTCCAGGCCGAACAGCTCGAAGGGGATGTCAGTCATGATACCGGCACCATCACCCGTGATCTGGTCCGCCGCGCAAGCCCCGCGGTGTTCCACGCAACGTAGCGCATGCAACGCCTGCTGAAGGTGTTGATGGGTTCGGACATTGTTGCGGCTGGCGATAAAGCCTACGCCGCACGCCGATTTTTCGGACGAGGCGAGTTGAAACGGTTCCATGGCAAAGACATCCCTAATACTTTTTCTGACAATAGACGCAGATGCAAAAACCATAAAAAAGAACGAATATGCAAGCCTAAAACCACACTTTTTTTAGGCTAAAGCACTGTTTTTTCGAACTTTTAACAGGAAATGGGATGAGGGCCCGTAAAAAAGCGCTTTCCGACCGAAGGACCTCATTCCTCCGTAACTTGTGATATGCTCTCCACCCGCATCATCCCCTGTCTGGATATCAAGAACGGTCGCACCGTCAAAGGCGTCAATTTCGAAGGCCTGCGCGACGCCGGCGACCCCGTCGAGCTCGCCACCCGATACTCCGCCGAGGGTGCCGATGAACTCGTCTTCCTCGATATTACTGCCACCAATGAGAAACGGAAAACACTTCTTCACTTAGTCGAAGACGTGGCCCGCGCCGTTTCGATCCCGTTCACCGTAGGCGGAGGCATCGCGTCGGTTGATGAAATTTCGGATCTGCTGCTGGCCGGGGCCGACAAAGTCTCCCTCAACAGCAGCATCGTTCGCGACAAAGATCTTATCTCCCGCGCAGCCGACCGGTTCGGAACCCAATGCATTGTCGCCGCGATCGACGCGAAACGTCTCAATGGCTCCTGGAATGTGTTTATCAACGCCGGTACGCTCGATACCGGCATGGACGTGCTCGACTGGTGCGCCGAAGTGAACCAACGCGGTGCCGGGGAAATCCTTCTCACCTCGATGGACCGAGATGGCACAAAATCCGGATTCGACAACGAGTTGCTAAATCTGATCTCATCGAACGTCCCGTTACCTCTCATCGCCAGTGGCGGAGCTGGAACGGTGGAACATTGCATCGACGCCATCACCTTAGGAAAAGCGGATGCCGTTTTAGCCGCATCCATCTTCCATTTCCGCGAAATTGAGATCGTTGACCTCAAAAAACGCATGAGAGAGGCGGGGTTGACGGTGAGGATTTGACGGTACTCGGTACTCGGTACCGAGTAATTCTTATATTCCCCCCTTCTATCCTTCGAACCTTAGCCAGAACCATGAGCGACATCTTCCATCCGTCCCGATCCGTCATCCGCAACGCCAATATCAAGGAATACGACAACCTGTATGCCCGGTCGATCGCTGATCCGCAGGCGTTCTGGTCGGACGAGGCCAAGAAACTGAAATGGTATAAGAAGTGGCAAAAGGTTCTCGACGACTCCAATCCGCCCTTTTTCAAATGGTTCAGTGGCGGGAAAATCAACATCATCGGCAATGCGATCGACCGCCATCTCGAAACCTGGCGCCGCAACAAACTGGCCATCATCTGGGAAGGCGAGCCGGGTGACGTGCGCACGATGAGCTACCATGCTCTGAACCGTGAAGTCTCGAAATTCGCCAACGTCTTGAAAGCGATGGGTGTGAAAAAAGGCGAAATCGTGACGATCTACATGCCACAGATTCCGGAATTGGTGATCGCGATGCTGGCCGTTGCCAAGATCGGTGCAGCGCATAGCGTGGTGTATGGCGGATTCAGCACGGAAGCCCTTGCGGCACGCATCGACGATGCGAAATCACGAGTGTTGTTGACAGCGGATGGCGGGTGGCGCCGTGGCAAAATCACCGACCTGAAATCCATCGTCAACGACGCGATCCAGCGCACACCGACCTTGGAAGTCTGCATTTGTGTGAAGCGGACGGGTCAGGATGTGTACATGGAAAACGACCGTGATTTCTGGTACCACGACCTGATGAACCTCCCCATCGCATCACCCAAATGCGAAACCGAACAGACCGACGCCGAAGATCTATTGTTCATTCTATATACATCCGGCACGACCGGAAAACCCAAAGGCCTGATGCATACGCACGGCGGATACGCCGTGTACACGAGCACGACACATAAATATGTGTTCGACGTCAAGGACGAAGACCGCTGGTGGTGCGCCGCCGATCCGGGTTGGATCACCGGACACAGTTACCTGGTGTATGGTCCGCTCATCAACGGCGCCACCATCATGATGTACGAAGGCGCTCCCAACCATCCCTACCCGAACCGCTGGTGGAGCATGGTCGAGAAATACGGCATCACCATTTTGTACACATCCCCGACGGCCATCCGCGGATTGATGCGCTTTGGCGACCAATGGCCGAAACGCCACAACCTGGAAAGCCTGAGATTGTTAGGAAGCGTGGGCGAACCCATCAATCCCGAAGCCTGGCGCTGGTATCATAGCGTAATCGGCGGCGGACGTTGCCCCATCATGGACACCTGGTGGCAGACCGAAACCGGCGGACACACCATCACCCCGCTTCCGATCACTCCGCTCAAACCCGGATCCGCCACAAAAGCGTTTTTTGGTGTGGAAGTGGCCGTTGTGGATGACAATGGCAAAGACGTGAAGCCTGGGGAAGAAGGAAAGCTGATCATCAAGCGTCCGACGCCCGGCATGGCACGCAGCATCTGGGGCGAACCCGATCGCTTCAAAGAAACCTACTGGGCCGAATATGCCGACAAAGGCTGGTACAAAGCCGGCGATTCGGCGCGGATCGATGAAGATGGCTACATCTGGGTGATCGGACGGATTGATGACGTCATCAAAGTATCCGGTTACCGATTGGGGACGGCCGAAGTGGAAAGCGCCTTGGTATCGCACCCGAAAGTGAGCGAGGCCGCCGCCATCGCCATCCCACACGAGGTAAAAGGAAACAGCATCCAGGTCTATGTGGTGCTCAATGCCGGACTCGTGGGCGACAAACACCTTGAAGATGAACTCCGGGAGCATGTTGGCAAGGAAATCGGTCCGATCGCCAAACCTGATAAAGTCATCTTTTCCGATAGCCTTCCCAAAACCCGCTCCGGAAAAATCATGCGTCGTGTGCTGAAGGCAAGAGCCCTCGGCCAGGAAGTGGGGGATATATCGACCCTTGAAGAATAATGTTGAATGTTGAAGGTTGAATGTTGAAACGTTTAGTTAAAATTTTGAACGAGACATTTGATTAGTCCAGTTAATTTTAAATGACGGTAATGCAAGGTTTGTCCTTTTAAATTGATAAATCTTCCCGCTTCCCGCTTCCCGCTTCCCGCTTCCCACATTTAAAATTCAACATTTAAAATTTCTTCATTATGAAACGCTCATCAACCGCCGTCTGGCACGGCTCCGGAAAAGAAGGTAAAGGCCACCTCACAACGCAGAGCTCCGTGCTCAACCAAACCCAATACTCCTTCGGATCACGGTTCGAACAGGGAATCGGCACCAACCCCGAAGAACTCATAGCTGCTGCGCATGCCGGCTGTTTTACAATGAAACTGAGTTTCGTGCTGGGTGCGGCGGGTTTCACGCCGGATTCACTCGAAACCAAATGTGTGATCACATTGGAAGATGGAGCCGTCACCTCATCCCACCTTACCGTTAAAGCTTCGGTTCCAGGCTGCCCAGCCGATGTACTGGCCACATCCGTCAAAGAGGCCGAGCAGAATTGCCCGATCTCGAAATTACTGAATTGTGAGATTAAGGCGGAACTGTCTTAACGATATGATGAAGAGATGAAGCGATGAAAATCTCCGTACCTTATCCACTTCATCTTTTTAACCGTCCGATCTTTCGGACATTTCATCCAACTTCATACATATGAAATCCATCCTAATGGCCGCTGCGCTTGTCGTTGTGGCTACATCCTGTACCGCTCAACAAGGAAAAACTGATTTGAAAACAGACGAATCGAAATTCGCTTACACCCTCGGCTTCAATTACGGCGAGTATCTCAAAAACCAGCAAGTCGATTCGCTTGATGTCGATGCGTTCGTAGCCGGTCTCCTTGACATCCAAAAAGGCGACACATCCCGCGTCTCTGAAGAAGAGCGTGAGCGCGTGTTCACCGCCATCCAACAGAAGCTCATGGCAAAAACCATGGCTAAAGAACGCGAAGCGGCATTGGCCAGCGACAGCGAAGGCATGGTTTGGTTGCGCGAAAACGGTACCCGTGCCGGCGTGACGACCACCGAAAGTGGACTTCAGTATGAAGTGATCACCGCGGGTCCAGACGGACCGAAGCCATCCGCCACCAGCAACGTGACTGTGCATTACACCGGCACCCTGACGGACGGAACCGTATTCGATTCGAGCGTAGAGCGCGGCGAGCCGGTGACCTTCCAATTGAATCAAGTGATTCCAGGTTGGACGGAAGGCGTTCAGTTGATGACCGTCGGATCCACATACAAATTCTACATCCCGAGCTACCTCGGATATGGTGAGCGCGGCGCTGGCGGATTGATCGGTCCGAACGCGACGTTGATTTTCACGGTTGAGTTGCTGTCGATCCAGTAAGATGCGGGAAGCTTGATGCCGGATGCAAGATGCATCTAGCATCTACCATATCGCTTACAGCTTCTAAAAGCCCTGGCCGAAAGGTCCAGGGCTTTTTTTATGTCCGTCAACCGTTAACCGTCTGTCATTGTCACTTGTCTCGATCACCTTGTATCCCCTAAACAAACAGCGTTAGGAGTTGGATTGTGTTTATTGTAACGTTCCCCCGCCGTTCGTCAAACACTTCAAAAACAACACCTAACGTCTAAGTCAATGAGAAAAATTTTATGGATCGCTTTGGTGATCTTTGTACCATCTGTTCAGGCTCAAATTCTTGCCTGGGATTTCCAGGGCCAAGGCGGAAACGAATCTCAAGTCGCCGCCACCACCAAGCACCCTCAACTGGCTAATTCGTCAATCTCGAGAGGGTATTACTTATCCAATCATTCCAACCCGAACACCTTCAGTGCGTCGGGGGGATACTTATGGGTGGGTACCAAACAAGCGGCCATTACGAACGAGAATTTCATGACGTTCACGATCAGTCCGACGTCCGGACTGAAAGTGTCTCTAAGTACGTTGGATCTGGTTCTTCAACGCAATTCATTTGGACCCAATACGTTTCAATGGCAATACAGTCTCGACGCTTTCGCCACTCCAGGGGTGGATGTGGGGCCGCAATGGACCTATTCCGGTGTCGAAACGAACGGTTTGGCCCAACCTCAGATTAATTTGTCAGGCGAGACCGCGCTGCAAGTGGCAGAGGGGACAATCACCCTGAGGTTGTATGCATGGGGTGCCACGGACAACACGGGTCGTTTTTCCTTGGGTGGACTTCCAGGCAACGCTCTGGCCATCGGTGGGTTTGTGGGCCAAGCTCCTGTCTTGAACACCTCCGCCCAAGTCATCTCACTGATTCCTCACATGGAAGGGGATGGGCCATCCCAATTCTATTCATTTATGTTGACGGGTGAGAATTTCACAGATCTAGATGTGACTATCACCGCCCCGACGAATTATGAGTTGGCATTGGATTATTCGGGTCCCTTCACATCCAGTGTGTTCATCGACGGTTACAATGGTTCAGTGCTTTCCGTTATTTTTCGATTGAAAGGCGATCTAGCTCCTGGTGTCTATCTGGGGGATATGACGATAACAAGCCCTTCCACCGAAACCCGCATTGTGGGGCTGGTCGGTCGGATCGTGCCCATTCCCTACGGCTTTGAAACGGCTGATTTCGTGTTCACACAAGATTTCGATGACTCGGGCAAGTTCGAATACACCCTCATGATTCAGAACAAACTGGGGATTGATGTGCGCCTGAAAAGTCTCATGCTTTCTTTTGTCGGCAAGCAATGGGCCCAATCGGCCGATGCCGAAGCGCTGAATTTCAGCTATATGATCTCGGAATGGCCCATTGTGGAGCCGGCCCAGCAGACCTGGTACACGAATCCTGCGCTAGATATCAACACCGTGCACACCGGAGCCGCCGGACCGCTTAACGGAAACGATCCAGCCAATCAAACCGTGACTACCCACAAGCGCGTGTCGGAAACCGGAGTTCTTCGTTGGTTGCATTACATCACCTTCAAATGGAGCCACACCGATTCAGAAGCCGCTCTATTGGCCGTGGATGATCTTCGTTTGTCGTTTGACACCTATTCAGTAACAATCACCAACGCGCCCTACGATATCCTGATGTCGTCACCTGTGGCGGAAGGAAACTTCTACGATTTCTTTAAGAATGTTTGGATTGAAGGGTTCGAAGGGTCCAACAATCCTACCAGTTTGACGGCCAACATTCAGGCGTATCATCCAGAAGTTGGATTTTATCCTATGGGTGCAAATTTAAGCGGTACTCAGTCTGGTGGACATGGATTCATGTACACTCACAAGAACGATGACAACAATGACGGCCAGCCGAATACGTCTCCCACGGTGCTGACAGTTACCGGTCCCGAGAATCCGGATCCGACTTTCAGTCTCGCAGGGTGGCATAACAGTGGCGGATTTATCTATGACGGAGTCGAATGGCAGTTATCCTTGCGAGGCAACCCCTTCGATACGGCGATCGATTGGGATCTGTTGGGCAAACAAGCTGATCTGTCGCCCGTGATATGGGTCTGGGATCCTTTCGCAGCCTCCTACCGGTCATGGAATGGTTCCTCTGGCGACTTGACCAACGGAGTGATCCCCGCCTTCCAAGGGTTCTGGACCGCCTCCAAAGGATGGTTCAACATGATCACCTTCACCGATGCGGCCCGGGTTCTTGGCAACCAATTCTATGGGAAACAACCCGATGTGGAAAGCACCCGCTTCGCTATCCGCGGCACTCAAGGCCGGTTCCAAAGCACAGCCTGGGTTGAATTCACCGAAACCGGTCTGATGGGACACGACAAATGGGACGCTGTGTCCTTGACACCCCTTGCCGACAATTACATCCATGTGGGTACCCGGATGAATGGGATCAGTTACGATATCAACACTCTCCCATTGAATACCCAACCCTTCGAATTGCCATTGGTCATCAAAAGCACCGACGGTGGTATCGTCAGCCTCACCATGGAAGAATGGAACATGCCGGAAGGGTGGGAGATCTCCTTGCAAGACACAGAAACCGGTCAAATGTTCGCTTTCGGCCCCACCTTCAGTGTGGACATCAGCGTGCCACCGTATGTAGAGAATCCTATGGGTGATCCAGCACCCAAGTTCAAGTTTCTTGTGGTGCCGCTTCCCTCGACGTCGACGCCAGACGATGGACGTGGGACGATGGACGTATTTGCTTTAGACCAAAACTATCCTAACCCCTTCAATCCAAGCACTCAGATCCGATTCACTCTTCAATCGTCCGACGTCACACGTCTCACGGTCTACGATGTCGTCGGTCGTGAAGTCGCGGTTCTGGTGAACGGAACGATGCCCGCCGGCTCGCATTCGGTGAACTTCGATGCCTCGACCCTAACTTCCGGTGTGTATGTGTACAAGCTGGAAGCGGGTGGACAAGTGATGACGAAGCGGATGACGCTGATTAAGTAGACAATTTTAAATTGAAAATTTTAATCTAGCCGAGGGCTTAAGCCCTCGGCTATTTTTATGAACGCCCTCGGCTATTTTTAAATAAGCCACGATTGTCATCCTGCGGGAGGCCGTTTCGGCCGACCGGAGGACCTGCGTTTATCGTATCTCGTCAACCGTTACGGCAACCAAGGAAATTGCTTAAAGTTTGGCTTCCTCTTCTCCACGTATGCATTTTTGCCTTCTTTCCCTTCTTCGCTCATGTAATAGAGCAGGGTTGCGTTTCCGGCCAATTCCTGGAGGCCGGCTTGTCCGTCCACGTCCGCATTGAACGCCGATTTCAAGCAACGGATGGCAATTGGACTCTTTTCCAGAATCTCCTGCGCCCATTTGATGCCTTCGGCTTCGAGTTGGTCGGTGGGCACAACGGCGTTCACGAGCCCCATGTCCAGCGCCTCTTGGGCGTTGTATTGGCGGCACAGGTACCAGATTTCGCGGGCTTTCTTTTGTCCGACGATGCGGGCGAGGTAGCTGCTTCCGAAGCCGCCGTCAAAACTTCCGACTTTTGGTCCGGTCTGACCAAAAATCGCATTCTCCGCCGCGATACTGAGGTCGCAGATCACGTGAAGAACATGTCCGCCGCCGATCGCATAACCGGCGACCAACGCGATCACCGGTTTCGGCATGGACCGGATGAGGCGTTGCAAATCCAACACATTCAGGCGCGGGATGCCGTCGTCGCCCACATACCCGGCATGACCACGGATCCGCTGATCCCCGCCCGAGCAGAACGCATATTTCCCATCCTTGGCCGGACCTTCACCCGTGAGCAGCACCACCCCGATCGTGGTGTCTTCCCGCGCATCGGCGAAGGCGGCATACATTTCGAAAATGGTTTTGGGTCGGAACGCATTCCGGACTTCCGGAC
>CAYPOI010000036.1:0-25523 GCA_964412365.1 uncultured Chitinophagales bacterium | reverse complement strand
TCTCGAACATGGAGCATCACGCCAATATCGTGCCCTGGGTGCAGTTGGCGAAGAAACGGAACTTGGATTTAAAAGTCATTCCGATCACGGAATCCGGTGAGCTGGATATGACGGCGTTCGATGCCTTGCTCACGAACCAAGTGAAATTGGTGGCCGTGAATCATGTATCAAATGCCCTCGGAACGGTGAATCCGATCAAGGAACTCGCGCTGAAAACTCACTCTATTGGAGCCGTGATCGTGGTGGATGGCGCACAAGCCGTTCCTCATATGCGTGTGGATGTCCAAGATCTGGATGTCGATTTTTATGCGTTTTCGGCACATAAGATGTGTGGTCCTACCGGTTTCGGCGTCTTGTACGGTAAAGAATCCATTCTCAGCACAATGCCTCCGTATCGCACGGGTGGCGACATGATTCTGAGTGTGTCGTTTGATGAGATCAAATTCAACACGCTTCCCTATGTTTTTGAAGCTGGAACACCGCCCATCACACAGGCCATTCAAATGGGTGCGGCCATCGAGTATCTGACCGGAATCGGAATGGAGACCATCGCCGACATCGAACATCAGCTTCTCGTTTACGCAACAGACCGCCTCAGCAAAATCGACGGACTCCGCATCGTCGGAACCGCTCCTCACAAAGCGGCAGTGGTTTCTTTTGTGCTGGATGGCATCCATCCGCATGATGTGGGCACGATGCTGGATGAAGAAGGAATCGCGGTTCGCACCGGACATCATTGCGCTCAGCCAGTTATGGATCGGTACAACATTCCAGCCACCACACGCGCCTCATTCGCTTTTTATAACACCACAGAAGAAATCGATCGCTTGGTTGAAGCGGTCCGCAAAACGATCGGGGTGTTCGCATGAGTACCGATCGCATGAAAAACCTCTATCAGGAATTGGTGCTGGATCACAACAAGAATCCGCGCAATTTCCGGGAAATGAGCGATGCGAACCACCTCGCTCATGGTCATAATCCTCTATGTGGCGATAAGTTGACCGTTTACCTGCACATCGATGAGCAGAATGTGATTTCGGATGTGTCCTTTAAAGGTGATGGATGCGCGATATCGAAAGCATCGGCATCCATGATGACCACCGCGTTGAAAGGCAAAAACGTGGATGAGGCGACCATTTTATTTCATGAATTTCACGACATGAGCATGGGCAAACTCGATTTGTCGGCTCAACCGCATCACCTTGGAAAACTAGCTGTGTTTTCCGGTGTGCGCGACTTACCAGCCAGGGTGAAATGTGCTACCTTGGCTTGGCACACGGTTCAAGCGGCCATCGTCGGTGAAGAGATTATAACAACGGAATAGGAGGCTCTATGCCAAAAATCGCAGAAATCGAACGTACCCCGAACCCGAACGCCATGAGGTTCGTGCTCAAAGATCCCATTTCACGCGGCATCACCCGCTCATATGAGAATGCGGACCAAGCCTCGAAAGATCCGTTCGCATCTCTTTTGTTCGCCATTCCGAACGTCATTTCCGTCTACTATGTCGATTATTATGTGACAGTGACCCAAGACGGCGCGGCCGATTGGAACGAGCTTCTTCGCAAATTGGCTCCTCCGATCCGCGAAGCCGAAGCCGTCGAAGCCTTGTCTACCGATTCGCATGAGGTCCATACCTCGCAAGAAGCCTTAGACAGCGACGACCCCCGTCTTCAAGCCATCAACAAGATGCTCGACGAGCAAGTTCGTCCGTATCTGTTGGCGGATGGTGGAGGACTCAAAGTCCTCGGCCTCGAGAACAATGTCCTGCGTGTGCACTATCAAGGCGCCTGCGGAACGTGTCCCACCGCATCCAGCGGCACCTTGTACGCCATCGAAAGCATGGTTCATCGCATCGATTCTGATATCGTCGTCGAGGCTGTGTAATGATCACCATGAGTCCGAACGCGCTTCAGCGCATCCATCAGATCCGTTCCGAACAGCATTTGCCGGAGCACGCTCCCTTGCGGATCGGCGTGGTCGGTGGAGGATGTTCCGGACTGACCTACAAGCTCGATTTCGACAACGAGTACCAATCCGATCCTGCTAAAAAAGAGAAAACTTTTGATGTGGATGGGGTCACCATCGTCGTGGATATGAGAAGTTTCTTGTATCTGGCCGGTACTCAACTCGATTATTCCGACGGATTGCAAGGAAAAGGATTTCATTTTAATAATCCGAACGCCACCCGCACCTGTTCGTGCGGCGAATCTTTCTCGGTCTGATGTATGTCGTGAACAAAGTCGCCCAGTCGGGCTTGGTCACGCTGGATCTCGAAACCCTGCATGACGGTGTTCCGATGGATGTGTTCGACATCAAAAACTTCCTTCATATGGATTATGTGTTGAAGGAAGCTGATTTTCGCAAAGCCCTTGACGAGTACACCTGGGATCAGCATCGCGACCATTATCTGACCGTTACATGCTCCAACGATGCCATTGTGGCCAGTTGGGCGTACATGCTTGTCGCCGCAAAAAGCAATGGAATCGTGAAACGCTTGTTTTATGGTTCAAAAGAGTCCGCAATTTCTGATTTATTCGCTTCCCGATTGGATTCCATTGATTGGACACTGTATCAAGGAAAACGCGTGATGTTGAAGGGCTGCAGCGACATCGAACTTCCTCAAAGTATTTATATGGGTGCGACACAACGTCTCATGCCGTACGCCGAACGCATCATGTATGGCGAAGCCTGTTCGTTCGTACCTGTCTGGAGAGCACCTAAATAATGGATATACGCAAACGTAAAAAAGATCATGTTGACCTTACCGTAACGGGTAAATCGTCCTTCGTCAAATCCGCTGGATTCGAGCGGTTCGAATTTCGTCACAACGCCCTACCTGAACTGAATTTTGCAGAGATTGATCCGTCGATCGAGCTGATGGGTCGGCGTTTCTCGCTTCCGTTGTTCATTTCTTCGATGACGGGCGGTTACGATGGCGCAGCCCCGGTTAATGCGATTCTATCCTCCTTTTGTGAGAAGAATAATTTGCCGATGGGAGTGGGTTCCCAACGCGCAATGCTCGATGAGCCGGAATTGGAATCGTCGTTCTCCATTGTCCGGAAAACGGCGCCTACGGCCTTCATCGCGTCGAATATCGGTGGGGTTCAGCTGATTGAACACTGGTCTGAAGAGAAAACGCATCGTCTGATTTCTACGATCAAAGCAGACGCGGTGATCGTGCATCTGAATCCGTCGCAAGAACTGGTTCAGCCCGAAGGGGACCGGAATTTCAGAGGAATATTGGATGGCATCCGCCGTTTGGTTGATTCTGTGGATGTTCCTGTGATTGTCAAGGAAACTGGTGCGGGCATTTCACAGGACGTGGCCTTGAGGCTGATTGATGTTGGCGTGAACGTCATTGATATTGCCGGAGCGGGGGGAACGAGTTGGAGCAGGGTGGAAGCGTGGCGTCGGGAGGATGGAGACCATGATCTCGACGAATGGGGCATGCCTACGGTCGATTGCCTGCTGGATCTGGCTCCTTTGGCCTCCGATAAAGTTCAGTTCATCGCATCGGGTGGCGTGAGGACCGCTCAGGATATGCTAAAGGCTTTGTGCCTTGGTGCTCGATGCGTTGCGATGGCTCAGCCGATCATCGCGATGGTTAAGGCAGAGGGCGCCGTGGGTCTGGATGAGTACTACTCCCGACTTCAACACAAACTGCGATGCATGCTTCTCTTGCTGGGTTGCCGCACTCCGGCAGAACTGAGACCGACCCATCTGCGTATCTTGTAAGCATGTCTTTTTCCGATCTCCTCGAACAGCGGTTCGCTAACCTTTCCCTGCCGGAAACACCTGCCAGTCTGTACGACCCCATCCGGTATACGATGGAATTGGGTGGTAAACGCGTACGTCCGCGCTTGGTCTGTCTAGCTTCGGGATTGCATGGCACCGATCCCTTAGAGGCCTTGGAAGCCGCGATCGCGGTTGAATTGTTGCACAATTTCACGTTGATCCATGACGACATCATGGACAATGCCGACACCCGGCGCGGCAAACCCACCGTGTTTAAGAAATGGAATCCGAGTGTGGCTATTCTGTCTGGCGATGCGTTATTCACGATCGCTGTGTCACGATTGTCTGCTTACGCCACCCATCCCGCTTATCCGAGCATGATGGACTGCTTTTTGGACGGCATCCTTCAAGTTTGCGAAGGTCAGGCGTTCGATATGGAATTCGAATCCAGAACAGATGTCTCGCTGGAAGAATACTTGAAGATGATCGAGCTGAAAACATCCGTCTTGATTCAAAAGGGGATGGAGCTGGGCGCGATGATCGCCCGCGTGAGCGATGAGGATGTGAAAAAAACAGGGGAGATCGGACTCAAAGCTGGTCTGGCGTTTCAGATCCAGGATGATCTGATGGATGCGATCGCCGATCCCAAAAAATTCGGAAAAAAAGCCTGTGGCGACATCCGTGAGGGTAAAAAAACCTATCTGACCCTATTGCTTTTGCAGCGATGTGATAAAGCCGAAGCGGCGTATGTGACGGGAATTCTTCAATCCAAGGCCGCATCCGATGCCGATGTGAAACGGATGCTCGAACTCTACAGCCAATACGGTATCTTTGAACACACTACAAACGAAATCAAACGGTTGTATGAGGATGCGATGTCGATTTTAGCTCAATTTGATTCTAACGACGCGCATCGCGACATCATTCTTCTTCTAAATCAGTTAATGAACCGTGAATCGTAATTCATCCATCATTTTTGCCCTATTGATCCTTGTGAGCCTGGGTGCTTGCGCGAATAAGAACCAGATCCGCACCGGCGATACGCTTGAAGAAGCCTACACCAAAGCCAAGCGCATGTACGACAACAAAAAATTCGTCGATGCCGCCGCCGCGTTTGAAACCGTGTTGAATATCGGTCGTGGGTCTACCATCGCTCAAGAAAGTCAGTGGTACTTGGCCGACAGCTATTACCAATCCCGTGATTATGTGCTTGCTGCGGCAGAATTCGTACGCTACCACTCCAATTATCCGCGCAGTGAACGTCGAGCAGAAGCGGAATTCATGGAAGGGATGTGTTATGTCAAATTGAGTCCGCGCCATAACCTGGATCAAACCGACACCTATCGCGCTATCGAAGTGATGCAGCTGTTTATTTCCCGCTATCCGAACGACGACAAAACCTTGGAAGCGGCCGCCATCATCGACCAACTCCGCGAAAAATTGGCTCATAAACAGTATTCAGCTGGATTGTTGTATCTGCGACTCCAATCGTTTGAAGCCGCCGCGATCTACTTCGGATTGACGATTGATATGTATCCCGAAACCAAATGGTCTGAAATGGCTTTGGCCAAGCAAGTGGAGTCCTATCTCTTGTTCGCCGAGAAATCCACCGAACGGCGCCAGGAAGAGCGTTATCAACTGGTATTGAGCAGTTATGAAAAGTATGTCCAGTTGTTTCCGAACGGACAAAACCGCTCTACCGTGGAAGATCTTCGGGATCAAGCCAGAGTAGCACTCTCTCGCATCGACGCTTGAATCATGACGGAGCGAATCGGAATCATGGGGGGGATGTTCGACCCGCCGCATCCGGGTCACCGTGCCATCGCATCGTCTTTTCTTCGTAGCGGCTACATCGACCGGCTGTGGATCCTTCCGACAGCCCATCCGCCACATAAATCCGGCTCCGCAACCGACTACCATCACCGCATGGCGATGTGCCGGTTCGCCTTCGACGGACTCATCGGCTGCGATATTTCCGATATCGAATCGGAAATGGCCACGCCCAATTACACGCTGTTCACACTGCAGCATCTGCAAGGGCTGCATCCCGATGCCAAATTCTGCCTATGCATCGGCTCGGATTCCCTGAACCGATTCACGTCCTGGTTCCGTTGGGAAGACATTCTGAGAATCGCCGATCTGCTTGTCGCTGTACGGCAAGGCGATGTGGCCGTCATCCCGGATAGCCTTGCGCATCATCGACGCCATGTCCGTTTCATTGCGCATGAGCCGGTGAAAGACGCGTCAACGTACTATCGCAATCATCCCGAATCTGGGCTGCATCCCAAAGTGGCTCGTTACATCGCGCTGAACGGACTTTACTGAGTCTGTTGACGCATCTTTTTGAAAAAAGTGGACAGCATGTGCTCGCAATCATGTTCGAAGAGTCCTTGATGCACGGTAATCCGATGATTTAAGGCCGCATGATGTGCCAAGTTCACCACGCTACCGCAGGCACCGGCTTTGAGATCCATCGCCGCGTAGACGATTCGATCCACTTTCGACCAGACCAAGGCTCCAGCGCACATCGGGCAGGGTTCCAAAGTCACATACAACGTGCATCCGACCAGATACTTAGACTGCAACGTTTCGCAGGCGGCGGTGATGGCGAGCATTTCGGCGTGGGCGGTGGGGTCGCGTAGGGTTTCAACTTGGTTGTATCCGCGTCCGACAATGAGTCCGTTATGGACAATCACCGCACCAACAGGCACTTCACCCATCCGCTCGGCTTTTTCGGCTAATTTCATGGCTTCGAGCATAAAGCGCTGATCCGAATCGCTCCAAAATGACGGGTTATGTTGTATTTTCATGCTTTCTCAAAATACGAAGGCCATGACAGTAAACGACATCGCATCCAAGATCCGCAACATCCCCGATTTCCCGAAACCGGGCATCCTGTTCAAAGACATCACCCCATTGTTAGGCGACGCTGACGCTCTTGCCGCTACGAATTCGCTGCTATCGGCACCGTTCAATGGCAAAGATGTGGATTTTGTGATTGGGATGGAATCGCGAGGGTTTTTATTCGGTCCAGCAATCGCCATGCATCTGAATGCGGGTTTTGTGCCTGTCCGCAAGCCTGGAAAGCTGCCTTACAAGACCCAATCCGCATCCTACAAACTCGAGTACGGCACGGATTCCATCGAAATCCATGAAGACGCGATCTTCAAAGGAGCCCGTGTCGTGATCCATGATGATGTGGTGGCCACGGGTGGAACCGCACTTGCCGCGACCGAATTGGTCAAACGCCTCGGTGGTGTGATCGTGGGTTACAGTTTCATCATCGAACTCACGTTTCTGAACAGCGCGCCCTTATTGCAGGCTCATGCGCCGGTACACAGCCTGATCAAGGTCTGATCAGGGAAGGAAAACGCGTCGACGCAAAAACCACTCGGTTCCGAGCAAGATCAGCAAAAGGATGAACCAGCCCGGATGCCGGGCAACCAGGATGGATTCCTCACGCTCGATGGAGATGGATTCAGCGGAATTCAGACGGTCCAAGATGCTCGTCCAATCCGACGACCCGCCACTTCGCTCAGTGATGGAGTTGAGAAGCACATCGTCGCGGCGCATGCGACGGAATTCGATCTGCGAGGCCCCGGATTCAAGCGCACGGGTTTCCGTAGCGATCACGGCATCACCGGAACGGGCTTCGATCCGCAACGAATGAAATCCTTCCGGCACCACAGGGATGCGGATCTGATACAATCCCGCACCTGCGGGCTCCATACGGTAATCCGACTCTAGGAGTCGAACAATCACATCGGAGCCGTCCTGCGGCTCGCCAGACTCGTTTGTGAGGCGAACAGAGAAGGAAAGCGGTTCATCGGCGCGGATCTGCCTCGACAATCCATCGATTCGCATTCTGGATTCGGTTTCCGACACCGCCAGCCAATCCAGGATATTCAGGAAAAACATGCGGTTCCAATCCTGCTCCGCTTGAAACGGACTCTGTGCCAACCGGAACCATCCCCAAGCATGTAGCACAGCCGACCGGGGATTCTGGGAACGACTCGTTTCCAAAATCAATCCACGAGTGGAAGCGGACATCCTTGTTTCAAACGCTCCTCGAGTGGTGTCGGGCATTGGTCCGTAAAGAAATGGCATCCTGTCCACAGGAACCGGCGGAAGATCTGTGATAGGATGGATGCCTGCCGGGATGGTCGTGATGAGTTTTTCCACTATCCGGTTTCCAGCAAATCGCCCCTGCCAAGAGGAAAATGTGACCGGAAGTGGCGCCACCAAGCTCGGAATGCGCCGAATGGCGGAATTCAATGCCACGATGTGTTCTTGATTTCGTGGCCAGCCATGGATCACGAGCACATCGACCGAATCGGTGTCGATCGTGCTGAAGCGGGTCATGCGCACATCCACCGAGGGATCACGCCGATAGACCGACGTAATGGCTTCGATATCCGGATGTATCTCATACACCGCATGCATCACTCGGATGCGTTTCGATTCGACACGGACCGCCGCACGGATGCGGTTGTTCTGCAGGCTTTGCTCACTGGGCAGACCGTCGATTCGCACTTCGTAACGGACTTGTCCTTCCGTTTGCGGACGTATCCGAAACACCGGATTCCCGAAATACGGATCGGATGTGACCGATAGCGACATCCGGTCAACCTCTTCGCCATTTTCCAGCAAACGGAGGACCAATTCATTCGCTTCATATCCATTGGCGATGATTCTGACCGGAACGGCGATTTCCGTATCGAGATAGGCGAATTCAGGGAAGCCGGCATCCATCAGAACCACATCCTGCTGAACGGTGGTATCTCCGAACGCCACGACATTCACAGGAACGCCGAATCCTTCAATCAGAGCCAATGGATCGCGCCCGGTTGTGCTGATACCGTCCGACATCAGAATGATTTCATCGGGCGGATTGAGGCGATCCACGCTCTCCGAGAACGCGCGATACATATCGGTGCCAATGCGATTCGGAGTGTAATCGGATGTCGACGCCAACGGACGAACATCGCTGGAAAAACCGATGACCTGAATACTCACTTGGCTGGTGTCGGCATCCATCAGATCATCCAAACGGGATCGAATGTCGGCGGCGGACGATTCCACGCTCTGGGATTCATCCACCAGCACAAGCCAATTCTGTTTGTTGGAGTCGGTGGTGCGCGACACCCATTGCGGATTGGTCAGGATGTAACAAAGAAGCGCGAGGGAGGCGAATCGGATCGCCATCAACCCATGAAAACCGGTCTTCCTATAAGACAGCCAGGCGATGAGCCCGGAAAGAGCGAGAAGAGCGGCGAACCACATCAGCCGATAAGCCGATGGATCAGCGTCTGGGCATCCAAACCATCCGCTTCGGCGGCGTAATTCAAGACGATCCGATGGCGAAGCACAGGAACGGCCAGGGCCCGGATGTCTTCTTCCGACACATGAAAGCGTCCGTGAGCCAACGCGCGGGTTTTGCCACCGAGAATGAGATTCTGCGAAGCACGTGGTCCGGCTCCCCAGCTCACATACTTGCGAACCATTTCATCAGCCGACGTGTCGTTCGCGCGGGTGGCATTCACCAATTTCACGGCATAATGAAGCACAGATTCCGGAACAGCGACTTCTCGTGTGATCTGCTGCATTTCGAGGATTTCATGGCTCTGAAGCACAGGAGAAATCTGTGGGACGATGGAAGAGGTTGTGCGACGGATGATGTCGATTTCTTCCTCGAAGCTTGGATAATCGAGTTGCAAATAGAACATGAAGCGGTCCAATTGCGCTTCAGGAAGGGGATAGGTTCCTTCTTGCTCGATCGGGTTCTGTGTGGCCAGCACGAAAAAGGGTTTCTCCAAGACGTGGCGGGTTCCGGATACCGTCACCTGTGTTTCCTGCATCGCTTCAAGCAGGGCCGCTTGGGTTTTGGGTGGCGTCCGGTTGATCTCATCCGCCAAAACGATGTTGGCGAAAATGGGTCCTTCGATGAAGCTGAAGCGTTTGCGTCCGGTTTCCGGATCTTCCTCGATCACTTCGGTGCCGGTGATGTCGCCCGGCATCAGATCCGGTGTGAACTGGATACGGTTGAAGCGCAATCCAAGGCTTTCGGATAGCGTACGGATGAGCAAGGTTTTGGCGAGTCCCGGAACGCCGACCAACACGCAATGACCTTTCGAGAACAGGCCGATCAGCAAATGTTCAATGATTTCGTCTTGACCCACAATCACCTTGGCGATTTCGGATCTCAGAGCATGAAACCGTTCCTTGAACAATGCGGCGGATGCATCCATTTCAGAATTCTTCATGGATCAGTTGCTGGCTACCGGAATCGGAATCATGTATTGGATGTGGACATCTTTGCGCAAGCGCTCCATCCAACGAGTCATTTCCCTCACTTGTTTGGACTGCAAGGCGAACGATTCGATCAGTTCATAATCCTGATCGAGATTGGCGCGATGAGGTGGCACACGGTTGATCAATTTGACGATCCGATACGCGCTCTGCCCGATCTGCGGGAGCTCGAATTGACGAGGCTCTGATACCTGATCCACTTCAAGCGCGAGTACCAACCGATACAGGGCGCCATCAAGAGCTTCTAGTGGCAGGCGGCGGTCACCGGTCTGCGGATTGATGAGACGTCCACCGAACGATGCGGAACCTTTGTCGTCGGAATTGCGGCGAGCCAAATTGAAAAATGTCATATTCGGCATGGACAGGGAGTCGCGAACGGCATTGAGTTTGTCGATTGCGGCCTGGTCGTCCAATTCCGCTTTGCGGAGGCGCATCAGGATGTGGTTGGTCTCGATCTGATCACCAACACGGCGATTCAAGCGGATGATGTGGTATCCGAACGACGTTTTCACCACCTCGGAGATTCCACCGGGCTCGAGCGCAGCAGCGGCAGCAGAAAACTCGGACACGAGATCAGACATCGCCATCATGGGGAGCAATCCGCCGTTGCGAGCCGTTCCATCCTCACCGTAGATTCGAGCCATGGCCTCGAAGTCCTTTCCATGATTCACGATGGAGTCGCGGATGGCGACCGCACGCTGGTAGACCGCATCATCCGCATCCGGTTTGGGAGGAGGGATGGCCACGATGTGAGCCAGTTCCACAGTCTCAGGTATGGTGGGAAGTGAATCGGTCGGAATCTTGTTGAAGAAATCAACCACTTCCGGACGCGTGATCCGGATTTTCATGCGTTGCGTTTCGCGTACTTGCTCCGAAATCATCTCTTCGCGGAATATCTCACGGTATTCGGCTTTAATCTGAATGAGCGATTTGCCGAACATCCGCTCCAATTCCTGCTCCGATCCGACCTGCTGAAGCATGCCTTGAATTCGTTGATCCAGGGCGCGGTTCACAGCTTCGGTTGTCACCTGGACAGAATCGATTTTACCCTTCTCAATCAGCACGTAACTATCGATCATCGATTCAAGCACATCATACCACAAGCTTTCGTTGAAGGTGGTTGTACCCGACGATTGCATGTATTGAAGCGTACGTTGGTCGACATCCGACTTGAGTATCGGGTTCGAATTAACGATGGCCACCACTTTGTCGATCGGTTGACCACGTTGTGCCGACAAGGTCTGGACGCTGAGAAGGATGAGGAAAACGGGGAGAAAAAAACGGGTCATGGATTCAATTGGATTCGTACGGTACCTGCGGATTGTGCCTGCAGCAATAAATTTTGTTCGTAAGCGAGAAGGGCGCGACGTCGCTTCTCAATAATCAACCACTCAAAAATACGCTCTTTTAGCCAACTAATTTCAGGCACAGAGCCCGGCGCATAGGATTCAACGAGCTGAATGAAATGATAGTCTCCATCGAACTCACGAACGGCAGAAATCGCTCCCACACCCAAAGATCCAAGATAGGCTTGCATGACCGGTGTGGAAGAAATCGCTGACGAAACCGGGCGAATCTGATTTGAGCTTTGAAGGGCAAATTGTGTGTCGTTCGAATACTGCGCGACCACATTTTCCCAGCTCAATCCGTCTTGCAAATCCCGTTTCGCAGCGACGGCTTGGTCCAGACTAGCGGTCGTGAGATGGCGCACCCGGACATGGCGTTCGGTGAGTCGGAATTGATTGGAGTATTTATCGTAATACTCCTGTATTTCAGCTTCTGTAACGCTCATTTCGTCGTCGAGCGTGTTGAGAGCTCGGTCTCGAAGGGTTTCCACCAAAATTCCATCGCGATTCAGTTCGATTTGTCGGGCAACATCATCAAGCCGGTCCAATCCTAAACGAGTGGCTTCTTTGACCATCAATTTGTGAATGGTCCATGATGTGGCATAATCGGACAAGGCCTTGACGCTGTCCGATTCCCAGACCGCGTAGGGGATGGCATCCACAGCTTGCTGATGAGTCAGCACATCGGGACCTACTTGCGCGATGACACGTCCCGGTGCATTGGGGCGTTCCCCAAAGCACCCGGAAAGCATCATCACGCTAAGAAGAAGACCAATTCTCATGGATTACTGGATTCGGTCGGGATACTCTATGGCATTGTAGGTAGCGCGAAGATCATCCAACCAACGACGTTCCCGTATTGGCTGATAGTCTGTCACTACACGGAAGTACGCCTCTTCAAACGTCATCGGTCGTGATGGCTCGATCGCTTTCAAATGAAGGATGGTAGGACGGCCACGGAACGTGAATACATCGCTGAACCCTCCAACATCCACACCCACGAGTTGATCGTGCGGTTCGCCTTCCAACGTGTTGACCACATCTTCGCGAACAATGACGCCCTGTATCAAACTGCGAAGGGAATCAGGTACAACGCCGTCTAGAATCAACTGTCGGGCCACATGAAGCAACGAATCGTTCGATGCGGTGATGCGGTAATACAAATGACGGGAATCGAACACGTATTTGTCAGATTGTTGCTCGAAGAGGGCTTGTACCGCAGCCGAATCGGATTTGGCATAATTCCACACCGAATCTTCCGAGATTTTAAAAATCGCCAAGCCGTTCAAATAGTTGGCGCTCAGAGCTGCAAAAGCGGGAAATTCTTGTTTCGTGATGTCGATGATATTGTCTTCCACTTTCGCAGAGAAAAACTTGTCACGCAGCCCGAAATTGTAGTTGCCGGTGGACGTGGTGTCGACTTGTGTCTTCACCCAATCAATGTAATCCGCCGCCGTATAGGATGTTCCGGCAACGCTGTAAACGGGTTTGGATGCCAAAGCGTTTGGCCATTCCAAAGCGGAAAAGCCTCTGGCCCGATTTGCGGTGACCATGGTCTCGACCTCATCCAATACAGCCTGATGTTTCGTTTCACCTGCCACACGACGTGCTTGGGCGATCGTCGCCGCTTTGGAATCACGGAATTGTGGCAACTGCTGCAATCGAGTAAGCATCTCCTCACGTTCGGCCTCTTCGTTCGGATACGTACGCACCGAATCGATTTTGATGATATGAACGCCATAGCCACTATAGAACGGTTTGGAATAGGATCCATCCGTTGGATGGGTCATCACCGGTTCGGTGAAGGTGGCCAAATAGCGGCCATGGTTGATCCATCCGATTTGTCCACCCATAGGACCCGATTGGCCGTCTTCCGAAAACTCGATGGCCATTTCCATAAACGGCTGACCCTCTTCCAATTTCTTAAACACCTCGTTGGCGCGTTCCATGGCTTCTGCGATCGCCGCTTCTTCTTGCGAAGAACCGATGAAAATGTGAGATACCATCCGATCTGGCGTGCTTGCCCGACGGTCCAGTACTTTGATGAGATGATAGCCGAAACGGGAACGGACAGGAGGGGAGATTTCTCCAACCGCTGTAGCATAAGCGCCATCTTCAAATGGTTTGACGGCCCAGCCGACGGAGAAATATCCGAGATCGCCACCCATGCTGCGCCCTTGCTGCATGGTGGAGTAGACGGTCGACAGTGAGTCGAAATCTTCACCGGCAATGGCTTTCGCGCGTGCTTCCATGATCTTGTTCCAGGCCTGAAGCGTATCGGATGGGGACGCGTTCTCCGATAATGCAATCAAGATGTGGGTGGCATTTATTTCTTCACGGGCACGAGCCATGTAGTCGCTCAACAACTGCTCTTTGATTCGGTTTTCCATCCAGTATGGATAAGCGGTTTGTGTCTCATACTGCTTCAGTTCGTCGAGCAGACCTGCATCCTGCATGTAACCGGCATCTTGAGCGGCTTGCAGTTTTACCTTGTAATCAGTGTACAGACTCAGAAACTCACGCAACGCCTCAACCTGATCCTCTTCTGCGGTTTCCCGGAAGCTGTTTTGATTGAACTGGGATTTCAACTCATTGTAGGTGATCGACTGGTTGTTCACCACAGCCACTACCGGACTGTCATCCGCATTTCGGGTGCTTGCACATGCGCCAGCCATAAGCATGGTGGCCAAAAGCGCCGCATTCATCGATTTCAAAGACATAATAGGGTATGTTTGTTTATAGGATAGACGATGGTTAAAGGTCGGGATTTCCAATCAGGGTAGGAAACGAATGAGGATGGAAACTTAGTACAACATGCCGGCATAGGTGGCCGTCATCAGGTTCGCAAGGGATCCGGCCATCACGGCTTTCATGCCGAATGAAGCCAATTCAGATTTCCGTGACGGTGCGATGCCTCCGATTCCGCCTATTTGGATGGCGATGGACGTAAAGTTGGCGAATCCGCACAATGCGAATGTGGCCATGAATATGGTGCGCTCGGACAACGCTCCGACTGCAGCCAATTCCGCCAAATTGATATAAGCGATGTATTCGGTAAGAACGAGTTTCGTGCCGATCAAAGATCCCACTTGAAAAGCTTCATTCCAGGGAATACCGATCAAGAACGCCACGGGGGCGAAAATCCATCCCAAGATCATCTGGATGCTAAGTTCAAAGACGGGAATGTCCAAGCCAACGAATCCACCGATCAGGTTCGGCACTGAACCGAGAAACATGACCACATAATTGAGCATGGCTAACAAGGCGAAAAAAGCGAGCAACATGGCGCCCACGTTCAGAGCAAGTCTGAGTCCGTCGGCGGCGCCTGTCGCCGCCGCGTCGATACCGTTCGCATCGGTCTGTTCCACATCCATCTTGACAGATCCGCGGGTCACAGGCTCATCCACCTCAGGAAACAGCATTTTGGCGATGACCAAGGCCGCTGGAGCCGCCATCAGACTCGCTCCCAACAATTGCTCGGCGAAAAGCTGACGTCCGGCTTCGATGCTCAAACTCTGAGCTGCGGCGAACGAATCCCCCAACATCATGATATAGGTCGCCATCACACCACCGGCGATGGTCGCCATTCCTCCTGTCATTACCGCGAACAGCTCGGATGACGTCATTTTTACGACGTAGGGTTTCACAACGAGGGGCGCTTCGGTCTGACCCACGAAAATGTTCGCGATCATCGAAAGCGATTCCGCTCCGGATGTACCCATCAATTTCTGCATCCCCACGGCCAAGACTCTGACCACAGCTTGAAGGATGCCATAATGGTACAGCAGCGTAGTGAGAGATGCGAAGAAGACAATGGTTGGAAGTACTTGGAAGGCAAAGAAAAAACCCATGCTACCATCACCACCTGGACCTACGGCCAAATTCCCGAAAATGAGCCGGGAACCTTCTTCCGTGAATTCAAGAACAAGGACAAAAAACGAAGACACCCATCTGAAAAAGATGCGCGGCCAGCCAAGCGGACTGAAAAACTGAGCCAGGTAATCACCCTTTAGTATGAAAATGGCCAATACCGCTTGGATTCCCATCCCGATGCCAACCAAACGCCACAGAATGGCTTTCCGATTGGCGCTGAACACATATGCCAGCGCAATGATGAAAGTGAGTCCGATCAGACCTCTGAGCAAGTCCATATAAGTGCGATTTGAATGTTAGGATTCGTTGGATGGGAGCGGCCGTTTGCGGCGGATGTCGCTCGGTGGCCGGAAGCAATGGCGTGCCCGTGGCTCATAGGCATCCGCTTCTCCGACCAGGATTCGATTGTCGCTTTCCACGACGCGTTGCGAATAATGGGCCATCATCCCGCTTTCGGTGCAGATGGCGTGCAATTTGGTGACATACTCGGCGATGGCCATGAGCTGAGGCATCGGCTCGAACGGACGACCGAGATAATCCATGTCCAACCCGGCGATCAGAACCCGTTTTCCATCATTGGCCAGGCCATTGGCCACATCCACCAACCGAAGGTCGAAAAACTGAGCTTCGTCGATGGCCACGACTTCCGCGTTTCCGGTGAGCAATACAATCTGGTCGGCCGTTTCGGCCATGATGCTTGGCAATTTCGTGCGATTGTGAGAAACCACGGCCTCATCATCATACCGTTTATCAATCGGGGGCTTGACGATGATCACACGCTGTCCTGCGATTTGGGCACGGCGCGCACGACGAATCAATTCTTCGGTTTTTCCAGAAAACATGCCGCCGCAGACAACTTCGATCCAGCCGACTCGCAGGTGCGACACTATAGGTTCGTGAAACATGCGTGAATATACCGTCATGATGCGGATTCTGAAAGTTGTACATATATTGCACACATGAAAGTTTTTTCGCTGAATCGCAACGATCCGGAACGCAATAAAGCCTACACGATTGATTATGATGCACTTCTGAACGAGGCGCAACGCAAGGCCGTATTTCACTCGGCTGGACCGGCCTTGGTGATCGCCGGAGCGGGCACAGGAAAAACACGAACACTGGTGTATCGGGTGGCGCGGTTGATCGAGTCGGGTGTGGCTCCGAACCAGATCACGTTGCTTACATTCACCCGAAAGGCCTCGAAAGAAATGCTGGAACGCGCGTCCGATTTGCTGGATGGGCGTTGCAAACAGGTGAGAGGTGGCACGTTTCATTCGTTCTGCCATGGGCTGCTTCAGCACCATTCCGAAAAAATCGGCTTCAAATCGGGTTTCACGGTGCTCGATTCAGACGACGCGTCCGACATCATCCAGTATTATCGATCGGAAGCGGATGTGTCCAAGCTCGATACCCTGTTTCCCAAAAAGAACACGTTATTAACCATCTTTTCCGCCTGTGTGAACAGGAGGGAGGACATTGAGGCGATTCTCACGAAACGATATCCCGCTTTCAAACCGCATTTGGAGCTCATCCGGACCATCCAGACCCAATTCCGCGATCACAAAAAGCGGCACAATCAGATGGATTTCGATGACCTACTCACCTATACCTTGGAACTGCTGAAGGAGCATGAATCGATCCGCATCAAAACCGCGGGCGACATCCATCATCTCATGATTGATGAATTCCAAGACACGAACGCCTTGCAGGTCGATCTGGCGGAGCTGATGTCGTCTGTGCATGGCAATTTCTTCGCCGTCGGCGACGACGCTCAAAGCATCTATGGGTTCCGTGGCGCTGAACATCGTCACATCATGGAATTCCCGACGCGGTTTCCGGGAGCCATCACCATCACCTTGGAAGAGAATTACCGATCCACACAACAAGTGCTGGATGTGGCCAATATCGTTCTCAAACAGGCGAAGCAAGCGTTTCCAAAGGAACTGATCGCCTTGAAAGGAAGTGGCGACCTGCCTGGAATCGTGAAGGCGCCCACACAGGAAGACCAATCCCGATTCATCTCCCAACTCATTCTGAATCTGCGCGAGCAAGGATCGTCATTGGGCGATATATCCGTGTTGTTCCGCAACAGCCGCGATTCGTTTGATCTGGAAGTGGCGCTGAACAAGCGCTCCATCCCATATGTGAAATACGGTGGTACCAAACTGACCGAAGCCGCCCACGTGAAGGATGTGTTGGCGCATTTCAAGGTGATTGTGAACCCATCGGATGGGGTCGCTTGGAACCGGATATTGGGATTGATTGATGGAATCGGACCCAAAACATCCCGCGATTTCTTCGACTGGATGCAGACCAATGGCTTCGAACTGAGTTCTGGCGCGAATTTCCCGGCCGGATCCACATACAAGACCCATGTGACCGGTTTATTGGGTTTGCTGATGGACATCAAATCGAAATCCATCCCCACACATGAAGCGTTCAAACTGGTGGTGGAGTACTATTCGCCAATCTGCCGAAAAACGTACGAGGATCATGAAAAACGGCTACAGGATCTAGACATCCTCCAAAACATGGCCCGCAATTACACCTCGATCCAAAAAATGATTTCGGAACTTAGTCTGGATCCGTTGGATGCGACGGCTGTGGATGTGATCGGGATGGATCACATGGAGCAACCCTTGGTGTTGAGCACCATCCATAGTGCAAAAGGTTTGGAATGGTCTACGGTATTCATCATGCAATGCCTGGATGGAATCCTGCCATCGGGATACTCGATCGATGACCCGGAGCAGATGGATGAAGAACTACGGTTGATGTACGTGGCCATCACACGCGCCAAGGAGCATCTGTTCTTCACATACCCGGCAATCGCGCAAAGCGCGGGAGGGGATTACTTCACGAAACCGTCACGCTTCATCGCCGATATGAGCGAAAATGTGTTGGAACCGTGGATCCTCGTTGAGGATGATACCCCGGTGGGTCCGCCTCAGTTGGAATCGTAGCTTTCGCGGCGAGTGCCACGGATCACAAGATGCTGACGGCGGATGTCCCATAAAATCCAGAGAATCGGGAACGGCGGAAGCAAGACACTCAGAACGAACTTGAGATTCTGACGTCGATTGGTCGTGTGCAAGTTCGCAAGTCCCGCGATGCCGGCGAGCCATAGCACGAACAGGACAAAAATGACCAATGCGAACAGGATGGAGCCTGCGAATCCCAACTCTGAGTAAATCCATTGCATCATGAGTGTATCCTGTGTAATCGGTCGATTCTCCGTAACTTACGACTCTATTTGTAATTATCCCGCATCATGCTTCCTGTAGTCTCCATTTTGGGTCGTCCCAACGTCGGTAAATCCACATTATTCAATCGTTTGGTCGGAGAACGCAAAGCCATCGTTCACGACATGCCTGGTGTAACCCGCGACCGTCACTACGGAGAAACGTTCTGGAACGGACGTGATTTCACCCTCATCGATACAGGTGGCTACATTCCGGACGACCCACATGTGTTTTCGGTGGGTATCCGTGAGCAAGTTCACATCGCTATAGAAGAATCGGATGTGTTGATCTTTGTGGTCGACATCACACTTGGGGTGACGGATATGGACAAGGAAGTGGCCGAAATCCTGCGGAAAAGCAAGAAACCATTGCTGGTCGCTACCAACAAGTCCGATAACGTCGAACGCTCTTGGGGCATGGCCGATTTCTATAGCCTCGGGTTCGACAATCTGTTCGCGGTTTCCGCTGTGAATGGAACCGGTACAGGTGAGTTTTTGGATAAGCTGGTGAGCCTGCTACCTCCAAAACAGGAAGAAGCCGAGAACAAATACCCGAAACTGGCCATCATCGGTCGCCCGAATGTGGGAAAATCCTCGCTCGTGAATGCCTTGCTCGGACAGGAGAGAAGCATTGTGACGGATATCGCCGGCACCACGCGTGATTCCATCAACAGTCTGCTAACGGTCGACGACAAAACCTATGAGTTGGTCGATACGGCCGGACTCCGTCGCAAAGCCAGAGTCGCTGAAAACATCGAGTTTTACAGTTACATTCGTACAGAAAAGGCCATTCGTGAATGTGATATCGCCATTTTATTGATCGATGCCGTGCAAGGTTTTGAAGCCCAAGATGCACGGGTGATGTTGGAAGCCGAGAAATTCAACAAGGGACTGATGCTGATCATCAACAAATGGGACCTTGTCGAAAAAGAGACGAACACCTTCAAGGAATATGAGGATGCGATCAAGCGCAAGATGCCTAATCTGGATTATGTGCCGATTTTGAGCATTTCTGCCACCAGCAAGCAACGTGTGCATAAGATCATCGAGGAAGTGGATATGATCCTTGAGGAACGCAAGAAGAAGATTTCGACCAGTAAATTCAATGAGTTCGTGGAGAATATCACGCGCGCGAATCCACTGCCGAACGTACGTGGCGTATCCTTGAAAATCAAATATGCCACTCAGGTGAAGGCCAATCCGCCGGTTTTTGCGTTCTTTATGAACAAACCACAGGAAATGCCGGCAAACTACCGTCGCTACATCGAGAACAAACTCCGAGACACATTCTCGTTTCGTGGTGTTCCGATCACGATGGTTTTCAAAGAGAAATAGGAACCCGTATCTTCAAGCCGAAACCGCACTTTTAGATTCATATGGCTCAAAACCTCGAAAATCCAGTTCTCAACGCCCTTAATCCGGATCATGCGACCGAGCGCAAGCTCAACTTCTTGCAGCGCACGTACATCTGGGAAATCCTCAAAGGGATGGTGTACTCGTTCAAACAGATGTTCGCCCCCACGCAGACGATGATGTATCCTGAAGAGCGGTTCAATCCGCCTCCAGTATTCCGCGGGCGTCCCGTGCTGGTTGAAGATCACGACAAAGAACGTTGTGTCGCCTGTGGATTGTGCGCCCGGGCGTGTCCTCCCTTGGCGATCAGTATGCAAGCCGCTGAAGTCGAAGATCCCAAAGAGCGTTATCCTGAGTTTTTCGAAATCAACATGCTTCGCTGCATTTACTGTGGATTTTGTGAAGAAGTCTGTCCGGAAGAAGCCATTGTGATGAGTCAAGATTATGACATCGTTTTCGAAAGTCGAGAAGACGCGGTGTATGCCAAAGATCGTCTCTTGGTACCGAAAGAAGAATTGACGACTCGCCTCGATTACCTGCGCGAATACAAAAACCGTCAATTCGGTCAGTTCTGGGACTTCCAAGAAGAAAACAACATCCACTCGGTCCGTAACCGCGACAAACGCTGGGAAACGAGTCTGAGCCTGGTGGAAATGCTCGAAGCCAAGAATGCTCAAGACCGCGCCAAAAACTGATCTGATTAACGATCTCGATTGGCTGATTCAAGAACTGAATCAACTGTCGAGTCTGACCGATGTGGTTCCGTTCGATGAAAAACCAGGTCCATTGCTCTCGATCACGGGTTTGCTCAGCGATTGGCTACGCGAATGCCTCGAATTCTGCACTCCAGCGCTGTTTCAGCGCGCATCCGCCTACATTGTCCCGGAAACCACTCACGAGGTGATATCCGTGTCGATTTCCCTTCGCAAGGATTGGATCGCCCGACTATCCGAGGATACCTTTGATTGGAACCGAATTGTCTACTCAGATGACGAAGCCCACGTCTCTGCCCGTCAGCTGTGCGACTATATCGTAAAGCAGGAGAGAAGCTTATTCAAAGAGATCGCTGAACGCATCATGACCCTTCAGAAACCAGTACCCTGAGCATGAGCGACCAACAATGGGCGATGATCGGTCTCGCCTCGATATCCATCTACGCAGTGTATTCATTCTATCGTGTGATGGTATTGAAACGTTCGCTCCAGCATATACTGTATTTCAGCACAACCATATTGTTCGTGTTGACGCTTGCTGTGAATGTGGTCGTAACCTTTCCTCAATGGCCTACGCGTGTGGATTCGGGTTATGTGACGGATACTTTCCAAACCCTGACCATTGCCTGTCTGTTATCGGCTTTAGCGGTCGTTGTTCGTGATTCCAAACCGATCGTGACCCGTTTTCCCCTTGCATTAACATTCATACCTTTCTTATTGGTTCCTTCTCATATCATTGTCTCCCATACGTTTGTGCTGAAAGAGCTGTTGTTCGGCATCTATAAGGGAGGCGCCATTGTGGTCGGTTTGCTGATCTATGGATTGTTTTCAACTACCGACAAACGATATTTGAACATAGTTCTGGGAATTCTATTGTTCGCCGTCGCGTTGATTCTCGACGCGGCTACTATGCCATTCTTGATTTCCGCATGGATAACATGGGGATTGTATGCCATCGCCGTGATTTTGATCTCCAAATCGTACAAAACCATCATTCGAACCACTATATGAGTCTTCAAATCGGATCCGTCGCTCCATCATTCAATCTAAAAGACACCGACGGAAATGAAGTGAGCCTGAATTCGCTTCAGAATAAAAATGTCGTCGTCCTGTTTTTTCCATTGGCTTTCACCGGCGTCTGCACGAAAGAGCTGTGCATGATCCGCGACACTATGAAAGATTATGAGAATTTGGATGCGAACGTCGTTGCCATCAGCGTCGACAGCTTTTTCACTCTGAATGAGTTCAAGAAGAGAGAGAATTACAATTTTCCACTGCTGAGCGATTTCAACAAAGAAGCGGCAACCGCGTACGGAGCGATTTACGAAGATTTCTTCGGATACAACGGTGTCGCCAAACGTTCGGCATTCGTAGTGGACCGTGGCGGGAAGATCCGTTATGCCGAAGTGCTTGAAGTGGCAAAAGAACTACCGAACTTCGAGGCGGTGCGTCAGACACTCGCCGGTATTCAATAAAACAGACATCCATGCGCGGGCAGGGGTATAAATGGCCTCTGCCCATTGCTTTATTCCTATTAGTTTACATAATATAAATTATGCGTCATTAAGCTTCTTGTTTGAGGCAATCAGAACCCCGGCTACGATACCCCATTGCACCAGACAGGTCATGACCGAATACGCATCGAACGGGTCATACCATGTGTCCGGTGAAAATTCTGTGGCGCTCCGCCAGATCCACCATCCCAATAACACCACAACTTGAACAGGGATCGCGGCTTTCAGTATCCATTCAAGCCAGACACCAGACTGCATGCCGCCTGAATCCCCGTTCACCAATTCGGTCCTGAATCGTTTTACGCCATATCGGATGGCGACGTATGCGATGAATGCTCCAGAGATCATCAACCCCAGCCCCCACACGAAATCCTGGTTGCCGAAGATGGTCGCACTGCGTGCGGATGGAATTCCTAACAGAAATCCGATACTCACGATGCCAATGACCGCTGAGTTCCTGGATATTCCACGATCGATGAACAATTTGGCGGATAATTCGATCATGGAGATCAACGAACTGAACGCCGCGGCGCTTAAACCCAAGAAAAACAAGATGCCGATGATGAATCCTCCGGGGATGTCGGCGAATAAGCGAGGCATCCACATGAACGTGAGTCCTGTGGAATTCGGACCCGATTCTTGCATCACTTTAAGAACCTCCCCCTGCGACATGCTAGCCCCCAACGTGCCAAATACCGTCGAAAAAATGATCACAGCGCATACCAACGACACAATATTGTTGCCTATCCCCGTCTGGAATGCGCTCAATGTCACATTGTCCTGCCGACGCATATACGCCGCATAGGTCAAGATCAAGCCCCAACCGGCTCCCGTATCCCAGGCATTCTGCGTGAGTGCCTCCAACCAAATCCGTGGCGACGCCAAGGTGGCCCAATCCGGTGTGAACAAAAAGGCGATTCCCTGGCCACTTCCCGGTAAGGTCACCGCTCGAACCAAGCTGATCAGCAGTATCAATATGAGTGATGGAATCAACACCTTATTCACCCGTTCGATGGATTTCACGCCGTTGAGCACCACCCATCCGCCCAATCCCATCGCTAGACCGTGAAACACCACCGGCAGCCACCCAGCCTGAAATCCATACCACATCGCGCTGGCTCCATCCACATCCGTAGGCAATCCGCTGGTGATGGCCGTTCCGAAATAGTACATGCACCATCCGGCCACCACACTGTAGTAGAACATGATGGCCATGGCTACGAACCCTACGAAAGCGCCCATCCAAGCGGTCTGGGGTCCGCCGACCTTGATGAAGGATCCGACGGTGCCTTTGCGTCCGGCCCGACCGATCGCATACTCGGCGATGATCAATGGAATCGACCACATCAGTAAAAACACGACCCAAGCCACAAGGAACGCACCGGCTCCATCTTCACCACTATTTTGCGCTGCAATGCGCGGGAAACGCCAAATGTTACCAGTTCCTACCGCAATACCGAGGATGCTCACCAACATTCCCCATCGGGTGCTGAATAGTTCTTGGGTGTCGTTTTTCATCATGCTGAAATGGGGATTTCTGAGTAATTTTCGAAGATTATCTTGCCAATTTCCGGAACGCTATAGCATATGCAAAAAGACCACATATCCATGAATAAAATTTTCGGCTCGCTCGCTTTCGCGGTGTCGCTGATTATCTACTTCCTGACCATGCCGTTGACGACCGCGTTTTGGGACTCACCTGAATGGACGGCCACATCAAACCTGCTACAAATTCCACACCCACCCGGAGCCCCTTTTTTTCTACTCATAGGGCGCCTGTTTTCCATGTTTGTTCCGTCTGATTATGTCGCGCTAAGCATGAACGTGTACAGCGCCATCGCAAGCGCTGGTACTATCCTGTTTCTGTACTTGATTATTGTCCGATTCATCATCGAAATGAAAGGACACCCTGATACCTACAATTACATAGATCGAATCGCAACGTACTGTGGTGCGTTTATTGGCGCAATAGCCTTTTCCGTAACGGACAGTTTCTGGATTAGCGCGGTCGAAGCTGAGACGTATGCGTTATCCATGTTTTTTACGTCGTTGGTGGTTTGGTTGTCGTTGAAGTGGTCTGAAGTTCACGACCAACCTGGTAATGAACGGTGGCTCATCTTCATCGTCTATGTTTTTGGTTTGGCGTTTGGTGTCCACTTGCTCAGCTTGTTGGCACTTTTCGCCATTGCGATGGTGATCTACTTCAAGAAATATGAGTTCACATTCATCTCGTTCATCACGGCTGGCCTTGTTAGCATCGGTGTTTTCTTCCTGATCTATCCGATCACCGTGATTCAGCTTCCAACCTTGATGGGCACGATGTCGGATGCGACGGGTGGTCTTATCGGCGCAGCTTCGTTTTTCATGATCGTATCCGGATTGATTATCGTCGGGATCTATGTGACACACAAACGCCGCATGAAATGGCTGAACATGTTTCTTTTGGCTTATGGATGTATCCTGATCGGGTATTCGACCTATTCCCTCATCATTATCCGGTCGATGGCCAATCCTCCGATCGATCAGAACTCACCAGACAGTGTTAGAGACATTGTATCCTATCTGAATCGCGAGCAATACGGGTCCACTCCCCTACTGTCTGGAAACACATTCAATAATGAAACGGGAAACATCGACCGCTCCAAAGAATCCTTGTTTCCACGCCGCTATTCCCGTGAAGCTCGTCATGTCGAGAAGTATTCCCAGTACAGCTCTGATTTGGACTTTTTCTGGAATTATCAGCTCGGACACATGTACTTCCGCTACTTCGCTTGGAATTTCATCGGCCGAGATACTGACATTCAGGATGCGAAATGGGTAAGTGGATTCACCCCATCAGACAATGCGTCCAACAAAGCCCATAATGTCTATTTCTATCTGCCATTCCTCTTGGGATTGGTCGGTATGTTCTATCACTTCCAAAGTGATTGGAAACGTGCTACCGTGGTTATGGTGCTTTTTGTGGTTACCGGTATTGCAATTGTACTCTATCTGAATCAGTATCCGTTTCAGCCCAGGGAGCGTGACTATTCCTACACAGGGTCATTCTTTGCATTTGCCATTTGGATGGGCATCGGCGCGTTTTCCCTGATCCAATTGATCGGTCAGCAATTCAAATCGAAGGCATTGGCGTATACAACGGCCGCTTTGTTGTTCGTATCCGTTCCGGTTTGGATGGGTTATCAAAATTGGGACGACCACGACCGCACTCTCCAATATGTGGCACCCGATTATGCCTATAACTTGCTGAACTCGGTCGCTCCGTATGCCATCATCTTCACGAATGGCGACAACGATACCTTCCCGCTTTGGTACCTGCAGGATGTGGAAGGCGTTCGCCGTGATGTCCGTGTGGTGAATCTGAGCCTGCTCAATACCGGTTGGTACATCAAGCAGATGAAGAACAAATGGAATTATGAAGCGCCTCCGGTTCCGA
>CAYPOI010000035.1:0-25688 GCA_964412365.1 uncultured Chitinophagales bacterium | reverse complement strand
ACCATCAGCACCACCACGATCAGGGCATAACTGATTTGATGCATCCGATGGGATGCGAGCGTGTACCGACCTGTGAGTTTCCATAGAAGCGCGCGAAGCGCACGTCCCCCATCCAAAGGAAAGATGGGAATGAGGTTGAACAAGGCCAGCAGCAGATTCATTTGAGCGACGAAATCGAGCATCAAACGGGTTTTGATCCACTGAATTGGAGTGACCTGTCCTACCGCCAATGCGATGACGCCAAGTATACACGATGCCAATGGACCCGCCAAGGCCACCATCGCCTCATGCGAGGATGTGGAGGGACGATGCTTTAATTCGGCCATTCCACCGAACAGGAACAGATGAATCCGCTCGATGGTGAGATTGAGTCGTTGCGCGACCATGGCATGCCCCAATTCATGAAACAGGATGGAAACCGTCAAGAGCAGAGATGCCACGCCACCCAGGACATACGATCCGCCGGGCATATAGCGCTCCGTGAGAAGCCATCCGATTCCCAGAATAACGACAGGCAGAAGTGGATCGACCGTGATCCGGAACCCGGCTATCCTGACATCATGTTTCACACAACTGCGCTTTCTACGGTGCGGAGGGTTCCTGCGGTGGCATCCACTTCCATTTGGACGCCAAGCGGCAAGGTGAGGATATTCGAGACATGACCGGTAGCCATGCCAATGAAACAGGGTTTGCCTAAAGGCTCGAAGCGGTCACGAATCACATTCAACAGATCCATATCGTCGCTTCTATCGCGTGTGACTGTGATTTGGCCGATGGCGAACCCAGCGGCCACTTGCAACTTCCGAGCCAGCCACAAATGGGTCAGCATGCGGTCGATGCGGTAAGGAGACTCGTTCACATCCTCAAAAAATAGAATTTTTCCACGAGTGTCGATTTCCCATTCGGTACCCAGCGTTTGAATCAGCAGCGACAGATTTCCGCCGATCAACTGTCCGGTGGCTTTACCCGGAACGATCGTGGTATGCGACGCGCGTCGGCCATTGACACCCACGGGTGCTTCCAATAAGCCGGCCGGCGTGTTGTTCATCAACACTTTTTGAAGATTTTCGCGAGTGTAGTTTGTCCAATCGAAATGAGCGTTCGGACCATAAAACGTGACCATGTTCGAAAACATGTTCATGGTCACAATCAAGGATGTGTTGTCCGAAAAACCGACAAAGGCTTTGGGATTGCGACGGATCAGATCGAAATCGATCATGGGAAGAAGGCGGCTCGAGCCATATCCCCCACGGATTGGAAAAATGACTTTCACTTCTGGATCGGAAAAGGCTTCGTGCAGATCCGTGAGGCGTTCGGTATCTCGCCCGCCCAGATAGCCCCAACGGGAGCCCAGATTCGCTCCTAATTTCGTTTTGAGGCCGAGTTTATGCAAGGAAGCGACCGCGTTCTCCACGTCTTCCTTCGAAACGACACTACCGGCCGGCGACACGATCGCGGCCGTATCTCCGGGACGCACACGTGGCGGCTTAAGAAACGGAACCGGTACGCGCGACTTTGCATCCGTAGTCACGAATGGCGCGAGCAACAGTCCGCTCGATGCGGTTAATCGTTTAATAAACCCTTTACGATCCATACGGAAATCACCTTCTTTTCTTTTTCAGGTCGCGCAAAACGACATTGGCCGCATTGTAGCCCGCAGCGGCAAACACACCACCACCGGGGTGACACGATGCGCTTGAAAGATACAACCCTTTGATCGGGGTTTTGTACTGACTGAGTTCAGGGGTCGGGCGAAACATGAACATTTGATCGAAACTCATCTCCACATGCATCACATTTCCTCGCAGCAAACCATGCTTTCGTTCGATATCGAGCGGGCTTTGGATGTACCAATCCAAGCGCTTCCCTTTCATATTGGGTGCATAACGGGTGACCACGTCATAGATTTTCTCAGCCTCCTGCTCTCGGATGTCATCCCATTGAACATCATTGGCCAATTCATACGGATGCCATTGCGCCCAAGCGAACAACGTGTGTTTGCCAGCCGGAGCCAAGGTCGGATCGATTTTCGAGAAGGTCATGGCCACTACAGCCGGTTCTTTGGGCGGTTCTTTGCGATGGAAGTCGCCGATGGCCCGGAACATGTAATCGCGGTCGGGGCATAGCATTTGCAACCCGTTGTGGATGTACGGATCCTCCGGACACGCCTCATACACAGGCAGTTCATCCACGGCGCAACGCAGAACCATTCCAAAGCCGTTACCGACGTTGATGTCAGCCACGCGCTTCATCAGATGCCCATCCAGATGCTCCGGACCCACCATGTTCAACATCGTTGTTTGCACATGCGCGTTCGACACGACGGTACTGGCATGAAATTGCTCACCTGAGACCAATTCCACTCCTTCCGCCTGTCCATTGCGAATGAGAATCCGTTTCACGGGACAGTTTTCGCGCACGACACCCCCATGCGCGCGAAGCATCGCGATCATGGCCTGCGTGAGCATCCCGCTACCGCCTTTCGGACGTTTCCCACCGCTTTGGTGCATCATCGCTTGCCAACCCACGAAATCGCCGGATGCGGCCATGTCCGGTGTCGGCCCCGATTGCGCCGCAAACCAAAGTAAGGCCGTTTTCAGATGCGGATTCTTAAAGCTTTCTTCCACCACCTGACCATAGCTGCTCAGAATTTTCCTCAATCCATCGGTTTGTTGGCCTTTGGCGAACATCGATCCGTCGCGGATTTGTCCACGGATCATTTCTTTCATGATGTTGCCACCACTTGGCGACGTTAAAAACGCACCCAAGACACCTCGGTTGATACGGGTCCAAAACTCGATGAAATCCCGGTAATTCTGCACATCCTCGGGAGCCACAGTGGCAATCGACTCCAGTGTGCGCTCCAGATCCTTAAAAAAGTGGATGACGCCGTTGCCGCCGTACACCGGAAACGACATAAAGGGATCCAAGTCGATGTACTCCAATCCATAGGCCGTCAGATTGAGATCCTGAATGACCGGGGTCTGATGGATCATGAAATGGGCCGACGAACCCACATCCATCTTGTATCCGCCGAACATCTCTTCGGTGCAAACGGCGCCGCCAAGGGTTTCCCGACGTTCCAGCACCAGAACTTTATGGCCGGCTTTCGCCAAATAGCATGCGGTTGTGAGGCCATTATGACCCGAACCGATTACGATGACATCGAACTTTTCTGACATTGTTTTGTTAGTTTCTCCAATCCCGTTTCATCCACAAAGGTACCATTTATGTCATTCATCAAAGGTGTGTTCGCCACCATCACCGGACTCTTTCTTTTCTTCATTCTCACCATACTCATCATCATTTCGATGGCGGCCAGTCAGTCCGCAACTCCAGAACCATATGTGAAGCCGAAATCCTTGCTCAAAATTCCGCTCAGTGGCACGATATCCGAACGTGTTCCTGCCGACAATCCGTTCGCGGAGCTGTTTGATCCGGGTCAGCAAAAACGCGTGACCGTCAACGGTCTCCGAACCGCGCTTCGCCACGCCGCCGCTGATGAACGCATTTCCGGTATCTGGCTGGATGTGTCGTATGTGGGAGGTGGTTTCTCCACACTCAATGAAATCCACGGTCTGCTTACCTCCTTCAAGGAAAGCGGAAAATTCATCTATGCCAGCACCAACGACGGCGGCATGAACGAAGCCGGATATTATTTGGCTACTGCCGCCGATTCCATCTTCGCTCCCGAGCAGACCTACATCGAATTCGACGGGTTCTATCTTCAAGGCATGTTTTACAAGCGCCTGTTCGACAAGGTGGGAATTGATGTGGATGTGATCAATTCGGGTGATTTCAAAACCGCTGCCGAATCGTACACCAACGAACGGTTCTCGAGCGCCAACCGCATCCAGTTGAACGCCATCCTTGAAACGGCGATGAACGCCCATCTCTCCGCAACGGAGGCCAAAACCGGATTGAGTCGATCACAGTTGAACAGCATACTCAACGGCGAGCCCATTTTCCTGGCAACGGACGCATTCAAGGCCGGATTGGTCGACTCCCTCCTGTTTCCTTCCGATATGGAAACCCTGTTCGCGGAGCGTGCGGGTACGACCAAACTCGAGACCGTCACCTATGCTAGATATGCGAATGTGAAACCATCCACCGCAGGCATTACCAAGCCGGATTCAGAGGGAACCATCGCGGTGATCTACGCATCGGGCATCATCATGCCCGTCGCTGCAAGCGACCCGTTCAGCGGCGGTGAAGCGACCTTGACCGCAACCGCCATCAAAAAACAACTTGAGGACATCGCCAAAGACGATGACATCAAGGCGATCGTGGTTCGGATCGATTCTCCTGGAGGAGCGGCAACCACCTCCGAACTCATCTGGAAATTGTTGAAGGATGCGGGCGAAACGCGACCCATCATCGCATCGATGGGTCGTGTGGCCGCATCGGGCGGATACTACATTGCGATGGCGGCGGATACCGTCGTGGCCATGCCGACTACCATCACCGGCTCCATCGGCGTGATCATGCAGAAAATCACGTACAGAGATCTGTTCGAGGATGAACTCGGCATCACGTTCGACGAAATCGCCACACACCCGAACGCCAGTTGGATGGATCCGGCCAACGACCTCACGCCTGCCCAACGCAACATGCTCACGCGTTCGAGCCAAGAAACGTATGAATTGTTCATGCGCCGCGTTTCGGAGAATCGGGGCATGACGCGCGACCAAGTCAATGCGTTGGCTCAAGGACGCGTCTGGAGCGGTCGTGATGCGCATGATAACGGTTTGGTGGATGTCCTTGGCGATCTCAACACGGCCCTCGCTTTGGCCGCCGAAGCCGCCGGACTGGTAAACTACGATACCGAGCTCTTTCCGAAACAGATTCCATACATCGAGCAACTGTTATCCGGTGCATCGAACGAAGCGGCCAAGCTCTTCCTTCCCGATTTCCTTCAACGTGTGAAATTGCCGGATCTCTCGGAGCGTCCGCAAGCCTACTACCTGTTTCCGTTTGAACTGGAATGGAAGTAAACCGCGCATGAAACTAGGCCGATTTGACATCGAATCGTTAAGCGAAGGACATTTCATCATCCATGAAGGTGGACGATTGGAAAAGTCGGTCTGGAACGCATCCGACACCGAATCCGGCGATCCGACGAGAGATGTGATCGTGGGCATCGAACCGGTACTCCTCATGGACGACAAGCACGTGATTCTGCTCGATGCGGGTATCGGGATGGGGTTGGATGCGGGAAGTCCGGCGCCCGGAGTCTCGAATCTCCGCACGAATTTGGAGATTTTCGATCTCAAACCCGAAGATGTGACGCACGTGATTTTAAGCCACCTTCACTACGATCATGCCGCAGGATTGAGTTATACCGACAAATCCAGCACAACGATCTCCACCCTACCGAATGCACGGATTTTTGTACAGCAGCGTGAATGGGATCATGCGGTGAGTCAGATGGACATCCCAAACGCCTACCACGATGCCGGATACGTGCTGGATGACCTGTTTCGACTTAAAGCCAGCGGGCAACTCGAATGCGTACGCCAAGACAGTTTGGAAATCGTGCCGGGTGTATCGATGGTCTTCACCGGCGGACATACGCCGGGCCATCAGATCACCCGAATCGCCGATGGCGGACGCATCGCGTATTTCATGGGCGACATGCTTCCGAACGAGGAATTCTTCCAGTCGAAAGTGCGTCCTAGCTGGGACACAGACGCCTTGTATGCCGCCCGCATGAAAGGATTGGTGATGCGGCAGGCGTACCGCGAAAAAGCCTACATCCTGCTCTATCATTCTTTATTTTCGCGAATGGGCATGCTCGAACGGCATGCCATGGGCTCCTTCGGATTGCGCGACGACTGACCTTATTGGTTCATCGAAATCAGGAACTCGGTATTGCTCCGGGTTCCTTTCATCTTGTCGAGCACGAATTCCATCGCTTCCAGCGGTGTCATCGCGGTGAGATAGCGACGCAGCAAGATCACTTTTTCACGTTCGGCTTCACCCACGATCAGTTCCTCTTTCCGGGTACCGGATTTGAACACATCGATCGCCGGATACACCCGCATGTTGGAAATGCGTCGATCAAGCACCACTTCCATATTGCCGGTGCCTTTGAATTCCTCAAAAATCACATCATCCATGCGCGATCCGGTCTCGACGAGCGCCGTTGCCATGATCGTGAGACTTCCTCCGCCTTCGATGTTCCGAGCCGAGCTGAACAGCTGACGCGGGATTTTCAACGCTTCGGAATCCACCCCACCCGACATCGTGCGACCTGAGTTGCCCCCAACGATGTTATAGGCACGGGCCAAGCGGGTGATGGAATCGAGCAGGAGCAACACATCGTGACCTGCCTCAACCAAGCGTTTCGCTTTCTCGAACACAATTTCTGCCAGATTCTTATGGTTTTCCGGCTTCATGTCGAACGTGGAGGCGATCACCTCGGCGTTGGTCACAGACCGTTCCATTTCCGTCACTTCTTCGGGGCGCTCATCCACCAGCAGGATCAAAATCTTGGTATCCGGATCGTTCGCAGCCACGGCGTTGGCGATCATGCGCAACATCGTGGTTTTTCCGGTTTTCGGTTGAGCCACAATCAAACCGCGTGTGCCTTTACCCACCGGAGCGAACAAATCCATCACACGGGTGCAATACTCGCTTGGCAGATGCTCGAGCTTGTATCGGACGTCCGGGTAAATCGGCATCAGATCTTCGAAATCCACACGCACTTCCATTTCAGACGGGATGCGGCCGTTGATTCCTTCCACCCTCAGCAGCGCGAAATATCGCTCACCCACTTTCGGCGGACGAATGATTCCAACCACCGTATCGCCCTGACGCAAGTTGAAACGCTTGATTTGGGATGGCGACACATAAATATCATCGGGACTGGCGCTCAGATTGTAATTGAGGGAGCGCAGAAAGCCGTACCCGTCCGGCAAAATCTCGAGAGTACCTTCATTGATCAGGAATCCGCCCAATTTGGGCTCGATTTCGGCGATACGTTCTAAAAGTGTCGGAGCCTCTGAAACCGGAAGATTCTCATAGAGCGGTTTCGGCTTGTTGTGATTCGGCTGATGTTGCGGAGCCGGGTTCTGGTTCTGGTTTTGATTCGGATTCGGATTCGGATCCGATCCTTCAAACAGATCGTTCGCCCGATTCTTGTTCTTGTTCCATTTACGGCGGTTTCGACGGCGGCGATTCGGGTTGGAGTCGGGGTCGGCAGGAACCGGATTCTCAACCTGTGGAATCTGAATTACCCGTTTGGGTTGCAGGGGTTGAGGAACTGGAGCGGGTGCTGTTGGGGATTTCGCTGCAGGCGCATCATTGAAGAATTGATCAAGGGCGTCCTTTTTAGCAATCGGTTCAACGGGTTTGGCCGAATTCCGCTCCGGTTTCTTCAATTCCGGAAGCACTTCTTCGCGCCTAGGTCGGCCACGCTGACGCTCCGCCACCTTTCGTGGCACGAACTTCGGTTCAACCGGCTTCGATTCCAGCATCGACTGGATCAAAGCGGCTTTGGATATTCCGGTAACGCGGGAAAGTCCCATTTCGCGGGCCTTTTCCTGAAGCGATTTCAGCGTCATCGCTTCAAATGTGGTTGCATCCTGACTCATACCGTCTTGGTTGCGGATGTACGTCGTAACAAAATTACGTAGTGTTTTATCTGAAAAATGGGACCCGGTTCAAGAAGGGAAGATTCGCCGGGCAACCGTTAGGCATCTGAGATTTGTTTCATCCAGTGCGTTGCAGTTCCATAAAAGTAAAAACTTCCGGCAAGGATTACCAATTTTAATTCTGAGAGCCTTTCTGGGCCGGAAATAAGCTGTGCCGAAATCCCCAATCGCGTCAGATCTTCGAGTGTCGCAGCGCGTGGTGAGTCGAGTTCGACCAGCATCAACCCGTCACGTTCGTTCATGAAATCGATCACACCGGGTGTGAGCTTGTCTTTCATCACGGCCATCACCCAATGCGGCGACTCGTTCGGAAACCGGTTGCGGACATACGATTCCAGTGCTCGCAACGCATCCTCATTATGCGCCCCATCGAAATACCAATCGCGTTTGGGATGGAGTTTTTCGAACCGGGCTCGGAATCCGGTGGTTTCACGCACGCTGGTCAAACCTTGGACCAGCGCCACCTCATCCACCGGAAATACCAATCCCGCCTTCACCATGGCGATGTTCCATCCCGAATGCGCCGAATCTAGATCGGTTTTGTGTGATGTGTCGGGTTCGGTGATGAAGGTGACATCCGGAACCGACTCGAACACGGCCCGGCATTTGTCCGGCACTGGACCCACGATGCGTCGTTTCATGCTCGGCTTGAGGATGCCGGCTTTTTCTCGGGCGATGTGTGTGAGCGTGGGACCCAGGATATCGGCATGATCCATCCCGATCGATGTGATGATGCCACATACCGGATTGAGGATGTTCGTGGCATCGAGTCGTCCGCCTAGACCCGTTTCGATGATGGCAATGTCCACTCGGCAGTGTGCAAACCACCAGAACGCCATCGCTGTGGTGAACTCAAAATAGGTGAGCGGTTGCGTTTCGATGAACGGTTCGATGCGGTTCATGAAGGCTTGCATCGCCTCATCCGGAATCTCATCCCCATTGATTCTCACCCGTTCATTCACCCGAGTCAGATGGGGCGATGTGTATAAACCTGTGCGATATCCGCCGTGTTGATAGACGGAGGCCAGCATATGACATACCGAACCTTTTCCATTGGTTCCGGCCACATGGATGGATGGGAAGGAGTCGTTGGGATGGTCAAGGGCGACCATCGCCGCACGAATGGCGTCCAACGAATAATTTGCGGCTGAAATCCCGACCGTTCCAAACATAGGAAGGGAATTCAAAAACAGGTGAACATCACGCATTGTCCGTAATTTAGCTCTATGTGGTACAAATCCGTCGCGCGCCCCTTTTTATTCCGGATGGATCCGGAAAACGCTCATGAACTCACGTTTTCAATGGCCGAGCGTCTGGGCAACTCCTCCATGATGCGACGCATACTTCGCTCGATGGCTGGAAAACCGGAACCGATTCTGTCCACATCCCATTTCGGAGTCGATTTCCCATCCCCCATCGGTACGGCGGCCGGATTTGACAAGAACGCTCGGTTGACGCACGTTCTTCCCAGCCTCGGATTCGGATTCATGGAAATCGGCAGCGCCACGGCTCTTGCCAGCAAAGGAAACCCGAAACCTCGCCTGTTTCGCTTACCGCAAGATCAGGCTCTCATCAACCGGATGGGATTGAACAATGATGGTGCCGAAGCGCTGGCCCAAAAACTGAAAAACGAATCGGAATTCGAGGTTCCGCTAGGCATCAACATCGCCAAAACCCATGATCCGCGCATCTTGGGAGATGACGCCGTGCAGGATTATGCGACCAGCGTCCGCCTATTAGCCCCGTATTCGTCCTACATCGCTCTAAATGTGTCATGTCCGAATACTGAGGAGGGCAAGACGTTCGAGGACCTTAGAGCGCTGAAAAGCCTTCTAAGCGCCATTGAAACAGAGAAACCGGTTTTGGTCAAGTTCAGCGCCGACATCACCAAGAAAGCATTGCTCCCCCTGATCGAGATCTGCGAGACGCATGGTGTGGCGGGTTATGTAGCCGTGAACACCTCCCTCGACCGCTCGTCGCTCATCACGCCGGTGCATAAGTTGGAAGTGATCGGCAAAGGCGGATTGAGTGGCCGCCCTCTGAAATCCGATGCGACCCGCCTCCTTCGACTCATCCGCGACCATTCCGCGCCCGAACGCACGATTATTTCCGTAGGTGGGATTTCGACCGTAGAGGATGTGATCGAGCGATTATCCGCCGGTGCCGACTTGGTGCAGTTGTACACCGCGTTGATTTATGAGGGTCCGATGTTGGTGGCGAGGCTGAATCGGCAGTTGGCCGATTGGCTTCAACGGCAGGGAACCACGCTACCGCAGTTCGTCAAGGCCTCACGCTGATCACGATATCGCACGTGGTGCGAACGGGTTTTCCGCCGGACACCGGTGGGAAGTACGACAAACCGGTTTTCATGCGATCGTTTAAGAGGCGGATGAAGCCAAACTCGTCCTCTTCTCCGATGGGCACGATATTCAAAATAGTCCCTTCCTCGCTGAGGATGATTTCAAATTCGAAATCCGCTTCCACGGCACCGACTCGCTCCATCAGCGCTTTCACACCACTTGCGGATACGAAGGCATCCATGCCACCACGCACGGTGATCGGTTGATCCAGTTCGGCGCATGGCACCATCGCGATGTCGGCGACCACTTCAGGAAGCGGAGTCAAATCGGTGAGAAGGATGCGGGCTTTGGGGACAGCGGGATGTTGCGGATACCGCTCGACCAATGAATGGAGTACGGACCGGGTGCTGTCCCATTCCGCGCCTTTGAACGGATACGTATCACGAAGATCAGGTGGCGTCAACGTGGAGTCTTGAATGGATTCCCACATCCCGCGATCCTCATCGGGCATCTCCGCATTGGCCAGTTCCTCCGTTGCGCGACGTTTGAGCGTATCGAGTTCGGCTTGAGCTTGGGCATGCTCGAGTTGCAGACGTTGCCGTTCTGTCGTCAGTCGTGCGTAATCGGGCGATGTGCGACCGGCCTCCGCATACGCTTGTGCCGATGCGAACAACAAATCACCGGATTTGGAAAAATCGGGATGGGCTTCGGAAAATTGTTTGAGAGATTGGGCACGGGTGATGGCATCGGTGGAATCCAACGACAGGATCAATGATTCATAGGCGACGATCAGGCTGTCGCGCTCCTCAGGCGCATCGATCCGATCGTCCGAAATTAGGCCAAGACGACTGGACAGGCGGCGTTCGTATTGGCTTCCCGAATGTGCGCTTCGCAGCATGCGGGCCATGGAAAACGCCTCAACCGAATCGGATGCCGACAAGGCCACATCCGCGATGGAATACATGGCTTGCGGACTCACTTTGGCCTCCGGAAAGCGGCTCACGACGAACTGATAGTGACTCAATGCGCTATCTGGCATGTTCAGCGTGAGGTAAAACACGTTTCCGATTTCGTATTCCAGCGATGCGATGCTTTCTTCCGTGGCTTCCTGCTTGTCGGCGGTAAGTGGTAGTTCGTTCAGATTGATTTGAAGCACGGCGTCGAGTTCGGTGCGGTTTTGAATCGTGCGAGTGCCTTCGCCGACCTCACCCGCTACTTGAGCTTCTTCGATACGGGCGTTGCGCGTCACTTCGAGTCGGCGCCAGTTATCCACCAATGGACGGGCTTGCCAGACGGCGGCGAACGATTCCGCGGCTTGAGCGACAAGTTGCGGGTTTCGGTGGTTCAGAAAACCACTGTTTCCTTGGGCAGGATTTTGACCTGGAGTGGCACCGGGATTGGTTGATACCAATGTCGTGCCTTGGCGTTGGAGTTCGCGCTGACGGATTTCATATGCGGCCAGACGGGATGCACGCAGTGTCTGGATCACCGAATCGCGTTCTGTACGAGGCAATCGTGCGACATGCAACAGACTGTCGAGCCTGGCAGATTCCTTGGAGAGTCTCGTGTAATCGCCAAATGATTTTGCCAATGCGGTGGCATCAAAATCGCGAGGGAGAAGTTCTTCATCTGTGACGGCTCGGGCCGACGAATCATAGTAAGCGGCGGCGAGGGCATAATCACCGAACTCGAACCGATTCAACTCTGCCAATCCATAATGAGTGAGGGCCACGGTTACACGCGCTGGCGGCATCAGACTGTTGTACAACACATCCAAATACTCATCGAGCGCTTCTTCGTGGCGATCTTGGTCGTGCTTGGTCCGCGCCATTTCATAATTCAGATCGGCGAGTTGATCGAAATGTTTGTCGTCTCGGCTCATCGCCCTGAAATGATTCATGGCCTGAGCGTAATTGCCCAAATGGCGTAGGATGCGGCCTTTCTGAACTTCCGACAGATAGATCAGATTGTAGTCCTTGTAGGAGCGATCGACCGAATTGAACGCATCGAACGCATCCTGAGGCTTATCCAATTCCAGATGCAACTGACCCAACAGAAAATAGCCGCGGGATCTCAGACTCTGATCATCGATGTGGGTTAATCCTCGTTTGAGCAGGAATTCGGCGCTGGCGAAATCCTTTTCTTTAACATACATCTGAGCCAGGACGAGGTCGACTTCAGCCAGGATTTCGGGAATCCATTGAAATTCTTCCGATACGATTCGGGAATCCAAATAGGCGATGCCTTCGGCGTTACGGTTGGTTTCCAGAAAAATGCGGCCCTTCCACAAGATGGCGCGTTGGCGCAGGTCGTCGTTCGGGGAGGCCATCAGAACTTCGTCGAACTTCTGCTCGGCGGAATAAAACTGACCCAAGTAGAAGTACGATTTACCGATCAATTCAAGGGCGTCATCGGCCCAACGCGAATCAGGATACTCGCGGAGGATGTTCGCACTTTTCTCGATGGCTTTTTCGAATTCGGCTTGTCCCGCCCGGGCAGGTGTGAGATGGACTTGGATGGGTCGAGCCGGATTGAATACCACCACCTGATTTTGAACCAGGGTGTATCCCCTTTTGTACGACTCTTGAGCGTTGTAATAGGTATTGAAATACGCATTGAAATCAACCCATCGGTTTTTCAGTCCCGCCGAACATCCTGCCAGTAGCAGGATGAGGAGCATCAACGCATATGGTCTGAATCCGCTATTCAATCGTACTGATCTTGATCATGTTGGTACGGCCCCTCTGTGTGATGGGGATTCCAGTGGCAACCACAATCCGGTCGCCTTTTTGAACAACGCCTTGCTCTTTCAAATAGTCTTCCATGAGCTGAACGCTTCGATCGGTATCGAACAAGGTATCGAGTTTCACGCAGGTCACACCCCAAACCAAGTTCAATTGACGACGAACATCAATGCTCTCCGTGAACGCGAACACCGGCACTTTCGGACGGTATTTGGCAATACGACGGGCTGTGGATCCGGAATGAGTGATGGTGGCAATCACTTTCGCTCCAACCATCTCCGCGAGTTCCACGCAGGTGTAACTCAGCGATTCGATCACTTGCTTCTCTTTCCATTCAGGCTTGCTGAATGGCATGTTGCTGTAGAAATTTTGAGCGTTCGCTTCGATAGTGCGGGCAATGCGATCCATTTGACGAACCGCTTCGAACGGGAATTTGCCGGATGCCGTTTCGCCCGAAAGCATGATGGCATCGGTACCATCGATAATGGCGTTGGCCACGTCGGAATTCTCGGCACGGGTGGCGCGTGGATTCACGATCATGGATTCGAGCATCTGAGTGGCCGTGATTACCGGCTTCCCTGCTTCGCGACACGCTTGGATGATGCTCTTTTGTACCAATGGTACCCGTTCGGATGGGATTTCGATACCCAGATCGCCGCGAGCGACCATGATGCCATCGGCTTCTTCAATGATCTCATCGATCACATCCAAAGCTTCCGGTTTTTCGATCTTAGCGATGATGCCGGCATTCGATCCTTTCGCCCGGACGCGGGAAATGAGTTGTTGAACATCATCAGCGGAGCGAACAAAGGAAAGAGCGACCAAGTCCACGCCCATTTCTAAACCGAAATTCAGATCGGCGATGTCTTTATCTGACATCGATGAGATCGACAATTTGATCCCAGGAAGATTCACACCTTTACGCGATTTGAGGAGACCGCCATTGATCACCACCGCATCCAGCTTCTCACCATCCGCTTTGACTACACGAAATTCGAACAGTCCGTCATCAAGCAAGATCACATCCCCTTCTTTGGCTTCTTTGGCCAAAGTCGGGTAATCAATCGGAATTAGTTTGGATGTGCCCTGAACCTTTAGGTCGGGTGTGAGGGTTACATAATCACCGGTTTGGATGGGTTGGGCGCCGTCGATCATGGTTCCGACCCTGATTTTCGGGCCTTGAAGATCCATCAAAATCGGAATGCTGTATTGGAGCGTCTTAGCGACCTCACGGATATGTTCAATCACTTGTTTGTGATCGGCGTGAGAACCATGCGAGAAATTCAGACGAACCACATTCATCCCGGCATTGGCCAGCTCCAGAATACGTTCATAGGTGTTGGTGCTGGGTCCGAGTGTGCAGACGATTTTTGTACGGCGTTCGATCTTGACCATGTAATGAATTGCGTGATTTCCCTAAAAGTTTGAATGAAGATAACGGGTTTTGTGAAGAGTACTGTTATCATGTAACCGGATAGATGACACGGAGAAGCCTTAAATGAACAGATTTTGGATCGTATGTATCGCGTTAATCGTCGCCTCCTGCTCGGGACCCGATCGGTCCTCGACAGACCGCGGCTCGAGTTATGGATTTCGGGACGGATACCCTGAATTACGAATTTCAGCGGTGGGTTTCATCGACGATGCGGGCATTCCATCCATCCAAGTTGTGGCCGATGTGGTCAAAGGCAGCTTGATATATAAGAATGTGGATGGTTTTTTAACGGCTCAGGCCACTTTGAACATCCAACTGAATCGATTGGAAAACCGGGTGCCTGTATCCACAGCGACGATTCAGATTCCCATCTTGATCGAAAGCGATCGACCGGATGTGGTTCGTTCGAGCGACATCCAAACGACCATACAGAATGTGCAGGTGGATCCGGGTGATTATGAAATCCTTGTGATGATTCAAGATGCCTCATCCAACCAACAAACCACGCGTCGTGCGATGACGTCCCTCCCCGATCCGGCTGCAGATGTGATCGGGTTGACCGGTATCCGGATTTTCGGTGTGGATAAAGCCGATACAACAGTGCGAACATCCATCACTACATTCGACGTGCAGAACCGATATGCCGCCATCGATTTCGAATTCAATGTGGTGATACCGCCTTCGCAAGACACTGTTCAGCTGACCATCGATTTGGTGCGCTATGAATCAGACACCGAATCGGCGCGCGAGATGGCCGGAATTCCGGTAAGTCCAGGAAGCATTCAGTACAAAGGCATCGAGTATGGAGGCGGTCGCAAAATCAGTACCAACACGCTTCAGGTCTCCCGTTCCGAGGGAGTGTCGCTTGTTCGGCATCGAATCGCATCTCCCGCCACTGGTAATTTCCGATTGGATATCTCTGTTCCAGGTCCCAACGACGAAACGTTGACGAAATCGCGGGAATTCAGCATGAAAAGCGCATGGTATCCGAACGTTCGCAGCGTGCAAGAACTCGCAGAACCCTTGGTCTATCTGATGGGACGACGTGAGCATCAGAATCTGATGTCGATTGACAATTCTGACAGCCTTAAAAACGTGTTGGATCAATTTTGGCTGGAGAACATCAAAAACAGGTCACGAGCCGGGCAGGTTTTGGAACTGTATTATGATCGCGTCGAAGAAGCGAACAAGCAATTCTCCAACTTTAAGGAAGGATGGAAAACGGATATGGGTATGGTCTACATCCTGTTCGGCCCACCTTGGTATGTCGAAAATTCACTCGACACCAGTGTATGGTTTTACTCTTATAATCGAAACGATCCTCGGTACACCTTCCAATTCTATCGACCCAGAATCGCAGACCAGCATTTCCCTTTCCAACACTATGTACTGCAGAGAGATCGGATGTATCATACTCTCGAGTACGATATGATTCAAAACTGGAAATCCGGTTATGTTCTGACGAATCGTTAATCTATACCATCACCCAAAGGACAAAAGCACCCTACTATGAGACTAAAATTGAATCATCGAATCTTGCCGGTATTGGCACTGCTGGCATTCAGCAGTTGCAAAATCAGCCAGGATTCCGCAATCAGCCAACCGAACGTCTATAAGGAACGGTTGGGAAACGCATCGGCACAAGATGTAATTACGTTCACGGAAAAGATACTCGTCCGATTTAGCTACACATTGGATCGCAGAGAGATTGACAATGTCATTTATTACGAAACAACGTGGAGAGACCGTCTTCCTTTTGATGATGAGGCGGCTTTGGGAATCACGTCCGCTCGTAACAAGATCATTATCACGACACGTCCATACATGAGAGGTGAAACCACACCGCTACTGACAGTCGAGTTCACCGGTATCACGGAAGTCAAGTTTAGCAACTTCATTGACTGGAGAAAGGAAAGTCCTACAGAGGAAGCGACCAAGTACTTATCGAACATTTCCTATGAATTAAGAAATGAATTGCTCAGCCGTTTGAGACGTTGATTCATTTCTACATTTCAAAGACATAAAAAAAGCCCGGCTTCGTAAGAAGACCGGGCTTTTTTAGTTCTATACCGAGTGTCGAATTATCTCAGACGAATCGGTTCGTTGGCATCACGCAATTTTGGCGCGCTACCAACAGATCCTGGAGCTCCACCAAAGCTGTAGTAGGGCTGCAGAAGCACACCCAACTCACGAGCCGGTACCGGCCACATCGTCAGCGATCCAGATACCAAGCGACCAAAGCGACGGTCGTTATACAATGGTGTGGAAAGCAAACCGGTTGGACCTACTTCAATGTTCCATTCGTAAAGAAGGGCCGCATTGACGTTGGCATCCGTATCCGCGACTGTAAGAGCTGGCAAAGTGCCACGACCTACACGGTAGCGGTTGATCAGATCCACTGCATTCAGTTTGAGTCCACCTGCACGACGCATTTCAGCTTCAGCCAAGATCAGATCATTCTGAGCACGGAGCAAGAACGGAACTGCACCAGCGGCCGGAATACCGAAACGGTGGTAGTTATAGCGACGGTACTGCAAGCGGGAGAACTTGTACTGACCACGGTCAGGACGGAAGATCGACCACGTATTGCTCACAACATAATCCGTTCCGAAACGCGCATCCGATGAGGTGATGGCAGGTGGTGTGGATCCGTCGGTGGGCCATACCGCTGGTTGGGCAGGATCTAGCAAACGAGCAACCTCTTGGTTTACACGAACCCAATCCGCACGCATGTAACGTAGCAGTTGTGACTGCCACTCGTCGTTGTTCGATATAGGCGCGAAATCGAAATCGATTCCATTCGAAGCATACGTATGGATCTGAGCCCAGTTGGCAGCAGCGTTTTCAGCAGCCGAGCGTGGGCTTAAGGCCATGAACACGGCAGCGTAGCTGTTCGCGATCTGCTTGAACTGCGCCCAAGTCATCGTAGCACCAGGCGTGGCCCAGCGGGAGTCAACCACATCCAATGCAGGAATGATGCCAGTTGGAACCGTAGTCAACCCAGCTGCAACGGCTTGATCTGCGGTTGTTTTGGCTGCTTCGATTTTGGCGATAGCGGCTGCAATAACATCCGTATACGGAAGGAAATCAATCGTTCCAGACAGATCGGTGGTTTCGTCGATCACAAACGCTTTGTCGAAATGCAATCCAAGCGCACCGTAGTTCACCGCTTGAAGGAATTGCGCCAAGGCTTTGTAACCGATTGTAGTAGCCGGATTTTCAATTTCAACACCGTTAGCCATAGCATTGAGTGCTATGTTGGCATTCGCGATGGATCCGTTGAACTCACCCCACAAATCGTTGTTCACATCCTGGAAGTTGGATGTAGGGGTGTTTGGGAACTGCTCGGTACGAGGAATGTTATTCCCCGGGTGCAACCACCAGTTACCTACCGTACCCGTTCCCCATTTGGATTGGGCCGTAGATGTGACGAGGGTTCTCCATTGGACCATGAAAGCCCAACGACGGTAACCGCCGTCGATGAGTCCGATCACGTCGGCTGGGCGGGTAATTGCCAGATTGCGGTCAGGTGCGTTCTTGTTTTCAACGACAAGATCTGCGCAACCGGACACAATCGAAACCGAGATCGATAACAGCAAAATGCTGAGAGTTCTGGTTAGTGTTTTCATGTGTGTCTTTATTTTATTATGCATTTGTTAATACTCGGGTTGAGATCGCTTAAAACGCGATCTCAATGACACCAGTGAAGGTTCTGAAGTTCGGATAGTTGAAACCATCAAAACGGTAGTTGGATGCGTCGCCGCTCAGACCAGCCACTTCCGGGTCATAACCGGAGTATTTGGTGAACGTAAGCAGGTTGCGACCGATGATTCCAAAACGAATCCGATCCACGGAGTTACCGAGAACACCGAGTTGACGACGGTTCAACGTGTAGTTGATTGCGACTTCACGGAGTTTGAGGAAGGTTCCGTCTTCAACGAAGTACTCGTTCGCGTTGTTCGCAGCGTAAAGAGCACTGTAGTAGTTCACGTTTTTCTTCTTGCTATCCGACTTGCCACGCTGGTCAAAATCACCATGACGAAGTTCGCGGAAAGTCCACTGCTTGGTTTGGTTGTAGATTTTACCACCGATTTGAGCGTCAAGAAGCGCGTACACACTCAAGCCTTTCCAAGATACCGTGTTGGACAGGGCGAAGTTGAAGTCCGGGTTGGTGTCGCCGATATTGAAGTCACCGACCAACGCACCTGCTTCATTCGTTTCGAAGTAGCGGATCGGCAATTCAGTGAGCGTTCCTTGGGAACCGGCTGGTACCAGATACCCATCGGAGTTTACTTCATAATCTGCTTCATTAGCTGCGGCAAAAGCAGGATTGCGTTGCAGTTCAGCAAATGATTTCACCCATTTGCGACCATACATGATACCGAAGTTCTCTCCTTCGGTCAGGAAGAAAATACCAGCGCCTTGTTCGCCTGGACCAACGAAGCGATCAGGGAAATCAAGTTTGGTCACTTTCTGACGGGTACGGTCGAAGGTCACGTTGGTGGTCCAACGGATATCATTGGCATCCATCACGATGGCACCCAATTGAGCTTCCCATGTGTTGGCTTCCAATGTACCGGCGTTTCTCCACTGTGAAGAGAATCCACCGCCTGTACCAGCTGACAACGGAACCGAAACGATTTGGTCTTCGGTCACTTTGTTCGAGTAGTTCACTTGAAGGGAGAAACGGCGCATGAATTCGACATCCACACCATATTCAACTTCTGTTGTGAAGGCAGGCTTCAATTGATCGTTACCCAACACACCAGGGGAAGGAGTACCGCCCGCTACGTTGAAGGTCTCGTATTGAGCCGCGAATGGAGGACGCAGACCGGCGGTACCGATCGAAGCGCGCAATTTCAACTCGTCCACACTTGGGATGGTGATGTCTTCGGTCAAACGATAGGCACCCGATGCACGATAGTACATGGCATAACGCTCATCTTTACCGAATTCAGACGAACCATCCTGACGAATCAAGAAGCTAGCGATGTATTTCTCATCATAGTCCAGATCCAATACTCCGTAAACATTCTCCGTACGGATTTCTTGAATGAACGACGATGCGCCGCGGGTTTCTGGATCCGATATGTTCAACCGCGGAAGCCCAGCCACACTGAATCCGGTACCTGTAACAGAGAATTCGTCGTACTGACGGTTCTCATATTGATAGCTGGCACGGAAGCGAGTGTTGAGTTTGGCAAACGATTTTTGGAACGTGGCCGTTGCGGCGGACGTCTGAGCGACGTTCTGGCTGTTGAATTTGTTCAACGAACCAGTACCTGGAGAAACGCCTTCTGTGTTACCTGGACCTGGTGCGACCAAGCTCAGGAATCCAAGTGGTACATACGTGGAATTACGCACATCTGAACGGTCGTATCCGAAGCTGGCTTCGAAACTGGCCCACTCGAACGGACGGTAGTTCACACGGAAGTCACCCAATACACGAGCACGACGGAAGTCACGCTCGATGTACTCAAGTTCGTACAGAGGGTTTGGCTCAGAAACGTATGGATCGGCACGAAGGCGGAATTTGGATCCGTCTGGGTTGGTTCCATAAATATCGGCATCCGGTTGCAGCAACAGCATACGGAAGAACGGCGATCCAGGACCTTGGGTCACAGGCTCGTTATCCGACTGGTTGTATGAAGTAGATGCTGACAAGGTCAGATTATCGGTGATGTTCTGATCCACGTTCACACGAACGGTTTGACGGGAATACCCTTTCACACCGTACAAAATACCTTCCGTGTCGGAATTGGAGAAGGACAACGCGTAGTTGCCATTTCCGGTATTGCGCTGAACGGAGATGAAGTTGGTGCTGTAATCACCATTGCCGAACACTTCATTTTGAAGGTCACGGTTGGTTTTGTATGGATTATCAGCAATGAGATCCGCTTCAGGAACACGGTTTCCACCAGCATTCAACACATAATCGCCGTTGGCGTCGATTTGGAAGTGATGGCTTTCGGACAGAGGAATCGTGCGACCGAGGTACGAACGACCGAACTCATTACGGAAAATCACTTGGGTTTGGCCTTCGCTGAGGTATTTACCACGCTTGGTGATGATCTGAATCACACCGTTGGCAGCGCGTGATCCGTAGAGCGACGCAGCTGAGGCACCTTTCAGGACTTCGATGGACTCGATGTCTTCTGAGTTGATGTCGGCAAGCGATGCGTCCAAAATCACACCATCGACAATCACAAGCGGAGCTTGCGAGCCGGTGAGGCTTGTGGATCCACGAAGACGGATAGCAGCGGCAGAACCAGGAGCACCGCTGTTCGAAATGATCCGAACACCGGCAATCTTGCCTTGGAGTGCGGATGAGGCCGAAACAGCAGGAACTTGATCCAACTCAGCTGAACCCACGCGGCCTACTGTGAATGGAAGCAAACGTTGGGATGTGGCATCCGTCACACCTGTGACAACCACTTCGTCCAAGCCGAGCAAATCCACGTCGAGAGAAATATTGGCAACCAGTTCACCGGTACCGACATTGACTAAGACGCGGGTCTCACGATATCCGATGTAGGATACGGCAAGAGTGTAGCTGCCTGCGGCTACTTGACGAATTTCGTAACGGCCTTGTAAGTCCGTTACAGCACCTTTTGATAGTTCGCGAATGAATACGTTGGCTCCGGTTAATTCCTCGCCAGTATTTCTATCCGTTACCGTACCTGTGATATACCCGGTTTGAGCATATGCAGATAGTGGCAATACCAATGCTAATGCTACGATTGAAAGTAGCTTTTTTAACATATATGACCTCATGATTGATTGTTGGTTAGCAAGATAAATCGTCGGGGATTTTACCTGACGTCAGCGTTCTGGGTGAATGACCCATTCGACCTATTGAAACACTTCCGTTAAATCTAATACTTGAATCGCAATTCGCAAAAATTATTTAAACCGTCATCATTCGGTCATATTCAGCCTAAGGCGACGTCTAAAACCATCATTACGGCGAAGCCGGTCATGGCTCCGAGAGTGGCCAAATCCGTGTTTCCATGACGGTGGGATTCGGGTATCACCTCTTCAATCACAACGAATACCATGGCTCCAGCCGCGAAGCTCAAGGCATAGGGCAACACGGGCTCCATCACCATCACCAATGCGGCTCCAATCACCGCAAACACCGGTTCCACCAAGGCCGACGACTGACCTACATTGAAGCTTTTCCACCTCGACATCCCATCTCGGCGCAACGGAATGGCCACGGCAGCGCCTTCCGGAAAGTTCTGTAACCCGATGCCAAGCGCGAGCGAGATCGCCGCACCCAGCGTCGCTTCGGGAATGCCCATGGCTAATCCGCCGAACGCTACACCTACCGCCAAACCTTCCGGTATGTTATGCAATGTCATGGCGGTATATAATAAGGTGCTCTGTCTCCAGTTCGTTTTGGGTCCCTCCGCTTCAGCGATGGGAAATCCCAAATGGATGTGGGGAACAACCGAATCCATAAGCCGGATACACAAGCCACCAACAAGGAATCCCACCACGGCCGGGATCCATCCGGTTCCCCCAGATGCTTCGGACATCGAAATAGCCGGATTTAGCAACGACCAAAAGCTCGCCGCAAGCATCACACCACCTGCGAATCCGAGCATGTAATCCATTCCTCGTCGATTGAAGGTCTTGAAAAAGAACACAAGCGATGCGCCAAGCGCATTCATCGCCCATCCGAAGGTGCCTGCCATCAGCGCCTGCATCACGGGATGCTGGGAAACAAACCAGTCAACCATATCTACTTCTCTCTAAATTTTAGCTTATCCTAAAATTTAAAGCGCGATACGGACCGACGCAAGACCTTATTTCGTTTCGGCCGTGAAATAGCTATAAATCGCCGGGATGACATACAATGTGAGCAGACTTGCGAACAGCAAGCCTCCGATCACGGCGATACCCATCGATACACGGCTCTCCGATCCGGCGCCCAAGGCCAGGGCGATCGGGAGGCTGCCCAATATGGTGGAGGCGCTGGTCATCAGGATCGGGCGGAACCGAACGACGGCCGCATCCACAACCGCATCCAGTGCTTTCAAGCCTGTTTCTTTGCGCTGATTGGCGAATTCGACAATCAGGATTCCGTTTTTCGACACCAAACCGACGAGCATGATAATCCCGATCTGGGAGAAGATGTTCAGGGTTTGTCCGTACAACCACAGCGACAACACCGCACCGGCCACCGCCAAAGGAACCGTAAACAAGATGATGAACGGATCGCGGAAGCTCTCGAACTGCGCCGATAAGACCAAATAGATCAGGATGATGGCCAGTGCGAACGCGAACAGCAAGCTGGATGAAGACTCTGCAAAATCCCGGGATGTCCCTGCGAGGGTGGTGGTGAAGGTATCATCCAGTGTCGTGGCGGCGATGTCGTTCATCGCGTCGATGCCATCACCAAGGGTCTTGCCTGGTGCCAAGCCGGCGGAGACCGTGGCCGATACATAGCGGTTGAATCGGTACAATGCGGGCGGACTCACTTTCTCCGTGATCGTCACCACATTATCCAGCTGAATCATCTCCCCTCGATCGTTCTTCACGAACAAGGAGCGCAGATTCACCGGCGCATCGCGAAATTCCCGCGATAATTGCCCGATCACCTGATATTGCTTTCCATTCATGATGAAATAGCTGAACCGCTGTCCGCTTAGGGCCAACTGCAGGGTCTGGGCCACATCGATGGCGGATACGCCTAATGATCGAGCCCGTTCGCGGTTGATGTCGATCTGCAATTCTGGCTTATTGAATTTCAAGTCCACATCCACCGCCGAAAACACCGGATTCTGACGTGCCTGATCCACAAATCCAGGCAGTACTTCGGTCAATTTCTCGAAATTCGCGGCTTGGATCACGAATTGGACCGGAAGTCCGCCACGTCCGCCTCCAATGGTCTGATCCTGGATGATGAAAGCACGTGCTGCGGAATAACCCGTCAATAGCTGGTTCAATTCTGCCGCGATCTCTTGTTGCGAACGCGAACGCTGGCTCGCATCAGTCAGAATCAGGTTCACGAATCCGGAATTGACCGAGCTGGCAGCCGCAAAACCAGGTGACGTGACCGATATGATGGCAGACGATTCTGGGATGGTGTCTTTGATCACACTCACGACTTCATCGATATACCGATCCATGAATTCGAAGGTGGTGCCCTCCGGACCGGTCGCCGCAATCCGCAACCGTCCGCGGTCTTCCATCGGAGCGAGCTCGGTTTGAAGTTGGCTTCCCATCCAAGCAATGATTCCTGCCGATATCAGAATCATCACAAAACCGAGCCATCTGACTCGCATGAACCCACGGAGGGTGGATTCATATCCATTGGTGAGGGATACGAAAAACGGCTCAGTGAACGTGTATATCCAAGGTTGTTTGGCTCGTTTTTTCAGGATGCGGGCCGAGAGCATCGGCGTGAGTGTGAGGGCCACAAACGACGAGATGATCACGCTTCCGGCCATGACCAAACCGAATTCGCGGAACAATCGACCTGTGATGCCTTCCAAGAAAATCACAGGCAGAAATACAGCCACCAATGCCGTGGTGGTTGAAATCACCGCGAAGAAGATTTCCGCTGCCCCTTTGGAGGCGGCTTCGTCTGGGGTGAGGCCGTCTTCGATCTTCGTGTAGATGTTCTCCATCACAACGATGGCGTCATCCACTACCAAGCCGATGGCCAGCACGATGCCGAGCATGGTGAGCACGTTGATGGAAAATCCGGCCACGAACATCACGAAAAACGCGCCGATCAAGGAGATAGGAATCACTACAACCGGAATGATGGTGGTGCGCCAGTCACGTAGGAACAGGAAAATGATGAGAACGACCAACACGAATGCGGTGATGACGGTGTCCTGCACTTCGGTGATTGATTCACGGATGTACTGTGTGATGTCGAAACCCACCGCAAGACGGATGTCCTCCGGCAGATCCCGCTCAATGCTCTCCAAACGTTTATAAAATTCATCGGCAATAGCGATGTTGTTCACACCCGGCTGCGGAACCAACACCACGCCCACCATGGCCACACCATCCCGTTTCAGGACGGTGCGTTGATTTTCGGCGCCGATTTCGGCATAACCCACATCCCGCATCCGCACCACATTCCCATCGGATTCGCGGATGATGATGTTGTTAAATTCTTCGGGCGTTTCGAGTCGGCTTAGGGTCCGAACCGACAATTCCACCGACTGGCCTTCAATGCGTCCCCCTGGAAGCTCCACATTCTCCCGATCCAAGGCTCGACGCACATCCAATGGCGTGAGCTGATAGGCGGCGAGTTTGGCCGGATCCATCCACAACCGCATCGAATACCGTTTTTCACCCCAAACACTGACCGCGGAAACCCCGGGAATGGTTTGCATACGCTCTTTGATGCGGGTCGATGCGATGTCCGATACCTCAAGAATGGGCCGGGTGTCGCTGGAGACGTTCAAAAAGACGATGGGCGATGAATCGGCATCGGCTTTGGTCACAATCGGAGGTTCCACATCCAATGGAAGATTTCGTTGCGCACGTGAGACCCTCTCCCGCACATCGTTCGCGGCCGCTTCCATGTCCGTTTCGAGATAGAACTCGACCGTGATGGTGGATCGGCCTTCGCGACTCACCGAGGTCAGCGTCCGGATTCCTGCGATACCGTTGATGGATTCCTCCAATGGCTCGGTGATCTGCGATTCGATCACATCCGCATTCGCCCCGACGTAGTTTGTGGACACCGTCACTATCGGCGGATCTACGGCAGGATATTCACGGACGCCCAAATATGTGTAGCCGATCACACCGAACAGGACGATTACGATTGACATCACCGTCGCAAGGACGGGACGGCGAATGCTGATGGAGGATAAACTCATTGCGTCACCCGCACAGCCATTCCCTGCCTCAATTGCAGGATTCCAGTCACAAGAACCGAATCACCAGGGACCAATCCGTCGGTGATCTGAATCTGAGTATCGGTGCGGATTCCGGTCTGAACCGGCACACGGTGCGCTTTTCCATCTCTGAGAACGAATACAAACGTCTGTCCTAATTCAGGTATGATGGCTTCGGATGGAACGAGCAAGGCATCGGATATTTGGCTAAGCGAATATGTTATTTGTGCGAACGCTCCGGGTAGAATTTGGCGGCCAGGATTGGCCGCTGTGGCGCGGATGCTTAAGGTGCGGGTGTTCGGATCGATGCGTGGTTCGATCGCGGAAATCACAGCGGTGTATATCTCGCCTGAACCCTGGCGTGTGAATCGAATCGTATCTTGGGTCTTCACGCTCGCCGCATAGCGTTCAGGCACGGAAAAGTCGATCCGGATACGATCGAGATTTTGCAACGTGGCCAACTGCTGGCCAACCGAGACAAAGGCGCCTTCCGACACGTTTCTCAGTCCTACCATGCCGTCGAATGGTGCCACCACTTCCGTCTTTGCGATATTGGCTTTGATCAGGTCGATTTCGGCCTTGATCGTATTGACCTCGTTGAGCATGATGTCATAATCCTGCTGCGAGATGGCTCTGTTTTCAAGCAATTGACGCTGGCGTGCTTCGCGGATTTGGGCCAGTTC
>CAYPOI010000034.1:7757-26006 GCA_964412365.1 uncultured Chitinophagales bacterium | reverse complement strand
CCTATGGCGTTGACGCGCATATCATTCACGTCGAAACGAACATCGCGTTCGGACTCCCCAAATACAATCTCGTCGGCCTTCCGGATAAAGCCATTCATGAATCGTACAGCCGCATCGAAGCGGCGTTCAAAAACTCAGGCTACAGTTTTCCTTACGGCCGCGTGACGGTCAATCTCGCCCCCGCCGATCTCCCAAAAGAAGGCAGCGCCTTCGATCTGGCTATTGCGATGGGATTGCTTGCCGCATCCAACCAAGTGAAGCTCGATGAATTGGCCAACACCGTGATCTTAGGTGAATTGGCGTTGGATGGAACGGTGCGTCCGGTCAAAGGCGTGCTCCCCATCACCGTTGAAGCCCGCGACCGAGGTTTCGACAGCATCATTCTTCCGATCGACAATGGCATGGAAGCCGGTGTGGTGGATGGGATTCGTGTGCTCGCGGTGTCCAAGTTGAAGGACGTTGTGGACATGTTGAACGGCTTGATGACCATCGAACCGATCAAAACCGACATCAAGGATATTCTGGGTCCGGCGCAGATGGATCCCGGATTCGATTTTTCCGATGTGAAAGGTCAGGAAAATGTGAAGCGAGCCTTGGAAGTGGCCGCGGCCGGCGGACATAACATCATTCTTGTGGGTCCGCCCGGATCGGGGAAAACCATGATGGCGCGGCGCTTGCCTGGTATTTTGCCTCCGCTGAGCACCGAGGAAGCGCTTGAGGCCACGAAAATACATTCCGTCACCGGAATGCTACATAAGGAGCGCGGGTTGGTGTCGACGCGTCCATTTCGTGCGCCGCATCACACGATTTCGGATGTGGCTCTGGTCGGAGGCGGAAGCACGCCGATGCCCGGAGAAATGTCGTTGGCCCACAACGGTGTGTTGTTTCTGGACGAGCTTCCCGAGTTCAAACGCAGCGCCTTGGAAGTGATGCGTCAGCCATTGGAAGACGGATTCGTATCGATCTCCCGTGCCAAGATGAGCGTGAAATATCCGTCGCGGGTGATGTTGGTGGCAAGCATGAATCCGTCGCCCAGCGGCGATTGGTATGATCCAGGTGCGGCCTCGGGCTCGCAACAGATGGCGATGCAACGGTATTTGAACAAGATCAGCGGTCCGCTGCTGGATCGGATCGACCTCCATATCGAAGTTCCGAAATTGCACTTCGACGATCTCACATCCCGCCATGAAGGCGAAACCTCGTTGCATATTCGTCACCGCGTGATACAAGCCCGGGAGCGGCAATCGCATCGGTTCATGGGCATGAAAGGGATTTACAACAATGCGCAGATGCACTCAAAACTGGTTCGGAAGTTGTGCAAAATCGACGATACCGGAACCGCGCTTTTGAAAAAAGCACTGACCATGCTCGGGCTCAGTGCCCGGGCCTACGACCGGATCCTGAAGGTGTCGCGGACCATCGCGGATCTGGACGGAAGCGAGGAGATCCGCACGCATCATCTAGCCGAAGCCATCCAATATCGGAATCTGGATCGGGAGGGGTGGTTGGGTTAAAAATCCCTAAATTGCGTGTCAAGCCGTATCTATGGACCAACACGCGATTCAAAAACTGCTGGACGACCTTTCCCATTCAGATCTCTATCTGGAATATGAGCAGGCGTTCAAGGAAGTGACTCATTTGCCCCTGATTTTGCGCGATCCCGCATCATCCGACCCGGTACGTCACGACCAAGGCACCGAGAATCCGTTCTGCCATTTCATGCGAGAGCACAACGAAGCTTGCCGAACATGCGTGCATGTAGACGGTGTACATGTTCCGGGAGACAGTGAAACCTTGCATCACACCTGTTTCGCAGGCATCCATGTATCGGCCGTGCCGGTGAAGCTGCACGACAAGGTGATCGGCTATTTGCAAACCGGTGAAGTGTTGTTGGAAGCGGTCACAGCCGAAAAATTGACGCAAACAACCAAACATGTGTTGGATTGGGGCTTCAAAACGGATCCCGACGAGGTCCACGATCTGCTGAATTCAAGTCAAGTGCTCACCCCGAAGCAGTATGAGGCCGTAGTCCGACTTCTGGAGATTTTTGCGAAGCACATTTCCACCTTGGCGGAAAAACTGTCGGTCACGCCCGATCATCTGGAGCCCGACGGCATCCGAAAAAGTCGCGATTTCATCACCTCCAATCTCAATCAAGAATTGAATCTCGATAAAGTGGCGAATGTGGCGAACATGAGCGCGGCCCATTTTTGCCGGATGTTTAAGAAAGCGACGGGCATGAACTTCTCTGAATATGTGAATCGGCTTCGCATCGAGAAAGCAAAGTCGCTGATGTCGTCGACCGGCTTATCGATTTCACAAGTGGCGTATGAAGTGGGCTTCAATTCGGTCACCCATTTCAATCGCACATTCCGCAAAATCACCGGCTCAACACCGACTGAGTTCCGTCAAGCGGTATGAGCAAACTCATCGAATCGTATAAGCTCGGAGACATTCAGGTCACCATCACCGAAAACCCGGAGATTGCCACGAAAGTGGATGTGGTTGCGGTGAAAGAGGACAAAGAAATGCGGTTCACGGCGCGATTTAGCGAATATCAGCACTATAACCGACTCATGAATCGGCGCATCAGTGAGCATTTTAAATCTTAGCCTGATCGTCGGCGCGGGAGGATTCCTTGGGGCCAGCGCTCGTTTCCTGGTCACCAACTGGTTGGGAGCCCACACATCCCCCGCATTCCCTTGGTCCACGTTCTGGATCAACCTCGCCGGGTCGTTCGCCATCGGATGTCTGATCGGATGGAGCCTGAAAAACCCGATGTCGCCCGAATGGCGCTTCTTCCTAAGCACCGGCATCTGTGGCGGATTCACCACATTCTCAGCCTTTTCCGCCGAAACACTCAGTCTGATGCAGCACGGCGCGTATGGTGTAGCCAGTGCGTACATCCTCGCTTCTGTGATAGGCGGGCTATTGTCCGCCGGAATCGGCTACTATCTCTTGGCGCGTTAGAACTCGAAACGCACCCCGCCGTTCAGAATTCGGCCGTCAAGAGGGGCATACAGGGGCGCCATATCTGCGAATGGCACCGTTGTACCAGCAAATGTGGTATACACCCGCTCGAAGCGCGTCTGCCGCACATCGAACGCATTCTCCAAATTGATGAACACCGTGGCGAACCCGATCCGGTAATCCGCCATGATGCCGGCAATAACGTAGGGTTTTCCGATGCTTTGCTGGCCATGGTAATAGGCTTCGAGTCCGATTCGCCACGCGTCTTCTTCCTCAATCATCAGAACTGAGTTGAATCGGTGACGGGAGACCAACTCCGCATCCGTGTCGGTGAACGTGTGCCCCAGATACAGCGCGAACGGTTCGTGGTCTAATTTGAGATTCGTCTCGATACCCCGCACAAGAATCGAATCGGAGTTCTTGACCATGGTACCAATACCGATGCCTCCTTCTTCCAGGAACCCGACGAGCTCGCTACTCAACCCATTGTTGACCTGTGTCCAGAACCCCATCACATTCAGAGACGCCCATTCCGTACGGAAGTTCGCATCCGCTGTGCCGCCAAGACTTTGTTCCGGCTTCACCGAGCGTATGTGTTCGGGCCGCAAGTAATCCACCGGGCGCCGATACGAATCGAGATACAAGGTCGGTAGCACATATCCCATCCCGCCGCTGATGCGATAGGTCTGATTCAGCGAGGGCGACACCATCAAGCTCAAACGTGGAAGATGCTGCGTACCATATGGATCCACGTGATCGAGCCGATATCCGGCTTCAAGAACCACACCCGGACGAAGTATGTGAATCCAATTTCCGAAAAGGCTCATGGTGCTGCTTTCCTCCGGCGATTGGGCATACTTCACGTCTTGAACCGCCGCTCCGAGCACCCATTCGTTGGTTTCATGAATGGTGGAAGCGGTCAATTCCGAAAACCGATGCGTCTGATGGTCCCGTGGCCCATCAAATCGGGTGTCGGTCTGATGTCGATCATACCGCGAAACGCTCGATCGCGAGCGCATCGTCCAATCCCCAAGTTCATGCGAAATCACCGCTTGAGCCGACTTCAGCTCCGATTTGGCGCGAACCCGGTAGCCATCGCTATCCATCGCACCACCGGTCCGGTCATCATGAGAATAGGTTCCGGTGATGTGGATATCTGTTACTGATGTTGGGTTCGCAAATAACGACTGCCGCAGATAGGCTTTCGAGGATTTCGGAATCGCGGAAAATCCCTCATCCGATGGATCATACAACCGCTGCCATCCGCCCTGAACATAGGTAGACGAACTGACAATTCGTCCCGGACGCAGATATAAAACCGAGGCATCTGCGCCACCGGCGGTCGTTCCATTTACCAATAGGCGCATTTCCGGCTCATCGGTGGGTCTACGCGACACCAGATTCACCAATCCGGCGACCGCTCCGGCGCCATACAATGTCGACGCTGGACCTTTGATGATTTCCACGCGCTCCAAATCCAACGGTGGAGTTTGAAGGAGCCCCAATCCGCCAGAAAGTCCATCATATAAGGGAAATCCGTCTTTCAGCACCTGCGTGAAGCGCCGGTTCAGTCCTTGCATCTGAATTCCGGATTCACCGAGGAAAGACGATTCCTGACGGATGGTGATGCCCGTCATTTCGTTCAGGAGCATGCGGATGTCGCCCGGTCGCATATTCCCTTTCTCCACCAATTCCTCGCCTGCGATGATTTCGATGCGGGTCGGAATATCTTCGATAGTGCGGGTCGACCGATTCGTCGATATCACCACGCCTTCCATCACCACCTTGATCGAATCCGTTTGTGCGAACAGCACACCCGGCATCAAGACGGTGACCAGAAGGAACCCAGCGCGGATCATGCCGCGCCGTGACAGTTCTTGTATTTCTTCCCTGATCCGCACGGACACGGATCGTTGCGACCCACTTTTGGTCCGACATGGATCGGAGCCAATTTCGGCGCTTGTCCGCCTGTCGCCGGCGGTTTATTGCCGGATGTGGATGGCGCGTCGAACTTGATTCCCATACCTTCGGAGCTGTCGTGACGTGTTTTGAGGCGACTCATATCCAACTTGCGTTGCGGAGCCACGGGTCTGCCTGGTTGGCCGCTTCCTTCCGGAACCGCCTTCCACAACAATCCGATGATTTCCTCATTCATCACGCCGACCAAATTCTGGAACATGCCGAACGCTTCGCGCTTGTATTCCAATAACGGATCTTTCTGACCAAATGCGCGCAATCCAATCCCTTCCTTCACGGAATCCAGATCACGAAGGTGTTCCATCCAGCGCTCATCGATCACAGACAGAATCGCACTGCGCTCAAGCGAACGGATGAGTTCCTGTCCTTCGGTTTGAAGGGCTTTTTCCACTTCCACCAGCACGCGCATGCGTTTGGATCCATCGGTGAAGATTACCTGAACCGAGGTCGGAGCTGTTTCTTGATTGGAGCTCTTGATTTGCTCCATCACCTTAAAGAATGGCTCGATGAGCAAGCGACTCTTGGTCTGATAGGCTTCCAAGGCAACCGTTGTGAGATGGTCCAGCAGCATATCGTCGCCCATGCGAGCCCAAGCCACCGCATCCACGTCCACATCCACAGCCAACATGCGCATCATTTTCTCTGCGATGCCATCGTAGTCGCCGTCTTTGAAATGTTCGTCGATGAACGATCCCAACAAATCCTGAAGCATGTTCAGGATGTCGCCATTCAGGCGGTCGCCGAGCAAAGCGTGCTTCCGACGTGCATAGACCACATTCCGCTGGTTGTTCAACACGTCATCGTATTCAAGCTGACGCTTCCGGATGCCGAAGTTGTTCTGCTCGACTTTTGTTTGAGCGCGTTCGAGTGATTTCGTGACCCACGGATGCTGAATCACTTCGCCTTCCTCGAACTTCATGCGATCCATGACATTCGCGATGCGATCGGATCCGAACAAGCGCATCAGTTCATCTTCCAGCGACACATAGAATTGGGTCTCACCCGGATCGCCTTGACGACCCGAACGACCTCTCAACTGCAAATCAATCCGACGCGACTCATGTCGCTCGGTACCCAAGATCGCGAGTCCGCCGAGTTCATTCACGCCCTCGGCCAGTTTGATATCCGTTCCCCGTCCCGCCATGTTCGTCGCGATGGTGACGGCACCTTTACGACCCGCTTCCGATACGATCTCACTCTCGCGTTGGTGCTGCTTCGCGTTCAAGACATTGTGCTTGATGCCGCTTCGTTGCAACATCCGGCTGAGAGTCTCCGACACTTCCACACTCGTCGTACCGACCAAAACCGGCTGACCTTTGTGATGATATTCTTCAATCTTCTTGATCGCCGCGTTGAATTTCTCGCGCTTCGTGCGGAACACGAAATCCTCTTCATCTTTCCGCGCGATGGGTCGGTTTGTTGGAATTTCAATCACATCCAACTTATAGATCTGGAAAAATTCCGCTTCTTCCGTGACCGCCGTACCGGTCATCCCGGCGATTTTGTGGTACATCCGGAAATAGTTCTGAAGCGTGATGGTGGCGTAGGTCTGGGTCGACGCTTCCACTTTCACATTTTCTTTGGCTTCGATGGCTTGATGCAAGCCGTCTGAATACCGGCGTCCTTGCATCACACGACCCGTGTGCTCATCCACAATCAGCACTTTCCCTTCTTGAACGATGTACTCATCATCTTTCTCGAACAAGGTGTAGGCTTTCAACAATTGGTTGATCGAGTGGAGGCGGTCGGCACGCTCGGCGAAACGCAGATTCAACTGCTGCATCCGCTCGGCTTTTTCCCGTCGAATCAGGCTATCCTCAACTCCAGCCACACGTTTTGCATCCAATTCCTCTTCGAGCTTGGCGGTTTCCATGCCCATGTCCGGAATCACGAAAAAGTCAGGATCTTCGTTGCTCGGGGTAATCAGCTCACGACCTTTTTCCGTCATTTCGATGCTGTTCGAACGCATGTCGACCGAGTAGTACATGTCCTCATCCACCACGTTCATATTCCGTCCGCTATCCTGCAGATAGAAGTACTCGGTTTTCTGCGTCAGCTTCTGATACTCCGGCTCTTGCATGAGTTTCATGTAGCGACCGTTTTTCGGGAACCCACGCTTGGCGCGGAACAGTTGGAGTCCGGCTTTATCCTCATCGCCCGATTTCAGCGCGGCTTCGGCATCCGAGACATACTTGGCGACGAGTTTTTTCTGGGCTTCAACCAACGAAAGGACACGCGGCTTCAATTCGGTGTATTTCGCAGACTGGGTGTCTTGCATTACCGGACCCGAGATGATCAACGGCGTACGAGCCTCATCAATCAAGACGGAATCGACCTCATCCACAATCGTGTAGTGATGTTTGCGCTGCACCAACTGGTCTGAGCTGAGCACCATGTTGTCGCGCAGGTAATCGAACCCGAATTCGTTGTTCGTGCCGTAGGTGATGTCGGCCATATAAGCATTCCGACGCGCATCGGAGTTCGGCTCGTGACGGTCGATGCAATCCACACGCAATCCGTGGAAATTGAAAATCGGCTCGTTCCATTCGCAGTCACGTTTGGCGAGGTAATCGTTCACGGTCACTACATTGACACCGCGACCGACCAATGCGTTCAAGTAAGCCGGGAAAATGGCAACGAGGGTTTTACCTTCACCCGTTTTCATTTCTGCGATTTTGCCTTGGTGAAGGGTGATGGCACCAACCAGCTGCACATCATAGGGAACCATGTTCCAAACGACATCGCTGCCAGCCACTTTCCATGATTTGCCCACAAAGCGGCGGCATGTTTCTTTGAGAACGGCATAGGCTTCCGGAAGCAGATCGTCCAGCGTGTCTTCGATGATGTCGAGCTCTTCTTTTTCCAAAGAATCGATTTCTTCGGACTTCGAACGACGTTCGTCGATCGACAACGGAGAATTGGCCACCTCGAGTTCGGCTTTCAGCGACTCGATCTGAGCCCGGACGTCGGCCGCATCCTCACGAATTCGATCTTTAAAGGATTGGGTCTTGGCTTGGAGTTCCGAATCGGAAAGACCCTCGATTTGAGAGCCAAGAGCATTGATTTGAGCCACAATGGGCGTGATGGAGCGAAGGTCGCGGTCGGATTTTGAACCGAAAATGGACCCGACCATCTTGAGAAACGCGTCGAACATGAAAAAAAGGATTTGTAGAGACTTCTAATTTAGGAATAAATATGCTATTTTTGTTGTCTTTCCATAAATGGCCACGACCTCACAGGCCAGACATATTCCACCATTTTAACGTTTTCCTCTAATGAAACGTACGTTTCAACCCAGCCGACGCAAGCGTGTGAACACACATGGGTTCCGTGCCCGCATGGACGACCTCAAAGGCCAGCAAGTTCTGAAAAGACGCCGTGCCAAGGGCCGTCACAAGCTCACCGTCAGTGATGAACGCGGACCGAAATAATCGGTCTGACCGTTTTTTCCTCCCCAGGGCCAATATCCTTAGGGGAAAATCACATTTTGATCGCCTCTTCAGAGAAGGCAACCGACTGTCGGCATCGAACGTGGATCTCCGTTATTTGGTGTTCCCCGATCCGACAACCGGTTGCCTTGTCGCATTTGTGGCAGGTCGAAAATTAGGCAACGCGGTAATCCGCAACCGGTGCAAACGCCGGATGCGGGAAGCCTACCGCTTGCAGCCCCCATCCTTCAATGGACTGTACGGCTTTCATGGCATCTTCATATCGAAGAAGGCGGATGTGCCGTTCACCCTCATCCAGCAGGATATCCGGGATCTGGTTGAACGGCTCGAGAAGGTCTTGCCGGCATGAAACATGTGTTCATCGCATTCATCCGGTTTTATCAGCTTGTGATATCCCCGTATTTTCCAGCCCGTTGCCGGTATCAGCCAACATGCAGCGCCTATGCCGTCGAAGCCTTGCAAAAGCATGGCGCTTGGAAGGGCGGTTGGCTGGCTATCAAGCGGATCGGACGCTGTCATCCTTGGGGTGGCGACGGCTTCGACCCTGTTCCTTAATCATTCTCTCTAAGCCTATCAATTGTGGATCGTAATACAGTAGTCGGTTTCGCCCTGATGTTTCTCATTATGATGACGTGGTTCTGGTATATGTCGCCAGACGAGGAACAGCGCAACCGGATGATCGAACAACGGCGGGTGCAAGACAGCATCCGCGTGGCGCAAGCGCTCAATCCGCCATCCGAAACCGAAATTGTGCCGACGATCACGCCGGAAGCCCAAGCCGAAATCGCCACGGGCGGCGTATTCACGAGCTCGGTGACCGACACCCTTCTGTACACCGTCTCCACTCCGTATTACACAGCTGTGTTCACGAACGTGGGCGCGGGTCCAGCCAGCATCCAGCTAACCCAGTACGCGAAATGGGATGGCACGCCGGTTCAGATGATTTCCGACACCACACGGTCGGCCTACTCGCTCGGATTCATCTCGACGCAGAATTACAACATCGAAACCCGTTCGCTGGTCTTCAGCCAATCCACTCCAGGAAACGCCATCTCGTTGGGCGAGGGCGAAACCACGACCTTGGAATACGTGTTCGAGCCGGAACCGGGCAAGCGCTTGGTTTACACCTATACCCTGAATGCTGAATCGTATGATTTCGATCTGGATGTCCGCTTCGAAGGCGCCCAATCGTTCCTGAGCGATCGCAACCTCGAACTCTCGTTCGTTCCCCGCCTCAGCTCCACCGAAAAATCCCGCGCGTCGGAAGGCACCTTCAAATCGGCTTATGTGTCAATGGCCGGTGAACTGGAGCAGATCATCCGTTCCGAATCAGGACGCGAAGACAAGAATTTCAATGGCGAAACGGACTGGGTCGCATCCAAAACCAAGTTTTTCACACAAATCATCAAGCCAGATGTAAAAGGCACGGGTGCCGTGGTCATTTCCGAACTCACTGGCGATGCCACCGACGAGCAGACCCAGCATACCTATGCCACCACACTACGTTGGCGCTTGGGCGATGAGAACACCGCGTCGTTCCATCTCTACATGGGTCCGCTGGAGTATTCCAAAATTACCGCATTCGAATCCACGGCCTATGACATGGTGGATGTGGGGTATTCCTGGATCAACTGGTTCTCGAAACCCTTCGTCAAATTCCTCATCCTTCCGGTTCTCACAAACCTGAACCTGTGGCTCGGAAACATGGGCCTGGCGATCATCGTGTTTTCCATCCTCATCAAGATCATCCTGCATTACCCGACCAAGAAAAGCTTCGAAAGCATGGCCGCTATGCGCGAACTGCAGCCGGAAATGAAGCTGATCCAAGAGAAGTACAAGGAGGACCCGAAGAAACAGCAAGAAGCCACAATGGCTCTGTTCAAAAAGGCGAAGGTGAATCCGCTAGGAGGATGCTTGCCGAACCTGTTGCAGCTTCCGGTTCTTCTGACGCTGTGGCGCTTCTTTTCGAACGCGATTGAAATCCGTGGCGAGGCGTTTCTTTGGGCTCCGGATTTGTCCGCTCCCGATGTGATCCTCAATCTGCCGTTCTCCATCCCCTTCCTAGGCGATCATATCGCAGGTTTTGTACTGCTCATGACCGCATCCATGGTCTGGCAGATGAAGATCTCGGGTCAAGGTGGCGCGGCCAATCCGCAGATGAAGATGTTCACCTATGTGCTTCCGGTCATGTTGCTGTTCATGTTCAATAACTTCGCATCGGGCTTGAGCTTGTATTACCTGTTGTATAACTTACTCTCCATCGGTCAGCAGTACATGATTAACAAAAAAGTGGATCACACCAAGCTGATGGCTGAAATCGAAGGCACCCCTAAAAAAACCAAAAAAACGGGTAAGACGAAGCAGAATTAACATGGCATGATCCACTCCGTTCGGATTCTCCCCTTACTCATCGGATTCGTCGCGTTCTCCGCCTGCGAGCAGACGCGACCCGTGCCTGTTGAAGTGGTCGAGCAAACCGATGGATGGAGATTGATGGTGGATGGGTCTCCGTTCATGGTGAACGGAATGAACTGGGATTATTTCCCCATCGGCACGAATTACTCCTTCATTCTGTGGGAGCAGCCAGACGACTTCATTGAAAAAGCCCTGCACGATGAAATGACGCTCTTGCAAGACATCGGCGTCAATGCGATCCGCGTGTACACCGGCATCCAGCCGAAATGGATCGAATACATCCACGCCAAGTACGGCATCTACACGATGCTCAATCATTCGTTCGGGCGCTATGGAATGACCCTGAATGGGGAATGGGTGGGCAACACCGATTACTCCGATCCTCAAGTCAGAGAGATCTTGCTGGATGAGGTTCGTCAGCTCGCGCTTGAGTATAAAAACACACCCGGCCTGTTGTTGTATTTGCTCGGAAATGAGAACAATTATGGACTTTTCTGGGGAACCGCCGAAACGCAAGACATTCCGATTGAAGACCGGGAATCGACCATTCGGGCTCGTCACATGTATGAATTGTTCAACGACGCGGCTTTGGTCATGAAACAAATCGATCCGAATCATCCCATCGCCATCGCCAATGGGGATGTGCAATTTCTGGATCTGATTGTCGAGCTAGTGCCCGATATCGACATTTTTGGTACCAATACGTATCGAGGCATGACGTTCACCGATCTGTACGGCCGTGTGAAGTCGGAATTCGGCAAGCCGGTGCTTCTAACCGAGTTCGGAGCCGACGCATACAACGCCATCACCCAGCAAGTAGATCAGGAGTGCCAAGCTCGATACAACACATCGAACTGGTTCGACATCTATGAAAACGCAGCAGGGATGGGAAAAGCCGGAAACTCCATCGGCGGCTTCACCTTTCAATTCAGCGATGGATGGTGGAAAACCGGGCAAACCGTGGATTTGGATGTCCATAACACGACAGCATCTTGGGTGAATGGCGGATACACATGCGATTACATCCCCGGACAAAACAACATGAACGAAGAATGGTTCGGCATCATGGCGAAAGGTCCGACAGACGAAGCCGGTCATTACAAGCTTCATCCACGGGCCGCTTACCATGCGTTGAAACAGATTCACGCCTTTGATCCATACGCCCCAGGGGCCACATCAGAAACTTTACAACAGCATTTCGACAAAACCCACCCATGACCCTTAGTGTAACGGATATCAATAACGAAACCTGGTTCAAAATCGCCGATCACGATCGGATGCGTCCATTTTTCATGAACGTGGTGAGCGATTCGAACCACTGGATGTTCATATCCAGCAATGGCGGATTGAGCGCCGGTCGGAGAAACGCCCAATATGCACTGTTCCCGTATTACACCGACGACAAGCTCACCGATTTCGCGGAGTTGACGGGTAGCAAAAGCATTTTTCTGGTTACGGATGAGAACGAAGTTCTGACTTGGGAGCCATTTTCATACCGATCCAAAGACCGCTTTCGCATCACCCGCAATCTGTACAAGAACGATTACGGCAATAAAATCATGTTCGAGGAAATCAATCATGACCTTGGGCTGACCTTTCGATATCAGTGGAATTCGAGTCACCTCTTCGGGTTCATCAAAACATCGGAGTTGGTGAATCACACGTCGAATCCACGTCATATTTCCGTCTTGGATGGATTGCAGAATATCATGCCATACGGCATTGAAAGCGATCTTCAGACAGCAGCCAGCAATTTGGCGGATGCCTACAAGCGCAGTGAACTGGTGGAAGAAACCGGACTCGGGATTTATGCCCTGAGTGCGATCATTGTCGACAAAGCCGAGCCTAGTGAAGCCTTGAAAGCGAATGTGGTTTGGTCGCTCGGACTCCAGATGCCGACCCACCTGTTGTCATCCTTGCAACTGAACCAATTCCGGAATCGGCAACCCATCCATCCCGAAACGGATGTGAAAGGAGAACGTGGAGCGTACTTTATCCAGTCCGACATCCAACTTAAGGCGGATGGCACAACGTCGTGGAGGTTGGTCGCGAATGTGAATCTGTCTCATTCGCAGATCATCGAGCTGAATGAATGGATCAAAACGGATTCCAATCTGGATAGCAAGATCCGTCACGATATCGAAAAAGGCACGCAAAATCTGATTCAATTGGTTGCGGGCGCGGATGGATTGCAGTACACAGCAGATCACCTTAAAGACACGCGTCATTATGCCAACGTGCTGTTCAACATCATGCGGGGCGGGACGTTCGATCACAACTATCGCATTGAAAAGGCCGATTTCATCACCTATTTGAAGAAAGCCAGCGGGGATGTGTTTCGTCGACATCAATCCAACATCGACGATTTGTCGGACACCTTCGACAAAGCCGACCTCGCCAAACTCCTATCTGATACCGACGACCGCGACCTGCTTCGTTTGGCCAATGAATACCTGCCGCTGAAATTCAGCCGTCGGCACGGTGATCCGAGCCGCCCTTGGAACAAGTTTTCGATCAATACCTACAGCGACCTCGACGGCTCCAAAATCCTCGATTACGAAGGCAATTGGCGCGATATTTTCCAGAACTGGGAAACCCTCGTGCATGCCTATCCCGGTTTCATCGAAGGAATGATGTTCAAATTCCTGAATGCGACCACCTTCGATGGCTACAACCCCTACCGCGTGACCAAAGGCGGATTCGATTGGGAAACCATCGAAAAAGACAATCCGTGGTCGTACATCGGCTACTGGGGCGATCATCAGATCATCTATCTGCTCAAATTCCTCGAGTTTTACGAGAAGCATCAGCCCGAATCGTTCGATACGCTGATCGATAGCGAGTTTTTCACCTATGCGAACGTGCCGTATCGAATCAAATCGTACGCCGACATCGCGAAGAATCCGAAAAGCACGATAGACTTCGATGAGGCCTCGGATCATGCCATCCGCAAGCGGAAATCTCAGAAAGGAGCGGATGGAGCCTTGTTGGGAAGCGGCTCCAGCGAGATCCATCATGTCGGATTCTTGGAAAAAATCTTAGCTACGGTCCTGTCCAAGATGTCCAATTTCATTCCAGAAGGCGGCATCTGGATGAACACGCAGCGGCCCGAATGGAACGACGCGAACAATGCGCTGGTCGGAAACGGCGTGTCGATGGTGACCTTGTACTATTTGCGGCGTTTCTTGAAATTTGTTGAGTCGGTGCTGAGCAAATCATCCATCGAAGAGGTGCATCTCTCTGAAGAAATGGGTGCTTTTTTCGCCGAAATTAAAGACATCCTGTTGCGTCATGATGCGGTTCTAGAAGGATCCGTTAGCGACCGCGACCGGAAGCTGATCACCGACGCGCTGGGTCATGCCGGCAGCGATTATCGAAATCTCATCTACGACAAAGGATTTTCGGGCAAAAAATCGACACTGACGATTCGCCAAGTTTCCGAATTCATCCACATCGCCCTGCGTTATTTGGAGCATTCCATCCGGGCGAACCGGCGGTCAGATCATCTCTACCATGCTTACAATTTGATGAGCATGGAAACGGACGGCATCACCATTTCTCATCTCAGCGAAATGCTCGAAGGACAGGTAGCCGCGATCAGTTCGGGGTATTTGTCCACATCCGAGGTATCCACGTTGCTGGATGCGCTTCGGAACAGCGCCCTGTATCGTAGCGACCAGAATAGTTACATCCTCTATCCGAACAAGAATCTGCCGGGCTTCTTGCAGAAGAATTCGATTCCGAAAGAAGCGGTGGCTTCATCCGACCTGTTGAAAGCCTTGGTCGCTGATCGGAATCTTTTATTGATCCACAAGGATGTGCTGGGTGGGTATCATTTCAGTGGGCACTTCAACAACGCCGACGATGTGAAGGGCGCACTCGAACAGTTGAAGGGGACACCTTATGCGCATCTGGTCGAAACGGACTCGCAAAACGTCCTGCAAATCTTCGAAGAGGTGTTCAATCACAAGACCTTCACAGGTCGGTCGGGGACCTTCTTCGCCTATGAAGGACTCGGTTCCATCTACTGGCACATGGTGTCGAAATTGCATCTGGCGGCACAAGAAGTGTGGATCAGAGGGAATGCGAACGGTGAGTCGACATCCGTACTTGACAAATTGGCTGAGCAATATGTGGAAATCGGTGAAGGCATCGGCATCCATAAGTCACCCGAATTGTATGGCGCGTTTCCGACCGATCCGTATTCCCACACGCCACAGCACAGAGGTGCTCAACAGCCGGGTATGACCGGACAAGTGAAAGAAGACATCCTCATCCGATTCGGCGAATTCGGCGTTCGCGTGCGGGATGGAGCCTTGCGCTTCGAACCGGGATTGCTCAAAAAAGAGGACTTCATCACCGAGAAAAAGATCGTGGAATTTGTGGTTGTGCGGCAGCAGACGCAATCGATGTCACTCGAACCCGGGTCATTGGGCTTCACCTATTGCCAAACTCCGATCGTGTACAAACTGGCGGATAAAGACGGTGTGGTTGTGATTTATTCCAATGGAACATCTGTCAATCGACCTTCGCTCGATGTCGATCGAGATACCAGTGGAAAGATCTTCGGTCGCACCGGAGAGGTGAAGAAAATCACCGTTTCGATCGCCACATCCCGATTCGCATGAATTGCCAACGCTCATTTCCAATATGGATGTTCATGATGCTTCTGATGTCGTGTGCTTCGAAACCGGAATGGAAGACAGCGCAAGAGATCTTAGGTGACCCGACGTATCGGGCGATGTCATATGGCGGCTATCGAGAAAACACGCGCGACATCCAGCCCACGATTCCGCAGTTGAAGGACGACTTGCGGATACTAAGCGCGATGGGAATCAAGGTCCTTCGCACCTACAACGTGCATTATGATGAAGCCGGGAATCTGCTACAGGCCATCCGCGAGATGAAGCAGGAAGATCCGAACTTCGAGATGGTCGTGATGTTGGGATTGTGGATCGATGCAAAGCATGCGTGGACTTCCGAGCCCGAGCGAATCCGCGATGAGGATGCGGAGCGAAATGCCGTGGAAATCGCACGGGGTGTCGAGTTGGCCAATGCGTATCCGGAGATCGTGACGATGATATCCGTGGGCAACGAAGCGATGGTGCATTGGGCTTGGGAGTATCATGTGGATCCATCCATCATCCTCAAATGGGTTCGTCACCTGCAGGATTTGAAAGCCAATGGCGGACTTCCCCCATCCCTATGGATCACCAGTTCCGATAATTTCGCCTCCTGGGGCGGCGGTGGAGCGGAATATCATAAAGAAGCGCTGAATGAGTTGATTGCTGAGGTGGATTTCATTTCGATGCACACCTATCCGATGCACGATACCCATTACAATCCGGCCTTCTGGAATGTGGGAGAGGATGAAGCCGGATTTTCAGAGATGGAAAAGATCGATGCGGCCATCCTCCGGTCGCTGGATTATGCGATCAGCCAGTATAAAAGCGTAGTCGCATATATGGATTCAGTCGGCATCCAAAAACCCGTTCATATCGGTGAAACCGGATGGGCGACAAAATCCAATGAACATTATGGGGATGAGGGATCTCGCGCCGTGGATGAGTACAAATCAGCGCTTTACCATGATTTGATCCGCGAATGGTCCGACAGCAATAAGATCACTGTTTTTTATTTCAGCGGATTCGATGAGCAATGGAAAGATGCCGCCAACCCGATGGGCTCGGAAAATCATTTCGGCTTGATCAACCTGCAAGGCCAAGCCAAATACGTGTTATGGAATCAGGTGGATGACGGTATATTCGACGGACTGACCCGCGATGGTCGACCCATCACCAAAACCTATGATGGTGATCTCGATTCCCTCATGAAAGATGTGAAACCACCTATTAACCAGTAGCACCATGGCCCAGCAAAGCGTTGAAACCACCGATCGTGTCCCCTTCGGACAAAAAGCCGCGTTTGGCGCGGGTCACCTGGTCAATAATCTTCTTCCCGGAGCACTAGGTGTTTTTTCCTTCTTTCTGCTGACGGCCTTCGGGATGGATCCTTTCCTCGCCGGATTGCTTGGCGGCTTGCCTCGTTTGTTCGACGCGCTCACAGATCCCATCATGGGCTACATCACCGATAACACGGTGTCGAAATATGGGCGGCGCAAACCCTACATTTTCATCGGCGCCATCCTCAGCGGTGTGTTTTTCATCATTCTTTGGCAATTGAATCCGGAAAACTCGCAGAACTACAACTTCTGGTACTTTCTGCTGTTTTCGTTGGTCTACATCGTTGGAAACACGATTTATTCCACACCACTGATCGGACTCGGTTATGAAATGACCTCCGATTACAACGAACGGACTCGCTTGATGGGATTCTCGCAGACGATTGGACAGATGGCCTGGGTGATCGTTCCGTGGTTCTGGGTGATTATCGCCAATCCGGACCTGTTTGAAACCCAAGCCGAAGGCGTGCATCAATTGGCGATCGTGGTTGGTGTGGTCTGCATGATTTTGGGCATCATGCCGGCCTTGTTCTGTAAAGAGGCAGAATTGAAGGTGGACCCGAACAAGCCTAAATTGGATATCAGCTCCATCCTCATCCATTTCAAGAGCCTGATGCGCAGCATGGTTCAGATCTTCAAAAACAAGCCGTTCGTGCGTTTGTGCGCCGCTACGTTCTTGGTATTCAACGGATTTCAGCTAGTCGCGTCATTCAGTTATTTCATCATCGTCTTTTACATGTTCAATGGCGATTACGGCGGCGCAGGAACCTGGCCCGCTTGGTTTTCCACCATCAGTGCCTTGTGCACCGCATTTTTCATCATCCCGATCATCACATGGATGTCGACCCGATGGGGTAAACGCAATGCCTTCATCGTGGCCTCATTGCTATCTATTGTTGGTTATACGTTAAAATGGTGGGGCTTCAGTCCGGATAATCCATGGCTCATGTTCATGCCTGTTCCATTCTTCGTGTTCGGCATCGGCGGATTGTTCACGTTGATGATGAGCATGACCGCCGACGTTTGCGATCTGGATGAACTTTACAACGGTGTGCCCCGCAAAGAAGGAACCTTTGGAGCGATTTACTGGTGGATGGTGAAACTGGGTCAAGGCATCGCCCTTGTTTTAGGCGGATTGGTGCTCAAACTGGTCGGATTCGATCAGAACATGGCCGTCCAAACCACCGAAACCCTCACCAATCTGAGATTGGCCGACATCACCATCCCTGCCATCGCCGCCGCATTGGCCATTTGGGTGATGTGGGGGTATGACCTGACCGAGGATAAAGCGAGAGAAATCAAAGCGACGTTGGTGGCACGTCGGGGCGAGATCTAATACAAGTTTTGACGGTCTCACTTAAGATTTCAGGGTATTTTGTAGTCATATTATCTACTACACGATACCCTGATTTTTTATGGAAACCACTTCGAACGGACAAGGCAATTGCCCAGTCACAGGCCTTTCATCCAAGCCAA
>CAYPOI010000034.1:0-7657 GCA_964412365.1 uncultured Chitinophagales bacterium | reverse complement strand
TCGTTGTCGAATCCGATGGGCGAGGGGTTCGATTATGCGAAGGCGTTCGAGAGCTTGGACTACGAAGCGATCAAGAAAGATCTTCATGCCTTGATGACCGACTCGCAAGACTGGTGGCCGGCCGATTTCGGTCACTACGGACCCTTTTTCATTCGCATGGCTTGGCACAGCGCCGGAACCTATCGCACGGGCGACGGTCGTGGCGGCGCAGGAGCCGGTCAGCAGCGCTTCGCTCCACTCAACAGCTGGCCCGATAACGCCAACCTCGACAAAGCGCGTCGTTTGTTGTGGCCCATCAAACAGAAATATGGTGCGAAGATTTCTTGGGCGGATCTGATGATCCTCACAGGTCATGTGGCCCTCGAATCGATGGACTTCAAACCGTTCGGTTTTGCGGGAGGTCGAGCCGATGTCTGGGAACCCGAGCAAGATGTGTACTGGGGCTCCGAATCGAAATGGTTGGAAGCCGATACACGCTATTCCGGCGAACGGAACCTTGAAAATCCGCTTGCCGCCGTGCAAATGGGATTGATTTATGTGAATCCGGAAGGACCCGATGGCAACCCTGATCCGATCGCCGCGGCACGCGACATCCGCGAGACCTTTGCGCGTATGGCGATGAACGACGAAGAAACCGTGGCATTGATCGCGGGCGGACACACTTTCGGAAAATCACATGGTGCGGGTGATGTGGCCAATGTGGGTCCGGAGCCAGAAGCCGCCGGAATCGCTGAGCAAGGCTTGGGTTGGACGAACGCGCTCGGAAGCGGGCACGGTGTCGACACCATCACCGGCGGACCGGAAGTGACCTGGACCCAAACTCCGACCAAATGGAGCAATCATTTCTTCAACAATCTGTTCGGATGCGAGTGGGAACTGACGAAGAGTCCGGCAGGAGCCTTTCAATGGGTCGCGAAAAACGGTGCCGGCGCCGGAAGCATTCCCGATGCGCATGATCCGAATCGCAAACACGCGCCGACCATGCTCACCACGGATCTGTCGTTGCGCTTCGATCCGATTTACGAGAAGATTTCGCGCCGTTTCCATGAACATCCCGACCAATTCGCCGACGCCTTCGCACGTGCTTGGTTCAAACTGACGCACCGCGACATGGGTCCGAAATCGCGCTATTTGGGTCCGGAAGTCCCGGCCGAAGACTTGCTCTGGCAAGATCCCATCCCTGCCGTGAACCACGAATTGGTGAATGAAGCCGACATCCGCACACTCAAAGCACAGATTTTGGCAAGTGGCTTGTCCGTGTCCGAACTTGTGACGACGGCGTGGGCATCGGCATCCACCTTCCGTGGTTCGGACATGCGTGGAGGTGCCAATGGTGCCCGCATCCGCCTCGCTCCGATGCGCTATTGGAAAGTGAACAATCCGACCCAGCTCGCAAAAGTGCTGGACGTGCTCGAAGGAATCCAGAAAGGCTTCGGCAAAACGGTTTCCATGGCCGATCTGATCGTCTTGGCCGGATGCGCCGGTGTCGAAGAAGCCGCCAAACGCGGTGGAGTCGACATCACCGTCCCATTCAAACCCGGACGGATGGATGCCTCGCAAGAACAGACCGACATCGAATCGTTCAGCGCGTTGGAACCGTTTGCGGATGGATTCAGGAACTACATCAAAGCCAAAGCCTCTTTCTCCACAGAAGAATTGCTGGTCGACAAAGCCCAATTGCTCACCCTCACTGCTCCAGAAATGACCGTACTTGTTGGCGGGATGCGGGCCATGGGCGCGACCTGGAACGGCTCGACGCATGGTGTCTTCACCGGCAGACCTGGAGTGTTGACCAATGACTTCTTCGTGAACTTGTTGGACATGCGCACCACGTGGAAAGCCGTGGATCCGGTTCAGGAAGGCTTCGAAGGTCGCGACCGCACCACCGGTGAACTGAGATGGACGGCGACCCGTGCCGACCTCATCTTCGGATCGCATTCCGAGCTTCGTGCCTTATCTGAAGTCTATGCGAGTTCGGATGCGAACGTGAAATTCGTAAAGGATTTCGTGGCCGCTTGGGATAAAGTGATGAATTTGGATCGGTTTTAGGGATTGAACAGGAGCCTGCCTGCCGGCAGGCAGGTAGGTACGGGGGATGAAATCGAAATAAGTTTGACACACCACCGTTTTCTATTTAACTTTGAAATAAAAAGTACTTTCTAATGAACGAAGAACGAGACTACTCAAAAGATCTGGCCGACATCCGCTCCATGATGGAGCGTTCCTCCAAATTCGTGTCCCTCTCCGGTTGGGAAGGGATTTTGGCCGGCACCTATGCTCTCATCGGCGCTTACATCGCAAATTCCATCATCGGGTTCAATCCGGACGGCATAGAGTATTCGATTCCATCCGAATCCTTGAATAGTCTGATTGTTCTTGGAGTCGGCATTCTGTTGATTTCCCTCATCACCGCCATCTTCTTTTCGTGGCGGAAGGCGGGCAAGAAAGGGGTGTCGAGTTGGAACGCGACGTCAAGGCGATTGTTGGTCAGTATGGCCGTCCCGATGGGCGTGGGAGGTGTGTTGATCGGCATCCTGATCGGACACGGATTGCTCGGATTGGTCGCCCCAATGATGCTCCTATTCTATGGACTCGCCCTGTACAGCGCGGGTCAGTACACCGTTTGGGAAGTGAAGCTCCTTGGTGCGGTGCAGATTGCGTTGGGACTCTTCGGCGCGTTCAGCGTCGAGCACGGATTGTTGGTATGGTCCATCGGATTCGGCGGCGTCCACATCCTATACGGTATTTACATGCATATCCGGTACGAGCGGTGAAAACAAGGTTCGACGATTTGCACAAGGCGTTCGAAAGCCGCATAAGGCTCGGCATCATGTCGGCCTTGGCGGTGAACGACCGACTCGATTTCACATCCTTGAAAGAATTCCTGGAAGTGACCGATGGAAACCTGGCCAGCCACATCAAAGCGCTGGAAAAGGATGAGTTCATCGGCTCGGAAAAATCCTTCATCGGGAAGAAGCCCAATACGAGCTATTTCATCACCTATGAAGGAAAAACAGCCTTTGAGGCGCATTTGAAGGCGCTTGAAAGCATCATCAAAACACATAAATGATTTACGCATATGAAAAAAACGACGCGAACGCGCTTGTCCGTCCTCACCCTCATCATTGGAATCGCCTTGTTGGTGATGATGGTCACGGTGGAAGACGAACCCGGCGCCTTACCTCTCTTTTTGATCCTGGCCGGCGGCGGAACCCTGCTCTGGACCAAACTCCGACCCTGAATCGGCCCCTTTTTTACCTATGTGCTTTGAAATTCAAAGCTCTTTCTACGCACATCGCACGTCGCGCAACAAGCAACAAACCACTAACAACCAACAACATGAGTTCCATCCAATCCTCCCTTTTTAAAGTCGCCATCGCTACGCTTGGCATCCTCACCATTCCGCTTATCGCGATGCAGTTCAGCTCGGAGGTCAACTGGACCTTCAGTGATTTCCTCATCATGGGTATCTTGATATTCAGCACAGGGACCGCTTATGTGCTGATTTCGCGCGTATCCAGCACCTTGACGTATCGATTGGCTGTGGGGACAGGAATCGGGACCGGCTTCTTCCTGATGTGGTCGAACATGGCCGTCGGACTGATTGGTTCTGAAGACAACCTTATCAATATGGCCTACTTCGGATTGATTGCCGTCGGATTTGCCGGTGCGTTGGTAGCTCGCTTCCAACCGAAAGGAATGACGTTGGTGATGAGCGCCATCGCCGTGTCGCAGATGGCGATCGCAGGTTATGCCTTGGCCACGGGTGCGCAGCATCTGCCGCATAGCTCGGTGGGTGAGATCTTGGGGGTGACAGCGTTCTTTACTGTGTTCTGGGTCGCCTCGGCGCTGTTGTTCAAGCAGGCGGCGGGGGAAAAAGCCGAATAATGGTCGAGAACCCGGAATCGGGTTTTTCGTAATCTTGGATTCACCTTTCCATGAAACCTGAGACATCATTATGGACCTTCTGAATCTGCTTGTAGGACTCTTCATGATCGGCACCGGGTTCGCCGTGAAATCCATGCCGATGCTGATCGCCGGTTACAATACCATGACCAAGGATAAACGGGCGAATGTGGACATCGACGGCCTATCGACCTTCATGAGAAATGGCTTCATCGCGATCGGCATCCTAATCATCGTCTTTCACCAACTGGCCAAGTGGTCCGGGTTCATCACATTGGCAAATTCGATGATTTTGATCGTGACCGTGATTGGAGTCGCGATCATGGTGATCCGCGCACAACGGTTCGATCACAATACGTGATGGTTTTCTAATGCGGCTAGACTTACGATTCAGTCGAATCTTGGGCTTTTTTTCGGAGCCTCAAACTAATCAATGGAATACGGAACGTCATCATCTGATTCATTGTATTGGATTGTAGTATATTTGTGTAATAAAAGCTATCACCATGCCCATCCCATTGACGGAATTTGAACTGTTTGTAAATGAAGTCACCCTCTTACACGGATTGACCTATTACAAAAAGGGGGTTGTTGGTCCGCTTCAAGTTCTCCAAGAAGGACATCTTCGAACCGTTGTTACCGGTACAAACAAGTATCAAGTTGATTTGAGGTTTGATGATGGCAAGATTCTTGAGCATTCCTGCACCTGTGATTATGTTTTAGGGCCGATATGCAAACATGTGGCCGCAGTATTGATCCGCCTGCAAAGAGATCACAAAGAATTGGTCTGGATACAACGCACGGCTAATTAACTCGCTGCGGCACTCGGACATTGGATTACCGTGGTCGCATTTTTCGGTGGCATTACATTGATTGCCTTCGCCGTGGTCGCGTTCTTCATTCTGAGCGCCTTCTTCAACGACTCGATCTTTGGTATCGTGTTCACAGCGGTCGCCGGCATCATGGTCTACATCTCGTTGGATGAGCTGCTTCCGACCGCCGAAGAATACGGACGCCACTACATCGCCATGGGCGGGGTCGTAGTCGGGATGCTCGTGATGGCCTCGAGCCTTCTGCTGATGAGGTGAGAGACAATAATCCGGATCCGCCCACGTACCCAAGCAATGATCCCGTTTCTAAGTATAGTGGCGCTTTTGGCAATTGCCGCTTGGACATTCATACATCAGCCACAATTTGGAAAAGCTCCAACGGGAGAGCGTTTGGCTCGAATCAGGCAATCGCCGCGGTACAAAGACGGAACATTCCAAAATGTCCACTTCACGCCACGTGTATCTGAGGGATATTCGATGGCGCGTGTCACCTTCGATCTCATCTTCACGACATTTCCACGGACCGAACCCACCGACACTCTTCCATCCATCAAAACGGATTTGAAGAACATCCCCCTCACACAAAACGTCCTCGTCTGGTTCGGGCATTCGTCTTATTTCATTCAATTGAATGGGAAGCGATTTCTAATTGATCCTGTCTTCAGCGGGCGCGCATCCCCCATTCCGGGTTCAGCGAAATCATTCAAGGGGACGGATGTCTACTCGACGGATGACATGCCCGACATCGATGTTCTGCTTCTATCGCACGACCATTACGACCATTTGGATTATCGAACGATCAAAAAGTTGACGCCTAAAATCAAGCACATCATCTGTGGATTAGGCCTAGGTGAACATTTGGAACATTGGGATGTCGACCCTTCGAACATCATCGAGAAGGATTGGAATGAAACCATCATCATCGCCGATGATGTCACATTGCATACCACGCCAGCCCGGCATTTCTCCGGACGTGGATTTCAGAAAAACAACACCCTCTGGTTATCCTTCGTTTTGGAAACGCCCGATTTCAAGATCTTTCTTGGAGGCGACAGCGGCTACGACAATCATTTCGCAGACATCGGAGAGACATTTGGCGGTTTTGATTTGGCCATACTTGAAAATGGTCAGTACAACGAAGCTTGGCACGAAGTCCATATGATGCCTGAAGAGGTGTTGACCGCGGCACAAGATCTCAAAGCGAAACGCATCATGCCCATCCATCTGTCCAAATTCAAATTGGGGTTTCATCCTTGGGACGAGCCGATGACCAAACTGACCGAACTCAACCAATCCGTCAACATTCCTTTGCTCACGCCCATCATCGGCGAGCTAGTGAACCTGGATGATCTGGATCGGCCATTTAAGGAGTGGTGGAGGGGGTTGGATTAATCGTCTCGTTCATCATCATGATCGATTGAGCAATGCGGAATCTTGCTTATCATCCCTTCCATGAATCACGATAATCTGCTGCTCGCCTTCGGACTGACCCTCTTCGCGGGACTCTCCACCGTGATTGGCAGTTTCATGGCCTTCCTATCGAAATCCTTCAATCCGAACTTCCTCAGCGGGTCGCTGGGCTTTTCGGCCGGCGTCATGATTTATGTCTCCTTTGTGGAGATCTTCGCCAAGGCCGACGCCTCCCTGAGCGCGGTGCATGGCGCGGCACTCGGACATTGGATTACCGTGGTCGCATTTTTCGGTGGCATCGCGTTGATTGCCATCATCGATTGGCTGGTGCCTTCCTACGAAAACCCTCACGAGATCCGAAACATGAGTAAAAGCGGGGCCATCGCCTCGCTGGATACGGGTCGCTTGCATCGGATGGGTGTTTTTTCGGCGCTGGCGATCGCCATCCACAACTTTCCCGAAGGCATGGCTACCTTCATGGCGGCCATGCACGACCCGACCATCGGGATCAGCATCGCAATAGCCGTTGCCATCCACAACATCCCAGAAGGCATCGCCGTGTCGGTGCCGATCTATTACGCCACGAAAAGCCGCACAAAAGCCTTCTGGATCTCGTTCCTTTCCGGACTCGCGGAGCCTGTCGGGGCTGTGGTCGGGTTTTTCATCCTAAGCGCCTTCTTCAACAACTCGATCTTTGGTATCGTGTTCACAGCGGTCGCCGGCATCATGGTCTACATCTCGTTGGATGAGCTGCTTCCGACCGCCGAAGAATACGGACGTCACCACATCGCCATGGGCGGGGTCGTTGCCGGCATGCTCGTGATGGCCTCGAGCCTGTTGTTGATGAGGTGAGGGGAATGACGCGTTGATTAGCAAATTGTAGAAAAGGGAAATGGTGTAGATCGCTACCCATGCTTCGCCTCATTCGACAACTTCCCCGTCAGCGCATCACCCAATTCATGTTTGGAGATACCGAGGCGAATAGCGCTTGAGGGTCAGCGCTTAGCGAAAGCGATATAGGAATTTCATAGCAAATGGACGTCATCTATTGCGTATTGACGCGAATATAACTTACTTGCCGACATCTCATTAAACAAACTTTGATGCAATGTGGAAAGCATGGCGTTAGGCATTATTAGAAAAATCATGTGATATGAATAATATTATTATTACACTTTTGGTTGTTGCATCAAGTATTATGGCATTCAGCCTTTTTACTGATAAACCTGCAGTTGATTTTTTGAAATCCCTATCTCAGGCTCAAAGGAACAAAACGCAGCTGCCATTCAATGACGAGTCTAAAATGCTTTGGCATTATATACCTAGTTCTATGTTTCCTAGAGAAGGAATTCAACTGAATGAACTTGATTCCAATCAGAAGTCCAAATTGGACGAACTCCTCAAAGCTTTTCTCTCAGAAACGGGATATACGAAAACAATGAAAATCATTGATTTAGAAAATATCCTTTTGGAAATGAGTGGAGATTCAATCATGAGAAATCCCGAAAGTT
>CAYPOI010000033.1:0-26139 GCA_964412365.1 uncultured Chitinophagales bacterium | reverse complement strand
TCGAATCGTCCTTCGCTTTGAAGGTGTTCACACCGATGATCGGAAGTTCGCCGCTGTGCTTCAGAGTTTCGTAGTACAGGCTTTCCTCTTGAATCTTTCCACGCTGGTACATGGTCTCCATCGCTCCGAGAACACCACCGCGATCGGTGATTCGGTCGAATTCAGCAAGAATCGCATCCTCAACCAAATCGGTCAGTTCCGAAATGATGAAGGATCCTTGCAAAGAGTTCTCATTTTTGGACAGACCCAATTCCTTGTTGATGATCATCTGGATGGCCAAGGCGCGACGCACGGATTCTTCCGTCGGCGTCGTGATGGCCTCATCATAGGCGTTCGTATGCAAGGAATTGCAGTGGTCGTTCAAGGCCATGAGCGCTTGCAAGGTCGTGCGGATGTCATTGAATTGGATTTCCTTGGCATGCAAGGAGCGTCCGCTCGTCTGGATATGGTATTTGAGCTTTTGCGAGCGTTCGTTGGCCTTGTATCGGTTCTTCATGGCGATGGCCCAGATGCGCCGTGCCACGCGACCGATCACCGCATATTCCGGATCCAATCCATTGCTGAAAAAGAAGGACAGATTATGGGCGAAGTCGTCGATCTTTAAACCCCGCGATAAATAATATTCCACATAGGTGAACCCATTCGACAACGTGAAGGCCGCTTGAGTGATCGGATTCGCACCGGCTTCCGCAATATGATATCCCGAAATCGAAACCGAATAGTAGTTTCGAACCTTATGCTCCGTGAAATACGCCTGTATATCCCCCATCATCCGCAACGCGAATTCAGTCGAAAAAATGCAGGTGTTCTGCGCTTGGTCTTCTTTCAGAATGTCGGCTTGAACCGTTCCACGAACGGTGGACAACGCCATTTCTTTGATCTGTTTCGCTTCCTCAGCGGTCGGTTCGCCATGTGCCGCACGATGCGCGTCCATTTCTTGGTCAATCGCCGTGTTCATGAACATCGCCAAGATCATTGGAGCCGGACCATTGATGGTCATCGAAACGGATGTGTCCTGTGAGGTGAGTCGGAATCCTTTATATAGGGTCTTCATGTCGTCGAGCGTACATATGCTTACACCCGAGTTTCCAATCTTGCCATAGATATCAGGGCGCCAATCCGGGTCTTCCCCATACAAGGTCACTGAGTCGAAGGCCGTGGAAAGTCGTTTCGCAGGTAACCCCTTGCTCAGATAATGAAATCGCTTATTCGTGCGCTCCGGAGTTCCTTCGCCGGCGAACATCCGCGCAGGGTCTTCCTCATCGCGCTTGAACGGAAACACGCCTGCCGTGTAGGGGAAGTACCCTGGCAGGTTTTCTTTCATGGCAAAGGTGACGCGATCGGCCCACGATCGGTACGATGGAAACGCGACACGCGGCACTCGGGTCCCGCTAAGTGACTTTCGGTACATCGGCGTGCGGATTTCCTTATGCCGCACATGGGTGATCATCTCATCAGACTGATAGGCGTTGCGAAGCGCATCCCATCCATCCAAGGCTTCTTTCACATCCCGATCGAGAGACTGTTCCAGCGCAGCGGATTTCAACTTGAGTGGCTCGTTGCCGGCATCCACCGTCAATGCGTAATGAACGTGTTGAAGCGCCTCGGCCGCATCCGCCTGTTCTTTCACATGCTGATGATAGGAATGGATCTCGTCGGTGATGTCGGATAAATACCGAACCTTCTTCGGCGGAATGATGGATTGGATGGATAGTTGGTCGGCCGGCGACGTTTGACCAAATTCCTCCGACACCCATCCGTTCCCATAATCCGCATTCAGCTTGGCCAGTAACGCACCAAAGAAGCGATTGACCCCTTCATCATTGAACTGGGCGGCGATGGTCGGAAATACGGGAAGATCGTGATCGGCGGCATCCCAGGCATTGCGGGAGCGTTTCACCTGCTTACGGATATCACGGAACGCATCCAGCGATCCGCGCTTCTCGAATTTGTTCAACACCACGAAATCGGCCAGATCGAGCATGTTGATTTTCTCAAGCTGACTCGGCGCCCCGAATTCGCTGGTCATCACATAAATGCTGATGTCGGCGAGCTGGGTGATTTCCAGATCGCTTTGACCGATTCCGCTGGTTTCGACCAGTATCGCATCAAATCCGGCGGCTTTATAGAGTGCGACGGTTCCATTCACGGCATCCGAGATGGCGCGGTTTGAGGAACGCGTGGCCAGACTGCGCATGAACACATTCGGATGGTAGACCGCATTCATCCGGATGCGATCGCCCAATAAGGCGCCTCCGGTAGTAAATTTCGTCGGATCGACGCAGACAATCGCCAATTTCTTATCGGGGAAGGCATGGACAAAGCGACGGATCAATTCATCCGTCAATGAGCTTTTTCCGGCTCCACCTGTTCCTGTGATTCCGATCACCGGAATGGTATGCCCATTGCTCAACGGGAGCGTCGCTCCTTCAGAGTGCGATTCGATCGCAGTAATCGCTCGGGCCAGAATCCGGTCTTCTTGTTTTCCAATCGCACTGAAATCCGCCGCTTCTTGCGACAACAAATCCACGTCGCATTCCCGCATCATGAAATTGATCATGCCTTGCAATCCCATCGTCATCCCATCATCCACAGAAAAGATGCGGGTCACGCCGCGGGCATGGAGCTCTTCGATCTCTTCCGGAACGATCACGCCACCGCCACCGCCGAACACTTTGATATGTGAGGCATGGTTCTCTTTCAGTAGCTCCACCATGTAGGTGAAGTATTCCATATGTCCGCCCTGGTACGAACTGATGGCGATTCCCTGGACATCTTCTTGAATGGCACATGTCACAATCTCGGCGACAGATCGGTTGTGCCCCAGATGAACCACTTCCGCGCCGGTCGATTGAAGAATGCGGCGCATGATGTTGATCGACGCATCATGTCCGTCGAACAAGGATGCGGCCGTCACAAAACGGACCTTATTTCGCGACACGTACGGTTTGGTCTCATGCACGGAGACAGTAGAAGACGATTTGACAGTAGACATAATTGGTAAAAAGCGCTTTTCCGATAAGATACGGCAATTATTGGAAGGCTAATTCGGCTTCGAAACCGGCTCGTATCACCACATTCCGTTCCATCACCATCCTCTCTGGGGCGACAAATGGCGTGATGGATCCGGCATCGAAGCGATTGTTCTCATTGGCATCAACAAATCCGACCACCAGATAGGTTCCGGTGGGGATGTCTTGCATGAGCAGTTGGTCTGTTCCAGATTGACGCTGGACTAACAAACCGGATGGTGTTCGTAGTTCAACAACAAAAGTCAATGAGCTATCGGGTGCCGTGATGGCCAAGTCTCCTCTATCGCCTGACCGATTCACACGGATGGTCGGCCGAGCTGATACTTGGGATAACGGATCCAAAAGACGTACGGTCATGGTCGTCCCTTCCGGCCAAGCCTCATCGGGCGTGAGGATGAGGCGATTACGGACACTTGTCATCGTGAACGCGTCGAACGGCTGACGATCCGCCACAATGGATAAGGAATCCTGATAATCCAAAAAAGGCCCATTTCGGCTGAATACGAATTCGATCGGGGATGTCGGGTCCACACTCGATCGCGGTTCGGGATAGAGATACCGCAGGCGGATGGTATCGGGCAACGCTTCCGCATCCATGCTCATCGGCGTGAAAAAGAACGGGTTATCGAGTGAATCAGCGATCTCCAGATTGAACGGCGAATAGCGCTGTCCCAGGGTCACCGGTCGTTCCGTGCCGTAAAACCATGCGTTTTTGGCCGGACTTTCCGGATGAAGTGGATATATGGCCAACGTGTCGATTTCGCTCACCAGAAATCCGGTGCCGGCTTCGACGGATTTTGTGAAACGAAGTCGGATGCGGTCGGGACCCATCAACCCGATACCTTCCAGAACCGGGCGCACTGTATCGGGTCGTGTGATGAACCATTCCCCAAACGTATAACTGCTGTCTTCTTCCACCGTGATGAATTCTTGCGAAAACGGATATCCTTGTTCGCGTGGTTCATCCAACATCCGGTTCCGGTTCAAGTCGCTCACGGCGATCATGCGAAAGGTATCGGCAGGCAGATTTCTGAAACGCACATACCCACCCGTATCGGTCTGGGATGTGTAGGTGGCCGCTTCCAACAAGGACGTTCCACTCTTGTAAAGGAACACATTCACGTTCTCCACACGCCGACCGGTCTCCGGTTTGGACAGTTTCACATTCACTTCGCCCTTGTCGATCCGATCGCCCGAAGAAAACGCGATGCGGATGGGGGCCGGAATCGCGTTGCTTCTCACATCCCTCAAACTGGTTTCCAACACCATCACGACGGTGGTATTGGCCGGAAGCGGTTCATCGAGGCGAACAATGGCTCGTTTGCCGCGCCATTTGACGGAAAAGGTGATATTCAGATCCGGCTCGAAGCGCAACGCACTACGAAAGCTGTTGAGATCCACATATTCATCGAATCGAAGTTCGATGCGATCGCCCCTAAAGCCGGTTGAGCCATCGGTCGGGACGGTGTAGACCAATTTAGGGGCGGTACGATCTGGTTCGCCACCTGTCGGAGCGATGGGCGTGGCGCAAGAACCCACGATCAAGCAGGTGATCCAAAAAAGCGCGAGCCGGTCAGCGCGAGCGCACATTATACAATAGATAGACGGTGATGCCGGTAGCGGCGGTGACCAGCAACGGCGTTCCAATTCGATTCATCACACGGCGGAATCCCGAACGTGGTGCACGATACGTGACGGATTCGGATCGTAGTAACAACCCATCGCGATCCAAAACGCGGATGCCCATATCCACATCCATGGAATTCAATTCACGATAGGTGATTTCGATACGGGCCGCATCCATCGCAGTCGATAAGGACATGCCTTTATTCAACAGCATCTGTTCAACAGCGGTAGGTGTCAGATTCTGTTGGTTCCATACGATGCGAAACGGTCCTTCCAGATTCGAAGCGACGTTTAAAATCTGGTCGGATGCCCACATATCCATATCCACCGGTGGTGGAATCAGGAAGAACAGCAAAAGGATGACGATGGAATTCATTATGTGCGGAAATATCGGCAAATTTCCCAAGCTATGGAGAACAAAACCGACATCTGGATCAAAGGAGCCGGCCTCGCCGGGCTCACCGCCGCGTGGTACTGCAACCAAGCCGGACTCAAGGTTGTCGTAACGGATACGTCGTCTGTCGGCTCGGGCGCTTCCGGCACATGGTGGGGTTTATTGAACCCGGCGACTGGGGTCAAAGCGTTGCCAACGAAAGGATTCAAAGCCGCGGTCGAATCCTTCGAAACCATGATGGTTGACTTGAAGGTTGAATCCGTGCCTTGGATCCGAAAAGGGATTGTTCGTCCGGCCATAGACAAGATGTTGGCAACGAACTTCAGATCGTCTTCCAAGTTAAGCGAATGGCCCGCAGGATGGGTGCGTTGGTCCGATTCGGTGCACGGACTTGCAGGGGAAGGTGCCCTGCATGTGAATTGCGGATATGCGATCGATACACGCCTATGGATGACGACCATCGCCGACCATTTGCGCAGTAAGAGCGTCGAGATTCGTGAAGATGTGCCTATTCATCATTCTGTCGCATCACGATTCGTCTTGCACGCGACAGGTGCAGATATCTTGACCGATCCGATGTGGTCGCATCTGCGCATCCATCCCATTAAAGGTCAGCTTCGCGAGATTGACGTGGATGGCATCCGGATCGACCATCCTCCATTGAGCGCTCGTGGCTATGCGGTTCAAGTGGACGGGCGTCATTGGGTCATCGGCAGTAGTTATGAGCATGAGTTTCAGGATATCGATCCAGATCCGCTCTTCGATTCGTATCTCATCGACCGATTCAGGGCGATGTTTCCGCAGCCTTTGGAAATAACCGTGAAGGCACGATGGAGCGGAATCCGAATGGGTAGTTACAACAGGACCCCGATATTGGAAACCCATCCTACGGATAAACAGCACATGGTATTGACCGCATTGGGGAGCAAGGGGTTGCTCTATAGCCAAGTGCTTGGAAAACAGGTCGCAGAACTCGTTCTGAATTCCATGTAACCACTGCGGAGAGAGAGGGATTCGAACCCTCGGAACCCTTTTGGGGTTCACACGCTTTCCAGGCGAGCCCATTCGACCACTCTGGCATCTCTCCAAGCCTTAAATATACGATTTATTTCAGCTGGTTTATAGAAGCTAGGCGATCAAATTCCGATTTCATCTGCATAAATACGGTTTCACGAAAGGCATCAAGAGTCTCGAACTCATTCGGATGCACAGCGCTCAAAATGGATACTCGAATGGATCCTTTTGAACGGATTTTCCATGTGCCAGGAGGCAATATCTGATGGGTACCGTGGATGACAATCGGTTGGATGGCGGCTTGCGCGTCTCGACTCAGCAAGAATGCTCCATTCTTGAAGGCGGTCATCTGCCCGGTCACGGACCGTGTGCCTTCCGGAAAGATCATGACCGGAATCGAATCCTTGATGTATGGTTTGAGGCGATCCAAAGCCAGTGCGGCACCCGTCGTTCCACGCTTGATGCCCACATGTCCGCCAAGCTTCATCATGGTTCCAACACCTGGAATCTTAAACATTCCGTCTTTCGAGAGCCATTTCATGTTCCAGGGCATTCCAGCCAAAACCGGCATATCCATGAAGCTCTGATGATTGGCCACATAAATCCGAGATTGCTTCAAATCCACGTGCTCCAACCCTTCAATGGTCAGTTTCAGAAACGGATGGAATTTCGGAAGCAACATCCCTCCTAACATGAAAAACCAATTCATGGATTTTCGATGTTTATCGAACGGAAGCATCGGAATCGATACAACCAGTCCGACCAAGAATATCACGACATAGACGGTCGTGTATGATACCCACATATAGACACTTAATATGGGGGCTGGCTTGATCATGCTTTTCCGATGGATCTCAGGGCGGCACGAATGAAGCCGTGGTGTTTGTCTAACAGCGATTGAGAACCTGTTTTATCCAAACCGGATAAACCCATGACAATAGCCGTTTTTACATGGCCATTTGCCTCGTCGAGCAGCAACGCGCAACGCTCGTACTCGAAATGGGTGAACATCATGATGATTCGTCGGGCTCGTTCGACCAATTTGAGATTGGTCAACTTCAGATCCACCATCACATTCTCATAGATTTTTCCGGAACGGATCATCGCACCGGTTGTGATCATGTTGCAGACCATTTTTTGTGCGGTGGCCGATTTCATGCGGGTGGAGCCCATGATCACTTCCTGTCCGACAGGCACGTCGATCATGATATCTATGCTTCCTTCATGCTTCACACGTTGTTCGGTGACGCAGCAAACCATGACCGTACCCGCACCAACGGATTTCGCATGGCGCAAAGCGCCGAGCACATACGGAGTTCTTCCAGACGCCGCCAGACCGCAAACGACATCTTTCGCGGAAACATGGACAGCTTTCATGTCCGACATCCCTCCTTCCACACTGTCTTCCGCGCCTTCTTGAGCCACGAACATAGCCGCTTCACCACCTGCCATCAAGCCTTGAACTTGCCAAGGCTCGGTTCCAAAGGTGGGCGGGCACTCGGCGGCATCGATCACACCCAAGCGTCCGGAGGTTCCGGCACCGACATACAGTAATCGTCCTCCATCTGCCAGGGCGGCTTGAACACGATCGATGGCTTGAGCGATCTGCACTGACCGTTTCGCCACATAACCGGCCACCTGTTGATCCGCTTCGTTGATCAAGCGTACGATTTCCAACGAATCGGCCAAATCGATGGCCATGGTATCCGGATTGCGCTGCTCGGTTTCCAGCTTATTGAGTTCGTTGAACAACGATTCGTTTCGATTCATGAAATACGACGTTTGGTCCACCAACCGTTCTCCGTCGCTATCGACGCGACAGATGGCGTATGTTTATGGGATGTGGACTGTGAAGATAAAGCCAAGGCGGCGGCCAGGTGCACTGGAAGATCGTTTTTAGGTGCGATTTCGCCAGGATGCCAATAATGCTTGATGAAGCCCGTATCGAATTTGGCGGACCGAAATGCGGGATGCGACATCACAAACCGGCAAAACGGAATGGTTGTATCGACACCGCGGACCATGTATTCAGACAGGGCGCGATCCATTCGGTCGATCGCTTCGTCGCGTGTCTTCGCCCAAACGACTAATTTCGCCAGTAGTGGGTCGTAATAAACCGATACGTCTTGCCCTTGTTCAACGCCATCATCCACGCGGACACCAGGTCCGGTTGGAACACGATAAAGATGCAAGAATCCAGTGCTGGGCAGAAAATCCGATTCCGGGTCTTCCGCGCAAATGCGGCATTCAATCGCATGACCTCTGATGTGCAAATCCTCTTGTTTGATGGGCAGTTCTTTGCCCATGGCCACATCCAACTGCAACCGGACCAAATCCAGCCCGGTGATCAGTTCCGTCACGGGATGTTCTACCTGCAAGCGGGTGTTCATTTCGAGGAAATAGAATTTGCGGTGTTTATCCACCAAAAACTCAATCGTGCCGGCACCGACGTATCCGCAACCTTTTGCGGCCAACACGGCAGCGTGAGCCATTTCAGAGCGCATCTTGTCATCCAGAATGGCACATGGCGCTTCTTCAACGACTTTTTGGTGGCGCCTTTGAATGGAACATTCGCGATCGAACAGATGCAACACATTCCCATGGGAATCGGCCATAATCTGAAATTCGACATGGCGTGGCTCTTCCAAGAACTTCTCTACGTAGACACGTCCGTCTCCAAATGCGCTTTTTGCTTCGGATTGTGCGGAGCGGACAGATTCATCGAATGCGGATGGATCATACACCAAACGCATCCCCTTACCACCACCGCCCGCAGCGGCTTTGATCAATACCGGATAACCAATTTCTTTGGCGACACTCCTCGCCTCATCGATGGATTCAAGCGCGGATGTGGTTCCTGGCGGAAGTGGCACTCCCGCGGCTGACATCAGCTCCCGTGCTTTAGTCTTGTCTCCCATCTGGGTGATGGCGCTAGCGGGTGGCCCTATGAAAATGATGCCCTCATCTGCACAACGTTGTGCGAAAACGGCGTTTTCACTAAGGAATCCATAGCCTGGATGGATGGCGTCGGCGCCTGTCGCCCGGGCCGCATCAAAAATCGCATCCATCACGAGATAGCTTTGCGAGGATGGAGACGCTCCAATTCGGACAGATTCATCCGCATAACGGGTATGCGGAGACGTGGAATCGGCGTCAGAAAATACCGCGACAGTGGAAATGCCCATTTCCTTGCAGGTCCGCATCACACGGAGGGCAATTTCGCCGCGATTGGCAACCAGGACTTTGGTGATCTTCCGCATGTAGCAAGATAAAGACAAACTGCGCTTAACGCATGGTCATCCGCCACCAAGCTTTAGGAAGAATTTTGAGTTTCTGCGTCGTTGTCAGAAAGGCTCGATGATTGTACACCTGATAGGTGTTTGATTCAATCACGTCCAATATTCGGCTGTAATTCTCACGTGCGAGAATCACCGGAAGTCGTGAATCGGCTTTCAACATGGAAATGCCCTCATCCGCGGATGCATAATAACGTCGGGCTCGTGCGATCTGGAACTCCATCAGGGACTTGAAACGCTCGTCGTTCACATGCTGGAACAGGTCGAGCTCGGTCAATCCGAATCGGTCCAGATCTTCTTGGGGGATGTAGATACGATTGCGGGTCAAGTCTTCACCGATATCACGCAAGATGTTGGTCAACTGCATTGCAATGCCCAAATCGATGGCATGAGTGATGGCACGACGATCATCATAACCAAACACCTCAGATGTCATCAGTCCTACGACAGATGCCACCTTGTAGGCATAGTCATACAATTCGTCGAAGGTTTCATAGCGGTTCTTGACCAAATCCATGCACACTCCTTCCATCAATTCCATCGGATGGCGGATGGGGATGTGAAACGTCTTCAGCGTGTCGGAAAAAGCCAGAAGAATAAGATTGTCGGAATGCTTCGTTTCGTAGGCTTCCTCAAGCTTCACTTTGAAATCAGTGATCACTGCATCCAAATTATGCCGTTCCACACGGGAATTGGTGATGAGATCTTCGGCTTCATCAATCAAATCATCGACGTAGCGGCACAGTCCGTATATGGCGAAAATGCTGCGTTGCTTCTCTGTAGGTAAGAAACGTGTGGCTAAGTAGAAGGTCTTGGCATGCTCGCGTGTGATGTGGCGGCAGTGGGCGTAGGCATGACGTAGATCCGAATCGTCCAATTCGTCGATCACACGGGTGTGGATCGACGTTTTCTCATACACTGGCCGAAGCATTTGGTATGGCAAACGCAACAAACTCGAAGATGAAGAAGGTTGGGTGATTGGTTGGCTCATAAAAAATAGGCTTTTAGCACACAATGCATTCAAAATGCAATTCGTTCCGGTGTATATTGCTCCGCACTGTGCTGTTCAGTTGCCTATGCTGAAAAGTACACAGAAAGAACTCCATCCTATGCCAAAAAAAATAACGATTTACGATGTAGCCAAACGCGCAGGTGTGGCCATTTCAACGGTTTCTCGAGTGCTGAACCAATCGCCTTATGTCTCAGACGAGACCAAGACCCGCGTTGATGCCGCCATACGGGATTTGGAATTCTTTCCGCAAGCGAACGCCAGGAAATTGGCCAAGAGAGAACCGCAGATCATCTCTGTTGCCGTTCCCACCTTCACAACCCCCTTCTTCAATGAAGTGCTCAAAGGCGTGAAAGATGAAATCAAGTCGATGGACTTGGATTTCATCATCTACAACACCGGTTCAGACAACCCTGAAAAGCATTTCGAGCAGTTTCTGGAAAAAGGCATTCCAGATGCGTTGATCATTTTCTCGATTGAAATCACGGATTTCATCCATCGTCGCATCAAAGACCTTCCGATACCTGTGGTATTGGTCGGTGCCGACCACCCCGATTACGATTACATCCACTGGGACAATTACCGCGGAGGCTTCCTCGCCGCCGAACACCTGATCAAGCAAGGGTTCAAGAAAATCGGGATGATCCGTCCGCACACCATTTCCAAAATCTCCGATCTTCGTGAGCGCGGATTCCGTGATGCATTGCGTGAATATGGCATTCCAATGGACGAAGACTGCCTCGTAAGTGGCATTACCCGCAAGCACGCGGGATTCAGCGAAGAAGCCGGTCATGAAGCGATTCAGATTCTCAAGCATCGCAATAAGATTCCAGAAGCCCTGTTCTGCTCGAACGATGCCCAAGCCCTTGGAGCGATGTATGCCTTGAAAGAGCTAGGCTTACGCGTTCCCGAAGATGTGGCCATCATGGGTTACGACAACATCAAGATCGCCCGTTATCTGGAACTGACCACCATCGACCAAAAAATGTACCAAGTGGGTCGGCAAGCCATCCAACGTATCGCTACGCTGTTTCAAAATCCGGATGCCGAACCGTTGAAAGACAAAGTCATACCAGAACTCCTTATCCGCAAATCGACGTCCCGTGGCTAACAAAATCGGCCGGACCGACGTGTCCGGTTTCGGAACTCCTTACCGCGGGAAAGTCCGCGATGTTTATTTTCTCTCTGACGAGCTACTCGGAATCGTGTCTTCCGATCGGATTTCCGCGTTCGACCATATCCTTCCAGAGCTCATCCCCTATAAGGGACAGGTTCTTAATTCATTGGCCGCCTTCTACTTCTCAAAAGTAGACGATATCATTGAAACACATGTTGTGGATGTCCCCCATCCGAACATCACTATCGCCAAACGATGCGAAGGTGTTCCCATCGAGGTGGTGGTTCGTGGGTATCTGACCGGACATGCATGGCGCACCTACTCTTCCGGAAAACGGACATTGTGCGGCATCACCATGCCAGATGGCTTGAACGAAAACCAAGCGTTTCCCCATCCCATCATCACACCGTCCACAAAAGCTACAGAAGGCCACGACGAGGACATCAGCGAATCCGAAATCCTGGAACGAGGTTTGGTATCAAACGAACTTTGGGATGACATCAAGCAAAAAGCGCTGGCCTTGTTTCAGCGAGGGACCGACATCGCAGCGGAGCGTGGATTGATCCTGGTCGACACCAAGTACGAATTCGGGCTCTACAAAGGCCGTTTGCTGCTGATGGATGAAGTACACACACCCGATTCATCACGCTATTTCCTACTGGATGGATATGCGGATCGTCTTTCACGGAATGAAAAGCAGGCTCAATTGTCGAAAGAATTTGTCCGTGAATGGTTGATGCAGAACGGATTCATGGGGAAAGAGGGACAGCAGATTCCACATATGTCGCCCGAAGTGGTCAATATGGTGTCGAATCGGTACATCGACTTGTACAATCAACTCACCGGAACCTCCTTCCAGCCCTTGTCAACCGACGGATTCGACGCGACGTGTGGCGAGATTTTTCGTCAAGCGCTTATAAATCGCCCTTCATAGGCATCAGAAGAACCTCTTCTACAACGCTCTGCGACGATAACCGCAGCAAGGATTCCATCAGAATGGCAACGTCATTGGGATCGATGATCCGAGCCGGATCCATGCCCGAGCCTTCCCAGGAACTCGACCAAGTGGGTCCGATATTGACCAGCGACACGCCGATTCCCTCATGGCGTAGCTCCTTCCTTAAACTGGCGGACCAGCCTCGCAGCGCATGTTTTGATGCCGCGTAAGCGCCACCACGCTCCAAGCCTTCAACCGAAGCAATGGAACCCACAGATAGAATCTTTCCATGGCCATGCTCTCGAATCTTAGGAATTAATGAATTCGTTAAGTTAAAGGCGGTCAACAGATTCTGATTGATTTGATGATATAACTCATCTGATGTTGTCTCCGTGAGTTTCTTACCGAGATACCCGCCGGCATTGTTGATGAGCGCGATCGGGATCGGTTTGGAAAATGGCCAGACAATGGAGGAAAGCGAGGCTGGATCGCTCAAATCCGCAGCGATGGCATGGGTTTCGCATCCGAAAGCGCGACACGCGTGGGTAGTTTCATCCAACGAAGACGCTGTTCGGGATACCAAAATCAACTCGTACAACCCAGTTTTGGCCAAATAGAGGGCGATGGTACGACCAATCCCTTTTCCGGCGCCGCTGATCACGACATAGGTCATGGCACGTTCAGGTATTTATGGGTTTGCAGGCTGATCGCCCATTGCGGATGGGATTTAACGTAATCCACGATCAGAGGCATGGCTCGAGGGGTATCCCATTCCGGCTGAAGCAGCAATTTGGTGCCCGCCGGACATTTCGCGGCATGCGATTCCGCCCACTGAAAATCCTTGGGAGTCAGAACCACTACTTTCAGCTCATGAACAGAGGCATAAATACTCTCAACAGGCGGTTTGAAGCGTTTGGGAGACAGGGTAACCCAATCGATGGATCCACTCAGCGGCGAACTGCCAGATGTTTCGAGGTGGACCTGCAATCCATGTGCCTTCAAATTCGATGTTAAAAGTCCTAGGTCATGCATGAGTGGCTCTCCGCCCGTTATGACAACGATAGGCGATCCTGAGTCCAATACGAACGCGACAAGCGTATCCGCACTCATCCTTGGGTGTTTGGTTTCGTCCCAGCTGTCTTTCACGTCGCACCAGTGGCATCCCACATCACATCCGGCCAATCGGATGAAATAGGCCGCGTGTCCCGTATGCACACCCTCCCCTTGGATGGTGTAAAAGTGCTCCATCACCGGATAATCAGACATCTTGATCCGTGTATTCAACCCATGAATCCGGGGTTTCCCAAATGGTGACGGTAAGCTCGATGCCATCTGGAAGGCGTTTTTTCGTCTCGTGGTGGATGTATTCGGCGATTCGCTCCGCAGTGGTGGAGATCGGAAGAATGTCGTTCAGGTAGGCATGATCCAATCCGCCTTTGGTGCTGTCGTGGGAGGGCCATTTCAATTCGCGGAAATCGCACACCATATCGGGCGTTGGCAAGTACTTGGACGGATTGAGTTTATGGGATTTGGCCGACATGCGGACACGGTAGGTGTGTCCATGTAAACGGGAGCATTTTCCGTCGTACCCTTCTATAAGATGGGCGGAATCGAAACGAAATTCGGTATGCAGGATCCAGGTGGGCATGACAAATAAAAAAAGGCCTGCCGGATGTGTTCCGGAAGGCCTTAAAAATACGAAGAATTCAGAGCTTTACAGGCGCTTAATCGTACAACCGAGAGCACGGGAGGTCGCCGTGGTGATCGCTTCGCCTTTCGACAACTGGCTCAACGCGTCTTTGATGTAGTATTGCTCAACCGCAGTGCGGTCGCGGCTATTGTCATCAATCGCTCCTACGAATACCAGTTTGTCATTTTTATCGAGCAAGTAGACATGTGGCGTGCGTGTCGCGCCGTATGCATCTGCCAAACGGTGATCTTTGTCGAGCGCGTAGGTGAAGGTGTAACCAAGATCCGCATGGCGTTTTTTCATGTCGGCCATGGATTCACCGTCTTTGCGTGTGGCTTCGTTTGGATTCACATAAACAATCCCAACTTTGTTTGTCGCAGCGAGTTGTGCCACTTCGTTGTAACGGTTTTCCCAGGCATGCACCCATGGACACGTATTGCTCGTGAAGATGAGTAGCGTTCCGTTTTCCTGTTTCATATCAGTCAAGGAAACCTGTTTTCCATCGGTGGTTTCCATCTTGTAATCCAACATCGGACCCGTTTTTCCGATTTCGAGTTCTTTCACATCGACCGTGGTGGTCGCAAGCAGTGCGATTGCGGTAAAAATGATGAATTTCATGGGTTTATCGCGTTTTGAATATGGGTTTTGAATGTGTCGTAATCTGCGGGTTGTTCAAAGAACGTCACAAGTTGTCCGTTCTTGTCATAGACCGCGGTTGCGGGCATGGCGCCCGACCAATCCGGATGAATCGCCAGTATGAACGGCTCATCCTTTCCGTCGTTGATGTAAGTCTGCCAATCGACGTTCTGTTCCTGAAGAAAGGACTCAACCCGAGTGAGCTGATCCGGAAAATCCGCGGAAATGAACACGATTTCCACCTGGTCTTTGAATTCCTCACGCAATGTCACGAGATAGGGAAATTCTTCGACACATGGCACACACCACGTCGCCCAAACATTCACCAGTACGGCTTTCTCACCCACAAAGGACGTGAGCAAAGCGGGAATCGCCTCGGGTTGCAGCGGCAGCACAGGCTTGATCACCGTTTTCGTTTTCGGAGAGCAGGATGCGACCGATAGCAGAATAAGCGCCGATAGGAACAGAGGTTGTCTCATGGTATCAAGAAACCGATTTTCCGGATTCAGCGCTGTAAAATCTTGTTTGGGATGTCTTCAACACGTCGGATAGGGCATGATAGGCGGCTTTCAGGGACGGATGTCCATTGAGCATCGACAGATGCTTGGCCATGGTTTCTGAATCTCCTCGTGATGCAGGACCTGTCCGCGCATCCCTCGCACCAACCGTTTGGATGTTCTCAAGCGTCTGCTTCATCAACTGTCCGAACAATTCGGATGAGGAGCGATCGATGCCGGCTTCTTTCAATATCTCATCTGCGCCCATTTGAAGCGCCACTGCGAAGTTGGACACCATCACAGCGGCCAAATGAATCGTTCTTTTTTGTTCCAGGGTGACACGTATCGGAATACTGCCGATATCTGTCGCCACTGTTTCAAGGAGTTTCAGCAGCGATTCATCCCCTTCCAAGGACATTCCGCAGCCACGAAACACATCCGCGCCCGCTCCGGCTCGAATGGCTTGGATGGGGTGCATCGAGGCTTTGGGGCCGTTTCCTGCCAATATCGACGATGGATTCGTGCCGGATGTGTGCACCATCGGCAACCCCGCATAGGCCGATGACACCTCTGCGATCACATCATCCGGAACGCAAAGAAATAGTACTTCTGGTTCGAGATGCACATCTACAACATCATGTCCAGCAATGGTTAAGGCTTTTTCTAGCGCCGTTCCGACCTTCCCTTTGCCGATGATGGCGATACGCATCAGAGTCCGCTGGCGAAAGCGAAGCCGGTATTTAGCGACTCGCCCGAATGATCCGCTGATGCGAATTCGATATCCAGGTCCCAAGCGTTCGCAATCAACATGCCGCCAATGAACACTTCCGATCCGGTCATATCCACAGTGCCGCTGTTCACGAGGTTGAACAAATTCGAGATGTTTTTGGCATCGATCTGTTCTTTCAGCAACGCCCAAGACGTTTTGTGACTCGATTCCAATTCCGAAGCCACGATCAAAAGAGCATTGCGTCCACCCATGATTTCACTCATCACATAAGCGAATTCGCGAACAATGGCTGGATCTGCATCACAAATCGGCACACTGACCACGCTGAAATCGCTCATCACATCCTGCAGCAGTGGTAGATGCTGATAGATGGCCATGTCCGAACCTAGTGCTACGTCATCAATGTAAAAGTCGTCATCTTCATCGCAGAAATCGTTTCTGAGTAGATCATTGACCGGAATCGCGCCTTTTGGCGTCACGAATTCGTCAATCGCCGGCATCGGAATTTTCTTGCTCGGTTGTTCGGCACGGCTTTCAGCGAACACGACGGTATCGTAATTCGCGCCGGACAGCTTTGAATACAGGCGGATCACCTGCTCCCGATTGCGATCGGTGATGGAATTAGGAACAAACAGAATGCGGATGGCGGATATCATAATTGGGATGTTGTATAAGCCAGGCTGAGCCAGACGTCGGGTCGCTCGAGCAAAATACCATGAAATTCATGGCCGTTCCACTCGCATAGATAGCGGGATTCATCGATCTGTTGAAGGTGGATATTCTTCATCCCGACTCTCAATCCTTTTCCGGTGCATTTGAGGATGCTTTCCTTCATGGTCCACACGATCAAGGGCTCTGAGTACAGCTCGATCGGTTCATCAGGGTGACGCATCCGATCTTTTAGCCTAGGTGGAAAGATTCGATCGCGACGTTCCGCATCCAAACCCACTTGGCCATCCTCGGCCACGCAAAATGCGAGAAAACCAGTCGTATGCGTGATGCTGCATGGACGCGTTTGTCCGTTATCATGCGACAGATAGGGCCTCCCTCCTTCTTCTTTGCCCAATCGGAAGCTTGGAGCCACATGTTGAACCAACGAATCCACCGGATCGGCATCGGATGTGATCAATCGGATCGGATGGTTCGCAACAAGGGTGATGTCGTCTATCTGCACAAGAATCGTGTTAAAAAGCCGTATTTTCGGGCAAAATACCGCATAAAAACCACATAAGACACGACGACATGCTGCCTCAAGAACCCAGCCAAAACGACCTCGAAGCGCAACGCCGCTACAAACTGGCTGAAATCCGCGATAAAGGGGTTCAACCCTTCGCTTATGAATTTGATGTGACTCACCACAGCACTGGAATTAAAGCCGATTACCAAGAAGGCTTGGTGGTGTCGATCGCCGGACGGATGATGACCCGCCGTGTGATGGGGAAAGCCGCGTTTTTCAACCTTCAGGACTCCGAAGGAACCATCCAAGTATACATCCGGCGTGATGACATCGGCGAATCCCTCTACAATGAGATTTTCAAGCATCTGGTGGATCTGGGAGATATCGTAGGCATCAAAGGTCATGTATTTCTGACGCAGACCGGAGAAATCACCGTCCATGCCACTCATTTCGAGCTGTTGACCAAGGCGATCCGCCCCATCCCCATCGCCAAAGAAATCGAGAATGAACTAGGTGAGAAAGTGGTGTTCGACGCCTTCGCCGACAAAGAACTTCGTTATCGGATGCGATATGTGGACCTGATCGTGAATCCGCACGTCCGCGAAACATTCAAAAAACGCTCGAAGATCGTGAATGTGATGCGGAATTTCATGCAGGATGCGGGCTATCTCGAAGTCGAGACCCCGATCCTTCAGCCCATGTATGGTGGCGCTTCGGCCCGGCCATTTGTCACCCATCACAATGCGTTGGACATGAAACTGTACCTGCGCATCGCCAATGAGCTCTATCTGAAACGCCTCATCGTGGGCGGATTCGACGGTGTGTTTGAGTTTTCGAAGGATTTCCGCAATGAAGGGATGTCCCGTTTCCATAATCCGGAGTTCACACAGGTCGAGCTCTACGTGGCGTACAAAGATTACAATTGGATGATGGATTTCGTGGAAGCGATGGTCGAAGCCGTCGCGATGGCGCTTCATGGCACCACGGTTGTGCCTGTAGGCGACAATCAAATCGATTTCCAGCGCCCGTGGCCGCGCATCACCATGTACGATGCCATCAAACAAGAGACAGGTGTCGACATCTCTGCGATGGATGACACCCAATTGCGTGATGCAGCCCGCTCACTGAAAGTCCATGTGGACGATACCATGGGCAAAGGCAAGATCATCGACGAGCTATTCGGTACCTATGTGGAGCATAAGCTCATCCAGCCGACATTCATCACGGATTATCCGATCGAAATGAGTCCGTTAGCCAAGAAACATCGCACAAAAGACGGACTCGTCGAGCGTTTCGAAGCCATTTGCAACGGGAAAGAGATCGCAAACGCGTTTTCCGAGTTGAACGACCCCATCGACCAGCGCGAACGTTTCAATGACCAAGTGGCCTTGCGTGAAGCCGGCGACGAAGAAGCGATGGGCTTGGACGAGGACTTCCTTCGCGCACTGGAATTCGGAATGCCGCCAACGGCTGGATTGGGCATCGGAATCGACCGCCTCAGTATGATCATGACGAATTCGGAATCCATCCGAGACGTGCTGTTCTTCCCGCATATGCGTCCGGAATAACATGAACGTCATCGGATTCATCGCACTGCGGTATTTCACAGGCAAACGGAAAGGAGCCTCCTTCCTTTCCTTCGCCAAAATCATATCAGTAACAGGTGTGGCGGTCGGAAGCGCGGGCTTGTTGATCGCATTATCCGTGGTGCATGGATTCAAATCAACGATAGAAGACAAAATCTTGGGCTTTGGAACGCATATTTCCATCACGTCCATCGCCGATACGCCTTTATATCGGGCAGATACCCTGATCACCCACATCCAGAATTGGCATGAGATCGAATCCATCCAACCCGTGATTTACGGTCAGGTAATGATTCAGCACAAGGAAAACGTGGAAGGCACCTTCATGAAAGGCGTTTCGGAGACCGGGGATGTGACCGATCTGAAATCGTACATCCGCAGCGGTGCCTACGACCTGACCACAAATGAGGAGGGCATCAGCGGGATGGTGATCGGTTCCAAACTCGCAGGAAACCTTGGCGCGGAGCCCGGAAGCCTCATCACTCTCTATGCGGTCAGAGGGATGCCCTCGGCGCGCAACCTTCCCGAATTGCGGCGATTCCGCGTGACCGGCATCTATGAAACGGGTATCGACCGATTTGATGATGTCTTCGTACTCGTATCCGAATTCCATGCGCGCCAACTGCTTGACATGCCGTATCCGACCGCGCATCAGGTGGATATCCGACTCCGTTCGATTTCAGAGATTCCGGCTGTCGAAGCCAAATTGGATAAGATCGTGATGTTCCCTTACATGGCCGAAACGGTGTATATCCGCTATTCCAACATCTTCGCCTGGGTCAATCTCCAAGAACAGACGGTGCCTTTGGTGATCGGGGTGATGATCATCATCGCCGCGTTCAATCTGATCGGAACCGTGTTGATGATGGTGTTGGAACGGGTGCGCGATATCGGCATCCTCAAAACCATGGGTGCGACGACTCAGCAGATCCGCAAAATCTTTCTGATGGAAGGACTGATCGTGGGAATCGTCGGTATCACGATCGGAATCGGCATCGCGATGCTGTTCAGTTGGCTACAGGGTACCTACGGCATCATTCCGCTGGACCAAGAGAACTACTACATGAGCACCGCACCGGTCGAGCCGCAAATGCTGGATTATGTGTGGGTCAGCGTGGTTTCGATCCTGCTGTGCGGATTGGCCTCGTGGCTGCCGGCGAATGTGGCGTCGAAGATCGATCCGCTGAATGTGATCCACTTCGGGCGATAAGATCTACCTTAATCCCCCAGCTGAAGCTGGGGGTAATCGTTAAGATGGTGATTCTGCGAAATGCGTCTTAACTGTGACCCCCAGCTTTAGCTGGGGGCTATTCACCACACAAGCCCCCATCCCCCCATCCTCCTGTGATATTTTCTTAATTCAATACGCTGGAGGCTGGCTTGGATTCAAATCCGAACGCTTCCGCCACGTCTTTGTAGACAATGGTGCCGAATGCGATGTTCAAGCCCAGTTCGAGCTCTTTGTTCTGGCGGCAGGCTTCTTTCCAGCCTTTGTTGGCAATTTGAATCGCGTAGGGCAAGGTCACATTCGTCAATCCTTTCGTGGATGTGTTCGGAACCGCGCCTGGCATGTTGGCCACGCAGTAATGAACGACCTCATCCACCACATAAATCGGATCGTCGTGGGTGGTTGGTTTGGCGGTTTCAATGCATCCACCTTGGTCGATGGCTACATCCACAATCACAGAACCCGGCATCATGGATGATAGCATGTCGCGGGTGATGAGGTGCGGCGCTTTGGCACCAGGAATCAACACGGCACCAATCACGAGGTCCATCGTTTTGATGTATTCACGGATGTTGCCTGCGGACGAGAACACCGTGGTCACGTTCTTCGGCATAATATCGTCCAAATAACGCAAGCGGTTCAGGTTCACATCCATGATGAACACGTTGGCGCCCATTCCGGCTGCGATTTTCGCCGCGTTCACGCCCACGATACCACCACCGAGAACCAATACATTCGCTGGTGGAACACCTGGAATGCCGCCGAGCAACACGCCACGTCCGCCTTGCGCTTTCTCCAGGTACTTCGCTCCTTCTTGAACCGACATCCGTCCGGCCACTTCCGACATCGGGATCAGCAATGGCAAGGAACGATCGGCTTTTTCCACGGTTTCGTAGGCGATCGCGATACATTTCGAGGCCATCACAGCTTCGGTCAGCTTCTTCTCAGCAGCGAAATGGAAATAGGTGAACAGGATTTGTCCTTCGCGCATCATCGGATACTCACGGGCGATGGGCTCCTTCACTTTCATGATCATATCGGATTTGGCCCATATCTCTTTGACATCTTCGACAATCGTCGCGCCAGCCTCGACATAATCGGAGTCCGGAAAGCTGCTGCCAAGTCCGGCACCTTTTTCAACAAGGACGGTATGGCCGTGGCGTTTGATTTCAACAACGCCGGCAGGAACGAGCGCTACCCGGTTTTCGTGGGTCTTGATTTCTTTAGGTACACCGATAATCATAGGTAAGGAAGGCTGAAGGTTAATTTGTCGCAATTGAATGCCCAAAATTACCACAAAATCAGGTAATTTTAGCGTCTTAGAGTATGATATCCAAAGACGTCCTAGCACAAGTCCGAAAGCTTGAAATCCGCACAAAGGGACTGGTAAACAACCTGTTCGGGGGAGAATACCATTCCGCTTTCAAGGGACGAGGTATGATTTTCTCCGAAGTCCGCCCCTATCAATATGGCGACGACATCCGCCAGATCGATTGGAACGTGACGGCCAGAACCGGCGATCCCCACATCAAAGTCTTCGAAGAAGAACGCGAGCAGACGCTGATGTTGCTCGTCGACATCTCCCCCAGTGGCTTATTCGGCAGCGGTGGACGACGCAAAGTGGATCTCATCACCGAATTATGCGCGGTTTTGGCGTTCAGCGCCATCAAGAACAATGACAAAGTAGGATTGTTGCTGTTCACCGACCGCATAGAAAAAGTGGTCCTTCCTCGAAAAGGCCGCACCCATGTGCTTCGCTTGATCCGGGATTTGTACGCGACCAAACCCGTCGGACAAGGAACCGATATCGGCGAAGCCCTCAGTTTCACGAACAAAGTCTTGAATCGCCGCTCGATTGTTATTCTGGCGAGTGATTTCATCACGGATGGATACGAATCCGCCATCCGGGTCACCAATCGCAAACATGATCTTGTGAACATCCATATCAGTGATCCTTTGGAGACCTCTTTGCCAGATCTAGGACTTCTCCCCATAAAAGATGCTGAAACCGGTGCAATCCGCTTGATTCCAACCTTTCGTCGCTCCGTACGCGATACGTTTCGTCGTGAACACGAAGCCCGTTTGGAAAGCATTGAACAGCGATTCAAGCAGCTTCAACTCGATCATATCCGCATCGAATCGGGCGAATCGTATATCGAGCCCCTTCGCAATTATTTTCAACGCCGCGCCCAACGCCATTGATGAAACGACTGATCGCTTTATTCTCCCTGGTTTGGATGTGCTCAAGCGTGGATGCCCAGCAGATCCGCGTCTATCTCTCCAACGATTCCTTGGCGGCGGGAGAACGCTTCGAATACCGTGTGAGGATCGATTTCGGCTCGACCTATGACCACGTGATTCCGCCAGACAGCGCCGCATGGGGCGAACTCGTCGAGTTCAAATCCATGAAGCGAGTCGATACGCCTACCGGGCGGGACAGCTTGGTCATCACATTGCAGTTTTTCGGCACCAAAGACACCCTCATCACACCGAAAATATTCAAGTTGATCGGACCGGATACATTGTCCATCTCCTCTCCTACGATTCCGATTTTCTTCAAAAGCCGGGTTCCGGAGTCCGAAACCGAGCTCCAGCCTCTTAAACCGATTTATGCGTTCGCCAGAAACTGGCTTCCCTGGATTCTTCTATTCTTTGTGGTGATGGGCATCGCCTACTATGTGTATCAGCGCATTAAGAAACGTCCAGAAATCCCTCTCAATACGCCGATTGTCGCTCCATTAGCGCCGTTTGTGAGTCCGTTGGATGTTCTGAATACAAATCTTGAATCATTGAAACGAAAGGACTTGGTGAAATCAGGCGACTACAAATCTTTCTACACTGAGCTGGGCGACATCCTGCGTCGATACATCGAAGACGCGCATGAAATCCCCGCTCTCGAAAGCACGACAAGTGAATTGCGGCGCTCCTTTAAACAACGTGGACTACATAGCGAATTGGCCCATCCAATCATCCATATACTGGATGAAGCCGATATGGTGAAGTTCGCGAAATTCGCTCCGACGGAGTCCGCCGCCGATGTCTGTTTCAACCATGCGAGGGCGTTCAGCGAAGCGGCTCAGAAATTGGATCATTTCCGCATCCAAGCGATGCGCGATACCTACGAGAGGCAACATGGTCCTTCTTGAACCGATTTGGCTAGGATTATTGGTGCTTTTGCCAATCATCGCGGCATTGCAATGGTTCGCGTTTCGAAAAAAAGCGATCGGCACCATCTTGTATTCCAGCACGCCGGATGGGGACGCTTCCTTGTTGCGATTTGGCTTGATGTCTGTTCCTTATCTGGTTGTCGCTTTGGTGATTATAGCCTTGGCCCGACCCGTGGCTCTGAACCAAGTCGTGGAGCGCAGCACCGAAGGGATCGATATCGTGATCACACTCGATTTATCTGGCTCGATGAAAGCCGAGGACCTGCGACCGAACCGCTTCGAAGCCGCGAAAATGGTGGCCGGTGAATTCATCGGAAACCGGGAATCGGATCGAATCGGCCTGGTTGTGTTCGCACGGCAAAGCTTCACGCTTGTCCCACCTACTCTCGATTACAAGTTACTGAGACAGGCCTTGCAAGATCTCAAGCTCGACCAGATCACCGATGGAACCGCCATCGGGATGGGAATCGCGACATCTGTTAACCGCCTGAAGACATCCAACGCGTTGAGCAAAGTCATCATCTTATTGACGGATGGAGAAAACAACTCGGGCGAAATCGATCCGCTGACCGCCGCCGACCTCGCCAAACAATTCGGAATCCGCGTGTACACCATCGGAGCCAGCACCGAAGGCACCGCACCATATCCAATTGACGATCCGGTGTTCGGCCGACGTTACCATCCCATCAAGGTGGACATCGACGAACCCATGCTCACTGAAATCGCGACCAAAACCGGCGGCAAGTACTTCCGCGCACGAGATACGAACGCCCTTCGCGCCATCTACGACGAAATCAACACACTCGAACGCTCCGATGTCGAAGAACAAATTTATGTCGACCGCGTGGATCTGTACTGGTTTTTCCTCGGTCCGGCCATCTTCCTGTTCGTCCTGCATGTCTTTGTGGAACGGTATCTCTATCGCTTCTTATGGCTTTAGATTCCCTCATCCGGATTGTTCAAAAGCGCGTTCCATATGAAAAGCTGACGGATGTCCTTTCCAAAAAGCAGCTGGTCCGCTTGGAACAAGCCGTCGGATCGACCCTGGCCATATCCCTGCTACCGCTCGCATCCACCAAAACGCCTCTGTTGATTGTGACGGCGGATGAAGAAGAAGCTCTTGCTGTCCGCGCCGACCTGGAAGAATTGGGATTGAAGGATGTGGGATTTTTCCCGACAACCGGACGCAAACCGAACGACCAACAGCATGTGGAGGATCCGTCCATTCTCGTGCAGCGTTCCGAAATTCTTGACGCCTTAAGCCGGACATCCGTCGAAGCCTTTGTCGCCCCCATCCACGCCATTATCGAAAAAATGGCATCGCCTGAGGCTTACGCGACGGCATCCATCCAACTGACGAAGGATCAAGACATCGATCCCGAAATCCTGTGGGAGCAATTACTCGATCAAGGCTACCAAGTCGCGCATTTCATCGATGAGCCCGGGGAAATGGCCAAGCGTGGCGGCATCATGGATGTGTTTCCGTTCACGGGCGGATATCCGGTCCGCATCGAGTTTTTCGGTAACACCATCGATTCCATCCGTGAATTCGATCCCGATTCGCAACGATCCATCTCGTTTTTGGACAGTTGCCGACTCATACCCGACATCCGCGGCAAAGCAGGCAGCGAACGAGCCTCCATCCTATCGTATCTGCCGGCATCCACCATTGTTGTGCTTCAGAACGAACCGCTCATCCGCGCGAAGTATGAAGACACCTGGAAAATGGTTGAAACAGCCCAAGCTGAAGCCGGATTCGTGGCTCCATCCGACTTTTGGTCCGGTATGGCGGCATTCGGACGCATAGAAAGTGGTGCGTTTGTGTCGCAATCGAAACCGCATTTGTCGGTGGCCCTGTATGCGCGTCCGCAGCCCGATTTCAATGGCGCGGTGAAACTGCTTCGCAGCTACTTGGACGATGCGGCCACAAAAGAACACACCACCTGGATCTTATGCGACAGCGAATCGCAACGCGACCGCTTTGAGGAATTGCTCGACTTGCAAGGCTCCACACAGCAGATCCGGCTCCTCATCCATTCCTTGCATCAAGGGTTCATCTTAGAGGATGAGAATCTGTCGGTGTTCACGGACCATCAGATCTTCAATCGCTACCATCGTCCGAAGCAGAAAAAGAAAGTCTATCGCGGCGGATTTTCCCTTAAGGAAATCAAGGATCTCACCATCGGCGATTATGTGGTGCATGTGGATTACGGCATCGGGAAGTTCGCAGGCTTCACCAACATCACGGTTCGGAATGTCCCGCAAGAAGCCGTGATCGTGAAGTATGCCGAAGACTCCATCTTGTATGTGAACGTCTCGAGTCTGCACAAACTTCAGAAGTATTCGGGTAAAGATGGCGCGGTTCCGGGCATCACGAAATTGGGCTCGGGCGAATGGCAGCGTAAGAAGGCGAAGACCAAGAGTCGGGTGAAGGATATCGCTCGGGAACTCATCCGCCTGTATGCGAAACGCAAAGCGCAGAAAGCCCATGCGTTCGGACCCGATAGCGGGATGCAGCTCGAACTGGAAGCCTCGTTCGAATTCGAAGAGACGCCCGATCAATGGACCGCCATCGAGGATGTGAAACGCGACATGGAATCTCCATTGCCGATGGATCGATTGGTTTGCGGGGATGTCGGATTCGGCAAGACAGAAGTCGCCGTGCGCGCCGCCTTCAAAGCCGTCAATGATGGAAAGCAGGTCGCGATTCTTGTGCCGACGACGATTTTGGCCGACCAACACTGGAAGACCTTCACCAAGCGGATGCGCGATCTGCCGGTGACCATCGAGCGCGTGAGTCGTTTCCGCACCGCAGCTGAAATCACACAAATTCTGAAGAAAACCGAGCGCGGTGAAATCGACATCCTCATCGGCACGCACCGACTCGTTTCGAATGATGTGAAATTCAAAGACCTCGGCTTGTTGGTGATTGATGAAGAGCAGCGTTTCGGTGTGACCGTCAAAGAAAAACTGAAGAATTTCAGAGCAACGGTGGATGTGCTT
>CAYPOI010000032.1:0-26502 GCA_964412365.1 uncultured Chitinophagales bacterium | reverse complement strand
AACGACGTCGTCTCCGACCACGATCAGCCAATCATGAATCGGAGTCGCGATCAGAAAGGATGGGGCTTGCGGAATCAGATTCAGAAGAAGAATTCCTGCGGGAAGGGAGGTGAGCACCGCATGCCGAAGCTTGAGCTGGAGGTGCGGGTGACCCGACATCCGCCTCGAGAGGAGCAAGGCAAGCGGTGCAAGGAGCGTCCAGATGCCGAGCGGAAGCCAGAAACGGAGAAGAGCGGATGACCCGAAATCGTGGAGGAATTCCATGGTTAATCGAGTTTTTGTATGATGTCGTTGAGCGCGGCACGTTCTTCATCCGACAGCGACTCCGATTCGGCGAGTGTTTGAACCAAGGCCATCGGAGAGCCGCGGAAGACCTTGTTCATGAGGTGGGACAGAAGCGTTTTGCGGACATCGGCCGGGTCGATCGCCGCCTGATACACATAGGAAACGCCCGATTTGTTGACCTTGAGGAATCCTTTCTTCGCCAGATTCTGCATGATGGTCATGATCGTGGTGTAGGCCACAGACCGGGCGCTGAGGATGCGTTCGTGAACCTGGGAAACCGTTGCGGATTTCAATTCCCAGACCACATTGAGGATTTCCATTTCGGTGTCGCCGAGCGCGAAGGTTGATTTGTTCATACGAACAACATAATACTAATGAGATAGTATTTCAAGAGGGAAAATGGATGCTGTCCGCAAGTATCACTTAACAACGGCGTTATGTGGCGATTCAGACTTGTTCAGTGTGCCAGAATACGTAACGATTTCCAAACGTAGGTTGATTATAAACAAGTTACTACGTGGATTTGACAGGGCAATAAGTAACACTGTCCGCAAGTGAATCTAAACACCGTGCTAATTTTGAAGCCTAAATACGATCGGCATTTCCATATAGACCGGAATCGGGTAGCCATCGCTGTCGAGGGCGGGGGTGAATCGCGATTGCATGATCGCTTTGATCGCCATCTCGTCAAGTCCACCCCCAACACCCGCGACCACTTTAGGATTCTTGGGTCGACCGGTGTCATCAACTGTGAACCCGACGACAACTTGCCCTTGTATCCGGTTACGTCGTGCGTCTACCGGATACGTAATACGTCCATAGAATGCTTGCATCCCCCCGACCGGCTGAGGCATTGTCAACGGAACGCCCGAAGACTGTCTTTTCAGTATCCTGGCCCCATCTTCTGTTGCGACGACAATCGAATCGCCGATTTCTGCCACATCATACACGTTGTTCGATAGTCCTTCCTCGAGTCGATACATGGTGGCCCGGCCCGTGGCGGGATATAACCGAACCCAGCCATCTTCGCGCGTACCCAGCAAGTGGTTGGTACCGGCCCGTACCCCATACACGCGCATTTCGGTCGGATTTTCGCTGAGTTGGTAATGCGTGAACCGCTTCAGATCTTCCTGGATTTTGACGATTCCAGCTAATGAAGACGTGTAGATGTCGCCTTTGAACCGCACGATGCCATCCGGAAGCAACTCGAGATGGGAGATGCCCAGGATCAAATGGGCGAAGAGGGTGTCGGGAAGGGTGTGTTCGAGGTATGCCGCGCCCAATCCGCCCTCATCAAGCATCACCCACCGCTCATTTTCTTCGATGAGAATCGCATTTCGATTGTAGGGAAGTTCTTCGTCTTGGTCGATCATCACGGCGTCGAGTCGTTGCAGATCCACATGTGCCAATCCCCCATTGAATCCGACGTACATCCCCGAATTGGTGGACTGACAAGATTGGATGACCGGTGGCACCTGCTTCCCGTGCAGAAATTGCAACGAATCGATTGAACGAACCGCCGCATCCGTTCCTCTGATATGAAGCCAGCCAAGCGGGACGGGACCAGCCACAAACGATCCACGTGGAGCTTGTGCTTCCTTCAATCGGCGGTCTTCGGGATAAGAACCGACTGACACCACCAGGCCGTTTTCGAGGTCGCAAATTTGTCCAAACCAATCCGCACCCGCCCAATCCATAGTCAAAGGAGCAGGAGGTTGATCGTATTTCTTCACCCATACCGCACGATTCTCAACCATCACGAGAGTGTTTCCGATGGTTCCCATCGAGTGGATGAATCGGTCGAGGAGTGGGTCGGATGCCAGGGTATCGATGGTGACGATAACCGGAACCTCGAGGGTATACCATTCCGTGTGTGCCTCAGGCGCCGTAGGAACGAGAGTGGATTTGCACGAAACAAGGATGATGAAAAGCAGGGGGATGACTTTCATGGGGGATCATGCGTTTTGCTTGATTCGGCTGTGATGCGGTTCAGTTCGGTCAGTTCTTTCTCAGTCATGTCGCGCCACTGGCCAATAGGAACATCCAACACCAGATTCATGATACGGACGCGCTTGAGCTTGACAACCTCGTAACCAAGGTACTCGCACATGCGGCGGATTTGGCGGTTCAAGCCTTGTGTGAGGATGATGTTGATGCGCTTCGGACCGATTTGCTTCACGTCGCAGGGCCTTGTGATGGTATCCAGAATCGGGACGCCGCTTCGCATTTTATTCAAGAATTCGGGCGTGATGGGTTTGTCCACCATCACCACATATTCTTTTTCGTGATGATTGCGCGCGCGAAGAATCTTGTTCACGATGTCGCCGTCGTTGGTGAGGATGATGAGCCCTTCGCTTTCCTTATCCAAGCGCCCGACCGGGAAAATGCGCTTCGGGTGCTTCACAAAATCAATGATATTATTTTTTTCCCGCTTCTGATCGGTGGTGCAGACGATGCCGACGGGTTTGTTCAGCAGGATGTAGACCGGTTTTTCCTTGGGGGCCGATACCAAGCGACCTTCTACCTTCACCACATCGCCCTCTGATATCTTCGTTCCCATTTCCGGGACCTTCCCATTGATCGTGACCCGTCCTTGTTCGATCAATTTGTCGGCTTCGCGTCGGGAGCAATACCCGGATTCGGAAAGAAATTTGTTGATGCGGGTCATGAGGTAAGATACGGGATGGGGGTGATGCTGTCCGCAAGTTAATCTTAACTAATCTCAAAATCGACGATTAATCATATAGGCCTTGCCTAATTATAGTGTTGATAAACATGAGTTTAAGAAAGTCATGAGATTTGATATTTATATATAGTTAGTGTCCGCAAGTAGTTGCCACCCCTAATACTGCTTAAAAAACGCGCATTCAAACGCAAAAATGTCGATAATCAAAGGTCGAGGAAAGTCGATCAGCCTGATAGTCGCTCTTTATCTTATATAATATCAAATAAGTGCACAGATTACGGAAAGAAATTACGTAATAGAATCGGACCGTATGTACATTGAATTCAATATGATATGGCTATTTGATAGGGCAATAAGTATGAGTGTCCGCAAGTCAATCTAAAATCCTATCCAATACCTTCATATTCGCGATGGAATCGGTGATGGGGATGGGGACTGGCTCATCATCGATAATCGCTTGCGAAAACCCTTCACCCTGCAACGTGTACATGTCGGAATGTCCAAAACGAAGGACATCACTCATTCCGCCGATCCGGACGGTAACCGTTCGAACAACATCATCCCCGGCATTATAGGGCACATTCAATTCAAGGCTTCCTTTCGTGCCATAAATCACAGCCGATTGGCGATGCTCGAGCTGTGTGGAGCAAAGGATGCTGGCTGCACCATGCTCAAATTCAAGGATGGCGCTCGTCCAGATGTCGGTCTTGAATACGTGATCGCGTTTCACAACGGACCTTACGTCGATCGGCTCGCCGCCGAAAATCCAACGCGCCAGGTTCACCCCATAACAGCCGATATCGAGCAAGGCGCCGCCGCCGATGTCGGCTTGGTTCCGCACATTCGCCGGATCCACATTGTAGTAGGTGAAATCGGTGTTCAGATGACGCACATCACCGATCGCACCGGACCGGATGATATCGAACACAGCGGCCCATTGGGGATGAAACCGATACATGAACGCCTCCATCACCTTCACCTTCGGGAAACGACGCTGCGCATCCAGCAATTGCTCCGCTTCCGCCGCCGTGATGGCAATGGGCTTCTCGCACAGCACATGCTTCCCGGCTTCCATCGCCAAGAGGGTATAGGGCACATGCAAATGGTTCGGAAGCGGATTGTACACGGCATCGATGTCGGGATCGGCCAACAAGGCCTCATAAGAACCATACGATTTGGGAATCCCGAGCTTCGCGGCCGCATCCTTCGCTGATGGTTCGGACCGTGACGAAATCGCCACCACGTCCCCGTTCTTCATGGTTTGCATGGATGGAATCACCCGACTCATCCCGATATTGGCCGTGCTGAGAACGCCCCATCGGACCTGATTGCTAAAAGTATCCATACTCGAAAGTACGCATCTGTGCGACGCTAAATGAGAATTCTCACTTTTTAAAGGTGAGGATGAAGGTGGCGCCTTCGTTGGGATTGCTGTCGATATCGATGCGTCCACCCAAACTGGTGATGTGACTGTGGATGAGGTACAGGCCGATGCCTTTGCTGTCTTCGTGACCGTGGAAGGTTTCGCGGAATCCGAAGAGTTTGTCTCGCATGCCGTCGAGATCGAATCCGAGTCCGTTGTCCGAGAACATCACGTTAATGTATCCATTGTCGGATCGGGAAGTGACACGCACCGAAGGCCGCATCCCCGGTTTCTTGTATTTGATGGAATTCGTCGTGAGATTCAGGAACACGCTTTCGAGATAGCTGGTGTTGAATCGGATAGTGGGTGCTGCTGCGAAATCGTATTGGATATCCAGATTGGCGCTTTGCGTGAGGGTGCCGAGCGATTCAAGGACTTTAATGAGACATGCTTCCAAATCACACTCTTCTACGGTCACATGGAGGCTGTCTTTTGTGCTAAGCACATCCACATACGCATCCAGTGTTTTTTTGAGGCTGTCCGTAGCGGTTTTCAGAATTTGGATGAACCCGATGGTCTCGGGATCATGGATTTTCGACATGTCGATTAGCTGAAACACCGCAAGCAGATTGGCCACAGGTGAGCGCAAATCATGCGCAGTGGTGTAGGTGAGCTGCTTGAGGTCGCTGTTGATCCGAGTGAAGGAGGTGAGCAGTTCGTTCCGGGTGTGCTCGAGCTTCTTCTTATGCGTGATGTTCTTGGCGATGGCATAGATAAGACCGGCATCACCGACAGGGATGGATGTCCAGGCCAACCAGACCACATCCCCGCTTTTCGTGATGTAGCGATTTTCAAAGTTCAGCAAAGGTGTGCCTTGGATCAGGTGCTCGCGGTGTTTGGCCGTGAGCTCGCGATCGTCGGGATGGATGAATTCGGAAATAGGTCGAGATCGAAGCTCATCAACCGAATATCCCAACAATTGGCAGACAGCCGGATTCACCTTGCGGAAGTATCCATCGTTGCCGGCTACGATCAATAGATCGTGGGTGAGTTCGAAAAAATGGTCGAGGTCGATGGCGTCGTCGATGCCCACAAAAGTTGAGGCTATGTCGCAGGGGTTCGGTTGGTAAGCAATATATCGAAACGGTGCGGATTCATCAGGATGGTGTGGTGCGATGAACGATATTTGCAGTGAATCCACCGATGATCAAAAGCAAAAGAAGGTCGGATGGAGATGGATGCGGGTCGCTAACCAATGCTTCATAATTGTAGCTCAAGTATCGCAATGTGAGCGATGAGCGCAGAGTCAGGACAATTCGTTTCGCGGAATCCGAGATCTCGAACCGACGGGAAAGGATGCCACGCGATTTCATGAGATAATCTTGGTCATTCAATCGGATTCGAACAGAAGAATTCCATTTGGGATGGATGCTGCCAATCTCCTTTTGGTTCATCACAATCGACGCGCGGAACGAGAAAATCGATGTAGGGACGAACTGGATCTTGGAATCCGCGAACGTCGCTTCGCCATGAGTACCGAACCAACTATGTGATTTGACTCGAGCAAGGACCGTGTCTTGATTTGTCAGGACGGAGAAGGAGCCCTTGAAGGATGTGGCGCGAAGGAGTAGTGTGTTATTCATAGAGTTTTAGTGTCCGCAAGTCCACGATGTGTCGATTCCAATGCTTTAAGGCCGATTTTTGAGGATAATTTCTAGACTTGCTGTGAAAGTTGTGCGATTGGATTAGGTCTTGCACAGATTCCACAGATAAATTTAGGAATGAATACTTGATGTATGGTTATGATAATATTTGAGATATGTTGATTTGACAGGGCAATAAGTAACGCTGTCCGCAAGTCAACATATATACCACGCAATCAGTCTTTTTGTATGACGAGTGTGGCACGCAGTTGATGCGCGGAAAAGTACCCATACCCACCAGTGATGTTCGTTGGGGCATTGATGGGTTCATTCGCTAGCGATGCGATCAATCCCCCCGTTCGGCGACGCGCATCCAGAAACCGATAATATCCCTCTTCGATATTCGACAAGACCACAATCACGGAATCTCCCGCGATGCCTGGATCTAAGGCAATCTGCCGTGAGAGTTGACCATTTTGGGCTACACGATCTGTGAAGACAGCGCTGTGAAGCAATAGATCCGAGTCTCGGAAAAAAAGGGAATCCAATTCGTCTCCCCCAACTGGCACATTGTACACATGGAGGGCATAATAATTCGGTCCAACCGGATCATCAATCCAAACGTGGAGGCGGTGAACCCGATCATACGTTGCTGTGTCGATGGTTATCGGTTCCATTCTCTTTGCTGTCGCTTGTACTGACAGCCCGGTAGTGGAATCGTAAACCGACAGATGAATGAGAGATTCTGCCGCACTTTCTGGTGATTCTCCACCATAGAATCCTGGTATTCCTAGCGCTGGTAGTGTATCTGATGTAAGTGAATTCGAGACGAGGACTCTACCATCCAACACAAACAACGATGCGATTAGATCCTCTTCCAACGAATTGACGGATCGGCCCGATAGTGGCGAAAAACTGCGCGTGACGGTCACAATCATGGTTTCATCGTTTATCATCACGCTCGAAATGACCAAGGCTTCGTCAGCCGGATCTACCTTAATCGGTAATTCGAATAGCTCACATGACACAAGTGCGAACACACACAGTAAGGGGAAGAATCTCATCATTTGCTGTGGAATCGGAAATTATAGGCGATGGATGGAAACACTCCGAACAATCCTTGTTGCACGTATTCGAGACTGCTTCCGTTATGCCTGAAGCCGACTCGATATGGCGCCGCGCGGTTATAGAAATTGTATGCGCTCAGATGCCATTCGCCTTGTCCATATTCGCGAAGGCGTCCTTTGATGATCAGATTGATGTCCAATCTGTGGGATGAGGCCAATTCAATCTCATTTCGTTTGCTGTAAATTGGTACCAACTCGACACCAGTGAGCGATGCGTTCGGCATTAGGTATTGTCCCGTCTGTACAGTCATACGTGCACCCGACATGTAAACCCAACTCACCGACCAAAGCATGTTTTTGGAGATGTCGACCATCGCTACAGCGGATACATTGTGTCTACGATCAAATCGATCCGGGTAGGATTCGCCACCGTTCAAACCGGCGAAATGACGATCGGTTTTGGACAATGTGTACCCGATCCATCCGTTCGCCCAACCGCTGTGTTTTCGGATAAACAGCTCAAATCCGCGTGAAAGTCCGTTTCCTCTCAACAATTCCGACTCAAACCGATCATTCAAGATGAGTCGAGCGCCTTCTTTGTATTCAATCAGGTTTTCCATCTGTTTCGAAAAAAATTCGACCGAATAGGTGATGTCCGTTTGCATGTCGGAACCGAAGTATCCTATTGTGACTTGGTGGACGGATTGGGGCTTCACGTTCTGCGTGACAGGATACCATAGGTCTGTCGGGAGGGCAATTGCCGATGAGGATACGCGATGCATGTATTGCCTCATCCGACTATATCCGAATTTGATGGAATGTTCTTCGTTGATCAAGTATCGGATAGATGATCTCGGTTCGATTCCTCCATAATAGCGTCCCGACCATGCCATGGAATACCGAATTCCATTCTCCATCCTCCAGCGATCATTCACATCCCAATCGATAGATCCATGAATTTCCGCTTCCGTACTACGAATTTCGGGACTAGATGACGTTCCGACCAATTCCGAAATATTTCCAGATGTGTTCACGACATTCGGACGAAACCCATGCGTCACCACACTTCCGCCATACTGATATCGAAGTCCGTGCCTTGGGAATGTTTCCCAATCCAGCTTGATTCCGACGTCCTGGATTTTCGAGGTGATCAAAATCGAATTATCCACAAAATCACCCCGTATGTCATAATTGAATCGGGTTTGATGCAAGGTCACATTCGAAAACGTCTTGCCACTCTCATACACATGGTTCCATCGAGCCGTCGTGATCCAATTCCCGAGTGTGAACCCGAAACCGAGGTCTTCCGCATCTTCGCTTCGGTCTTGAAAATCGAGGATGTCGTCTCCGAAATACGATGAAAGGTAGACGCGATCCGATTCCGAAATCCGATAATTCAACTTCGCATTGACATCATAGAAATAGTAGGGAAGATCCACTTTCACCGATTTCAACACTTGATCGATGTAGGTTCGTCGACCTGCGACCATGAAACTCATCCGATCTTTGATCAATGGTCCGTCAATCATGATGCGGGATGTGAGCAAACCCACACCTCCGCGAACATTCCATCGCTCAAGACTTCCCTCGTTCATTCGGATGTCCATAACGGACGACAAGCGTCCTCCATAACGTGCAGGAAACGCACCTTTCACGAGTTGGATATCGTTGATGGCGTCGGTATTGAAAACGGAGAAGAAGCCGAACAGATGACCGACATTGTATATGACCGCATCATCCAGCAGAACCAGATTTTGATCGTCGGTTCCCCCACGGACGAACATGCCGCCGGTCGCCTCATTTCCCTGGGTCACACCCGGCATGAGCTGCATCACTTTAAGCAGATCCGCTTCGCCGGCGAACGAAGGAATCCGATTCACATCCGCGGGTTTGATGGAAATGGAACCCATTCGTACCGATTGAATCGCTTCTTGATGAATCCGATCATCGGTGACGGTCACATCCCCCAATTGTGTCGATTGTTCGACCAATAGAATTTCCATGATGGATGAGGAATCGGACAGGATTCGGATGCGTTTCGTTTCAAATCCGATATACGAGATCCGAACATCCGCGGGAATGCGAGGAATTGTCAATGAGAAAAATCCGTAGTTGTTTGTCACCGTACCTAGACCACTTCCTTCATCCAACACCGTAGCTCCTAATAGAGCTTCTTTATCAATGGAATCAAGGACATAGCCACTGACGGTGACTTGTGCCAAGGTCCCATGCGTCATCACAATGGTGAACAGAATCAGGAATGAGAGGAATCGGTTCATAAGCGCCATTCGATTCCGAGTTGTGTGCCTCGTGATGTTCCTCGGAATGTGGATCCATCAATATTCATGCGCCAAAGTGTCGGTTGCTGTTCGAGGATGAGAAACGTGTTTCGAGTGATCCGAGAGCGCATTCCGAGCACGGCTCCTAGTCCGAATTGAGTTCCGTTCGTCGCAAAAAAGCGGTTAGAACCATGACGAATCCGGCTTCCGGTTGGAAATCCGAGAAGCATATGTCCACCTAGTCGGAATGAAAAGCGTTTATCAGATCGATATAGTCGATTGTACCCTCCAGAGACATTGAAAAATTGGCTTTGGGATCGGATTCGCAGCGTATCTGTGTTCAGATTCAACAAATAAAGCGACGTCATGGATTCGGAACGCCCGAAACCAGCCCAGGCTTCCACATTCGGATGAGCTGAATGCTGGAAACGGAATCGGAATTGAATTCCACCTGTGAAGTGGCGGGGAGTGTGTTTGAAGAAAGCCGAGTTGTCTGCGGGATGGAACAGAATGGGGTTTCGGGAATTCGATACGAAATTGGAGTATGTAGGACCCCGCAGATCGCCCTCAAAGACAGATAGGACTGCATCCGAACTTATCAACCTCCATCCATTATGTTGTGCGAAAAGAGGTGTCGCGAGAAAGGATGTAAGCGCGATAACGAGTGTGAGAGTGGTTGCTAAAAAACGCAAAATCATTTTTGTGAAGTGGCAGTATATTCACAATTAATGGGAAAGCATGAGCTGCCCGCGATAACGCAACATGCACAGATTCCACAGATAAATTACGTAGTGAAATTGTGATGTAATTGTAATGAAAATAGAGTTTTACGAGTATTTGACAGTTGAGTAAGTAATGCTGTCCGCAAGTCTACATAACAATCTATCAAATCGTCTTGTTCATGAACTTCCCGACGCCACACACCACCCTATTCGTCATCCTCATCCTCGCGGCGGGGGCCACATGGATCCTCCCCGCCGGACAGTACGATACCCTGCGTTACTCCGCCGAAGAGTCCGCCCTCATTCTGAGCTCTCTCGACACCGAGCGCCAGCTCGCTCCTACCCAAGCCACGCTCGATAGCCTTGGCCTACCCACCCGCATCGCTCAGTTCACCGACGGACAACTCACGCGTCCGGTGAAAGTGCCCAATTCGTATCGCAGCCTCGAATCCTCCGGCCAAGGCCCCATTTCGATTCTTTACGCCGCGCTTAAGGGAACCTATGATGCCATCGACATCATCCTGCTCGTCATGATGATCGGGGGCTTCATCCGCATCTATAACACATCCGGCGTGTTGCAAATCGGCATCCAGCATCTTGCGATGCGCTTTCGCGGACACGAACGATGGCTCATCATCCTCATCGGCACTCTTATGGCGGCTGGAGGAACCACATTCGGACTCGGTGAAGAGACCATCGCATTCTATCCGATCCTGGTTCCGATTTTACTAGCGGCGGGATATGATCGACTTGTGCCCGTGGCTGTGGTGTTCGCCGGATCCCAATTCGGAATCATGGCATCGACGGTGAATCCCTTCAGTGTCATCATCGCATCCGACGCAGCAGGAGTGGCATGGGACACCGGAATCGCCATTCGGATCGTCATGCTCGTGCTCGGACTCATCGCCCTGCTGTGGTACACCATCCGTTATGCCGAAAATGTGCGAAAAAACCCGGATGCAAGCTTTTTGACGATGGAAGAACGTGCCGATGCGCTTCCCTATTCAACCGACATCCCGAGTGAGATTGTGACGATGACATGGCGGCACAAGGCGATGCTCTCGGTATTCGGGTTGACATTTGTGATCATGATTGTCGGAATCACCACATTTCATTGGTGGATGCTTGAAATGACGGCGCTGTTTCTGGGTTCGGCCGTGTTGTCGGGAATTCTGCTCGGACTGAATGAAAAAACTCTTGTCCATGAATTCATTCAAGGAGCAGGCGAGATGGTAGGCGTGTCGCTCATCATCGGGTTGGCTCGGGGTGTGACCGTGCTGATGAACGATGGCTTGATTATCGATACGGTTCTTCACAGCGCTACCGGAATGATGGCCGGAACGCCTCAGTCCGTGTTTCTGGTCGGATTGATCCTCGTGTTTTTTGTGCTCTGCTTTTTCATCACAAGCACGTCCGGTTTGGCCTTGATCACCATGCCGATATTCGGGGCCTTGGCTATCAGCAACGGGATAGCGGCGGATTCGATCGTGACGGCCTACTCCTTCGGCGTCGGAATGATGCTGATGATCGCTCCCACCGGCTTGGTGTTGCCTAGTCTGGCGATGGTGAACGTGAAGCTGTCCACCTGGCTGAGATTCATCATGCCGCTGATCGGCATTTTGTTTGTGATAGCCGCGGTGTTAATTGTGGTTGGATGATCGTTATAAGTGTATGTAGAGTGTCCGCAAGTGGTCAACTTGTCGATTCTGTAAAGTAGGCCTCGATTTTGAAGTTGATTGCTTGCTAATGACTGTGAAATCTGTGCCGCTGGTCAGAAAATGCACAGATTCCACAGAGAAACTACGTAACGATTTCAGAACATAAACTCAAATAATTCAATTACTTGCATCGATTAGATAGGGCTATAAGTAACGCTGTCCGCAAGCCACTCTAAACACCTCACCAATCCCTTATCCGACTTCCCTATTCCTCCTTTGTCCTCACATTGCTGTCAGGCTCGAGTTCCAGAAGTAGCGGATTCGTCGTCAATGTGCCCCTAGTGGTTTCTCCATTCAGGATGAATGTCACGTCATAGGTCCGATTAGGAAGCACAGTCAGTGGAATACGGGCCGTGGCGGGTCCAAGCGCCCTTAAACAAACCTCGATGTCATTTATGTGCTTGAAGCGGATTTGGATCGAGGTGCCCTTAATTTCGGATGAGTACGCCATCTCGTAATTAAAGCATGGCAATTCTGTCGCCGTACTTGCCAAGATGAAAAATTGATCGTCTTCAACCCAGGCTTTTACCAGTACATCCGACTCTATCGACTGATGGGTTTCCTGACTCTTGCAGCCCGATAGGAGTATGAGTACCGTGAGGATGGATAATAATCGGGATTCCTTCATCACAGGCTACCTCCTCAACTCGTCCAACTTCCTCGCCGCGAACGCCTTCATTTCCTCATTTCCGACCTCCATCATCCGCTCATAAGCGGAAATGGCTTCAGCTACATTTCCCAATTCTTCATGCGACATTCCGAGCATGTAATACACGGAACCGTTTTCCGGATCCAATCGAACAGCATCCAATAAAAATGGGATGCCGCGTGAGTAATCCCGATCCTGGATATGACTCAACCCGATCACCGCTTTCGTGTTCGCATCCTGTGGGAATGATTCACTCAAACGAGTGGCCACGCTGCGGATATTCCGCGTAGGCGGACGCTCCAAGGCGATCCATTGCTGAAGGTGGTCGTGCATGGTCATCAAAAACACATCCCGTCCTTCCTCCAGAGGCTGATTTCCTTCCCATAGCCACTGATGCTGGTAACGATCGCTGGCATCGAGCAAATTCATCATGAGATCGGCCTGATCGTCATAATACCCACGCTGATTCATCGCGAAAATGGTTTTCAGCCACACATCCAATCGACGCGGCTCGATGCCGACAGCCGAGTTCAAATGCTGAAGGGCCAATGTGAAGAGGGAATCAGACCCATCTATGGTCGATCGCTCGTAATGAAAATTGAATGAAGCGACATGCATGTCGATGTCGTTCGGCGCGAATGCTTTCCATCGATTCAAGTACGATTGGGTGGCGGATGTGTCGCCCTGTTCGATCAGTCGGTACGCCGTATCAAGATCGTATCGAAGTTGTGCGGAGAGCGGATTCGAAATGGAAATCAGAAAGAGAAGAAAGAGTAGTCTGGATGTCATACAATCAATATACCGACCCATTCTGCACAGATTTCACAGTTATTTTACGGAATGATTTCATCTCTTAAACTCTTGATATTGTATGAATTGTGCGTATTTGACAGGGCAATAAGTATGAGTGTCCGCAAGTACCCCTTCTAGTCCCCCTTTCTCCTTACTTTTCCCATCTTATGATCTCCGACATCTTATCCCCTACTCTGGTTCTCGACGAGGCCCGCGCCCGTGCCAATATCCGCTTCATGGCCGATAAGGCCGCGGCGCAGAAGCTCATCTTTCGTCCACATCTAAAAACCCCGCAATCGATTGATGTGGCCCGATGGTATCGGGATGTGGGCGTTACACGTGTCACGGTGTCTTCGATCGATATGGCCGAGTACTTCGCCTCTGATGGCTGGACCGACATCACCCTCGCCATCCCGTTGAATATCCGCGAATGGCCACGGATCCTAGCCCTGGCCTCGCGTATCCAGCTAAATCTTGTGATCGATTCTGAGGCTGTGTTGGACCTGATTCCCGATTCCCGATTCCCGATGTCCATCTTCATCAAAATCGATGCCGGCTACCATCGCACCGGCATCCCAGCCGACGATCTCACTCGCATCGAAATTCTCGTTCATAAAATTCGTTCTTCTGGTTTCGAGTTCGCCGGATTCATCACTCACGCCGGACACAGTTATTCCTGCCGATCCCATTCCGAAATCCGTGCCTTGCATGAGGCCCAATTGCGACAACTGATACCTCTTAAGCGCTTCGGCGGCATTCTTTCCATCGGCGACACACCCACTCTCACCGTTTCCGAACATTTCACGGGTATTGATGAAATCCGCCCTGGAAATTTCATCTTCTACGACATGAAAATGGTGCAGATTTCCGCATGCACTCCGGAACAAATCGCGGTATGCATGGTGGCGCCTGTCATCAGCACCCATCCCGACCGAAACGAAGTGATCATCAACGCCGGGTCTGTTCATTTCTCGAAAGATTCATTCGTGGATGATGCCGGACAGCAACGCTTCGGCCAAGTGGTGAAGCTGACCGACTCCGGATGGGGGGATGTGATCGATGGCGCCTATGTCCGAAGTCTTTGTCAAGAACATGGGTTCGTCACGGGTCCGTCAGAGTACATCCACTCACTGAAAATCGGCGACTTGGTCGGAGTTCTTCCCATTCACTCTTGCTTGACCGCCGATTGCATGGGCGAATTTCTCACGCTCAGCAGGGATCGATTCCGAATGATGGTATCTTGATCCCAACATGTTAGTGGTGATCAAAATCGGTTCGAACGTGCTGACCGGCTCAGACACGTTCCTCGACGAAACACGCATCGCGTCGTTAGTCTCACAATTCGCAACCTTGCGTGAGAAAGGTCATGCCCTTGTGCTGATCTCATCCGGCGCGGTGGCTTCAGGTCGTTCCCTCGTTTCTCTCAGCGATAAAACCGATATCGTCTCTCGACGCCAAGTTCTCGCTTCGGTCGGACAGCCCAAACTGATCGGAACCTACGCCCGACTCTTCAACGAATCGGGACTCACCTGCGCCCAGGTTCTCGTCACGAAAGAAGATTTCCGCGACCGTCAGCATTACCTGAACATGGAGAACTGTCTGCACACATTGCTGAACAATGGCATCGTACCTATCATCAATGAAAACGACGTTATTTCGGTGACAGAACTGATGTTCACGGATAATGATGAGCTCGCCGGACTCGTCGCTGCCATGCTGAACGCCCAATTGGTGATGTTATTGACCAATGTGGATGGATTGTTTGACGGACATCCGGATGATCCCGCTAGTAAACGAATCACCGATATATCGGTGAACGATACTCAAGTCCTGAAAGGGATCACGGCCACGAAATCCAGTTTTGGTCGGGGCGGGATGCTCACGAAAAGTCATATCGCCCGGAAGTTGGCCTCGCTGGGCATACCCGTGCATATCGCAAATGGGACCAAAGACGGCATTGTGATGGACGTCCTGAACGGGGCGGACGTAGGAACGCGGTTCGTGCCCAATCGCGTCGCGTCGCGTCAAAAGAAGTGGATCGCACACGCGGATGGAGCCGTGAAAGGAGAGATCCGGATTGACGAGGGAGCCCGAATCGCGTTGGCAGGGGATATGCCCGTCAGTCTGCTGCCGGTGGGAGTCACTCATGTGGGGGGTGTGTTTCGCGCGGGGGAGGTGATCCGGATTTTGGACTCCAATGGGAAAGCCATCGGCCTGGGGAAAGCCCAATATCATTCCGAAAAAGCGGACGAACTCAAAGGACAAAAGAATCAGAAACCATTGGTGCACTATGACTACCTCTTCCTTTTCTGAGATCTTTGCTCGAGCGAAATCTGCGACCCGTTCCATCGCCGCACTGAGTGATGATATCATCCGCATCATCCTGAATGACATCGCCGATGCGATTCTTACGGACTCTGAGACCATCCTTGCCGAAAATCGTAAGGATGTGGACCGCATGGATTCATCCGACCCCAAACTAGACCGCCTTCGCCTCACTTCGGATCGCTTGAAGGCTATCGCGGGTGACGTGCGTCGTGTGGCGGAGCTTCCATCCCCATTGAATATCACATTAGAAGAGAAATCCGTGCCAAGCGGACTCCATCTGGTTCGGAAATCCGTGCCATTGGGCGTTGTCGGGATGGTGTATGAATCACGCCCCAATGTGACGATCGATGTGGCCGCACTTTGTCTGAAATCAGGAAATGTGGCCGTGCTCAAAGGCGGAAGTGAGGCCTCGTATTCCAACGCCGCGCTTGTGAATTCTGTGCATCAGGTATTGGCGACGCATGGGCTCGACCCATCCGTGATCACACGGCTTCCTCCCACTCGCGAAGCCACCCAAGCCCTGTTCCAAGCCGTCGGTTATGTGGATGTCGTCATCCCCCGCGGAAGCCAAGCATTGATCGATGCTGTGCGACGCGAGTCCCGCGTACCGGTCATCGAGACCGGCGCCGGCATCGTACACACCTATGTGGATTCAAGCGCGGATATCGAAAAATCGTCCGCCGTCATCGCCAATGCGAAGACCCGACGCGTGAGCGTTTGCAATGCTCTAGACTGCTTGCTTGTGCATACAAGTATTAGTACTTCGCTACCAGACTTGCTTGCGCCACTCACATCGTCCAATGTCATCCTCTATGCGGATGCGGAATCCTATGGCATTCTGCGAAGCACCTATCCCAATCATTTGTTGCATCCTGCCGAGCCGGACCATTTCGGAACGGAGTTCTTGGATTACAAGCTGGCTGTGAAAATCGTGTCGGGGCTGGATGAGGCGCTTGATCACATCCGCACGCACAGCTCGGGTCATTCGGAAGCGATTCTAACCGAGGATGTCGACAATGCCCAGCGGTTTCTCCATGAAGTGGATGCGGCCGCGGTGTATGTGAACGCCTCAACGGCTTTCACGGATGGAGGCGAGTTCGGGTTGGGTGCGGAGATCGGCATATCCACCCAGAAACTGCATGCCCGCGGACCCATGGGCCTCGCCGCTCTCACATCCACAAAATGGATCGTGACCGGCGATTATTCGGTGCGTTAAGGGTTTTCTTCGAGAATGGTGGTGACCATCGGACGATAGTAGGTCCAGAAGAATCCGCGTCGGTCGTCCAACTTCTTTGTGTAGAATAATCGGCTGATCCACTCGACCTTCCAGAAAGGGGACATCCGCATGCTGATCGGATTGTCTGCGAAATCACCCGCGAAATAATAGAAAGTATGTTGGTCGGACAAGCCCCCGATCACAGCCGGAAATTCTTCCGGAATACCGAATTGCTCTAACAATTGACGTCCGGCCTCATTCGGATTCAGTCGATAGGTAGACACCGTGCGGCTCGAATCTCCATGCGACACAATGTCGAACCAGAATGGATAACGGACCTTCGCATCCATCCCGAACCGCTTTTGATCATCGATCGGAGTATGGATGTAGGGTGCCACGGTAATCATATGGGTGTCGCGCTCCAGGATTACAATGCGACCATCGTTATTGACAAACACGAGTCCGGACTTGGTGAAGGGCCAATCGCGACCACTCTGGGCTTTGTAGGTATCGATTAGCCATTGAGGCAATTCAACGTCTTGACCGATGCTTAATGATTCGAAATAACGACCGGTCCAATTCGACCACCGAACATCAAATTCCTGTTCAAACCGTCGACGCACATCCTCGCTGGTTGGAGCTGCCATCATGTTGAATTCGGCGATCACCGGCTTGCCGCGTTCCTTAAAACGAAGCATCATGTCCACATCACGATGGTCGGTTCCACCATACATCATGTCGGTTTGATTCATGGGATTCCACAACCGTTTGGATGGATCCGGCTTGACATACATCGCATCCCATTCTTCGCGATACACACCGTACGTGTCGGTTACGTACATCATGTCATAATCATCCGACAACGAATCGAGCTGGGTCGAGGTAAACGAATTGAAGTCGCGGATGCCGAATTTGCCTTCGCCCAAGGGAAAGAATCCGTAATAATCGGCGCCAGGACGATGTTCGTCTCGCGCAGACATTGTCACCCGGTTATGGCGCATCACCCAGTTGAAGCTCACGTGCTCGTCCATTCGGTTATCGAGCACGGTCTTATCCACAATCAGAGTTTTGATCACGGTTTCGTCCGAAAACCGCCATACAAGATGACTAACCACCGGAATGATGATGAGAATAAGTATGAGCAGGTAGAGGACAATCCGCGCCAGCATGTCAGTGCTGCGATTCCAACCAGCGCTCGGTATCGATCGCTGCGGCGCAACCCGATCCTGCGGCCGTTACTGCCTGACGGTACACATGGTCTTGCACATCCCCGCAAGCGAACACGCCTTCGATGTTGGTATACGTCGACTTTCCATGGGTGATGAGGTAGCCGTTCTCATCCATATCCAGCACGCCTTTGAACAGATCGGTATTGGGTTTGTGACCGATGGCCAAGAACACGCCGGTCACATCGGTCAGATCACGGGTTGCACCGGTCACCGTGTCTTTGAGGCGGACACCTTCCACGACATCCTTCCCTAACACATCATCCACCTCCGAATTCCAAGCGATCTCGATTTTTTGATGATTGAATACGCGCTGCTGCATCACTTTCGAGGCACGGAATTCATCACGACGATGCACGATGGTCACTTTCGACGCGAAGCGGGTCAAATAGGTAGCTTCTTCCATCGCCGTATCACCGCCTCCGATCACAATCACATGCTGGTTGCGGAAAAACGCACCGTCGCACGTGGCACACGCGGTCACACCTTTGCCGCGAAGCCGTTGTTCGTTCGGAAGTCCCATCCATTTGGCGGATGCACCCGTCGCAATGATCACGGATTTGGAATAGACCGTGTGTTCTTCATCCACCACAAGACGGAATGGGCGGGATGTGAGATCGGCTTCGGTCACCATCCCCCAACGGCAATCCGCACCAAAGCGCGACGCTTGTTTGCGGAATTGATCCATCATTTCCGGGCCGGTCACGCCTTCCGGATATCCCGGATAATTTTCCACTTCGGTGGTCGTGGTGAGTTGCCCGCCTGGTTCCGGACCTTCAAATACCAATGGAGCCATATTGGCACGGGCGGTGTACAAGGCTGCGGTGAGGCCGGCTGGGCCACTACCGATAATGATGACGTCTAACGTTTTGCCAGCGAAGTCGCTCATAAGAAATCTAGATACTATAAGGTGATGGATGCGGAAATACGATGGGTGTTCCCCAAAATGGAGCTGTTGCCCGCGAAACTGCCGAAGCCGTAATCGAGGGTGGCGCGTCCGATTCGGAAACCTGTTCCCAGAGTGGGAGAAATGGTGACGCGATCGTCGAAGGTGGTGGCCACTTCAGCCAACCCCACCCGAAAAAACAAGGTGTTCAAGTAACCAGCCTCCAGGCCAAGCCGCGGATGGAAACTCACAGGTCCTGCGTTCAAGACGAATGCCTGGCGTCCTTCCGCCATCACATCCAGATCCACGCTTCCAGCAAGATCAATGTCACCAAGCGTCACAACGTACGCCGCGCCGGAACGCACATAAGGTAACGACACTTCCGAGCGGCCTTTGGGAAAGGCCTCGTTCAATTCCGCATCCGAAAAGTAGTCGCGCAGCGGTTCGAGACGTTCTTCATTCACGCTCCAGAATTTCAGTAAGGTGGTAAGGTCCACGATGGTCACCCCGGCGCGAAGATTCCCCTTGCTCAGCAGCACCCCTGCGTCTAAAGAATACCCCCAGGCCTGCGCAAACGGACCCAAACGTCCATACACCAATTTCACATTGGTCCCCCACGACAATCCCTCTTGCAAAGTCGACGCATAGGTCAACATCAGCGCCATATCCGATGCGGAAAATTCGGTGATATTGTCGTTCGGGTTGGCAACGGGCCGATCGCGCTCTCTATCCCAGGCATTCAATGTGTTTTTGATTCCATCCACACCCTGACGGAAAAAACTTACCCCGAGCACGGCATCCGAATCCGGCAAACGATGCGCCACTACGGCATAATCATAATTCACGGTACCGCTGAACCGCTCGGAGTGCATGAACACGGCTTCGGTCGAGCGGATTTGCGTGAGTCCGGCCGGGTTCCAAAATGCGCCTGTGGCATCATCCGCCAATGCGGTGAACGCGCCACCCATGCCCAAGGCTCGAGCTCCACCGCCGGTGGACAAAAAATCATTGCCATAACTCACTCGCGTGAATTGGGCATTCAATGCACCTGGCATGACAACTACTGCTGCAAGAAGAAGGAAACGTCTCATATATGGTAAACGATTGGTGATTGCAGTAGCGTGTCGGGGTATCAGGCACCTCCCAAGATTCTGAAAAAACTTGCGGACGTTTTGATGCCCCGATGGAAATCAACCAATGAGAATTTCTCGTTCGGTGCGTGGATGGAATCGCTGTTCAAGCCGAATCCCATCAAGATGCTGTCGGCATCCAGTATGCTTTTGAATTTCGCCACGATCGGAATCGATCCGCCTTCGCGCGTGAACAAGGGTTCTTTGCCATAGACTTCATGAAACGCCTTTGCAGCCGCTTTCAAGCCATAAAAGTTGAGATCGGTTCCAGCTGGCATCCCGCCATGATGCGCTTTCACGTCAACGGTCACACCAACGGGTGCGAGCGACGTCACATAGTCGGAGAATTTGCGGGCGATGTCGTCTGGATCTTGATTTGGCACCAAGCGCATGCTGATTTTCGCGCAGGCTTTACCTGGCAATACGGTTTTGGCTCCTTCGCCTTGGTATCCGCCCCAGATGCCGTTGCAATCGAGTGTTGGACGAGCAGATGCCCGCTCCAATGTGGAATAGCCCGTCTCGCCACGGACCTCTTTAATACCCAGTTCTTCCTTATAAGCCGCTTCATTGAACGGCAGTTTTCGGTAGGCTTCGCGATCCAATTTGGTCAATGGAACCACATCATCATAAAATCCCGGAATTTGAACCACGCCGTCTTCATCGATCAATTTCGAAATGATGCGTGCCAGATCGTTGATAGGGTTCGCCACGGCTCCACCATACACACCCGAGTGCAAGTCGCGGTTCGCGCCGGTCACGTTCACTTGCAGATAGGCCAATCCGCGCAAACCATAGGTGATGGACGGCACATCGCGGTCGAACATCGACGTGTCCGATATCAGAACCATATCGCACGCGAGTTTCTCTTTCTTCGCAACAAGGAACGGAGCCAAGTTCGGAGATCCGATCTCTTCTTCCCCTTCGATGATAATCTTGATGTTCACTGGGATGGTGCCATCCGTCTTCAACCAACTTTCGATGGCTTTCACATGGATGTAGGCCTGACCTTTGTCATCCGCCGCACCGCGGGCATACACATCCGTTCCAATTACGGTTGGCTCGAAGGCAGGATGGGTCCATAATTCCAAAGGCTCGGCAGGCTGCACATCGTAGTGACCATACACCAAGACGGTCGGCTTGTCCGCGCCGGCATGAAGGTAATCGCCATACACAATCGGGTGACCTTTCGTCTCGAACAGTTCCGCATTCTCCAAACCGATGCGCTTGAACTGGTCTAAGATGTAGGTTGCGGTGTTCCGGACATCTTGCGTGTGTCGGGAATCGGTGGATACGCTGGGCATCCGGAGGATGTCAAATAACTCGGATTTGAATCGGTCGATGTTTGTGTCGATGTACTCGTGCTGTAGATTCTTCATTCGGTCAAGATACGGATTCGCTTAATAGGTTCGGACGGATGAGGCAGGTAGCCATCCGGATGATCCATTGATCAATACCACAAACACCCACTCGTCGGTACTGCGTTTCCGGTCCACCCGAAGATCGTACCCTTCGAAGGTGGGGATGAGTGTGGCGCTGTCTTCAGCGGGTGCTTCCCGCAATAACGCTTCTTGGCGGATCATCACCGCCAATTCAAATCGGTTGATGTAGTTTGCCGCCACCGCATAGCCGATAAAGGTGAGGAGAGACAAAGACAACAGCACGGTCGACGCATGCTGTTTCCAAATCCTCGAGGCATAGAAATGCCAGATCAATATCCCGGCGCCGGCATGTAATAATAACAGGGGTAAAAGGATTGCCAAAAACGCATCATAAGATGCGATGAATCGGTTTTGGATGCGGTTCAACGACAGAATCGGCAAGCCCGATGCCCGACGCTGTAATTGCTGGTTCACAAATGTGAGACCGGTTTCGGATTGGGTTTTCACTTCGGTATATCGACCCGCCCGAGTGAAATAATACTTCGCCAGTCCGAGCGAGTCGAGCTGGGTATACGCGATGCCGAGGTTGATCAGCAGCGGACCGTTTTCAAAACCACTTTCATCCAGTTCGGACAGGATGCGGCTCGCGCCGACGGCATCCTTGTCTTGAAGGTATTGAGATCCCAACGTGAACAAGGAATCTGGACTGAGCTGCATCCACATCAGAAAAAGAAACATCATCATTTCAGCACCTCCGACAATTGGGTGATGATATGATTCACCACTTGCTGCTCTCTGGCGATGTCTTTGCGCGAGGCGACCGGCGCGAATCGGATCGTGCTACAGGTGTCGAACACGCGTTTTGTTTCGATCACGATTTGCGGAGAAACGCCGGCATTGGTCATGGCTTCAAGTAGTTGGGAGTCGTTCAAGCCGGCTTCGGGGAGTCCGAGTTTGTCGCAGATAAACCCACTAAGTGCTGAATAGAGAATTCCGTACGTGGTTTTCACATCCTGTTCGCTGGTGATGCCGGCTAATTTTGCCACAGCCCGTTCTTTGGCCTTGGTCTTGCGGAAGAACCCATAGTCATTTGTCAGCTTGTCGCGGTTCTGTTTGTCGCGATACGCCAATGCGACAGCGACAAATGGAAGAACGAGCAGCACCCAGAACCACCATGCGCGAAGCGCGGAAAAGTCGCTGTGCCGCATCCAAGGTGTGGCCACCAGTATGGGAACCATGCTGAACGGATTATCGCTTGAATAGGACAACGATGTGTTCACATCCCGATTCACCGTGATGGAAATGGATGCGAGATTCGTGGACTGATATCGGTTCCGATCCGGGTTGAACACGGCGATCTCTGCGGCCGGCAAGGTGTACGATCCGCCGCGCCGCGCAATGATCACATCCCGAAAGGTGCGCGTTCCGGTCAGAGCATTGGCCGTTGGGGCCAGTTTGAGATCTTCGGACGGCTGATAGGTCTCGAAGCCGTCCGGCAATTGGAATTCGGGTTTGGCGATGAGAGCCAAGTTTCCGGTTCCGGAAATCTCGGTGATGAGCTCAATGGCCTCACCCACGCTTACGACCGGATTGGATACGCGGCGGGTGATCTGAAAATCACCAACGGCGTTGATGGAGGTTCCGGTTTCGGGCTCCGGCAACGAGCGGATTCGCAGGGGGATCGCGTCGGTCGTGAGATCGACGGTGCGCTGGTTGCCGAAAAAAACATTAAAGGGGTCCTGATATCGACCGGCAGTTCGAACCGTCAATGTAACGGGCTGTTCGCCAATTGTCAACTCTCCGCTGCGATTTGCAAACAAGGCATGTTTGGCCAACACGGCCCTGCGGTATCGTTCGCCTCGTAAAACGACTTGCTCGGCTACAGGCGGACTCCCGTCCCCCAACGATTCTTTCCAATATCCATCCGTACGCCAGCTGTTTGACACAACGAATTGGGTGATGTCGATTGTCGGTTTATAATACAGCACCAGCTCGGCCAAGATTTGTTCTCCCACAACCGGACGCGTTTTGCTGAGCTCCATCCTGACATACAATTCAGGGGATGTCGCCTCATCGGCCGCATCCCGATCGGTCACGGTGATACTAAAGGAATTGGTGAGGTAATCACGTCCATCCACGGAGATGGAAAACGTGGGAATGGTGACCGAACCCACGCGGTCGGCCTGATACGTGTAGGTGAAGGTATAACTGCGGCTAGCCACACCATTGACGAAACTGTAGTTGGTGGATGTGGACGGTTGCGCGCTTTGAAGCACCACACCAGGAATTCCGGGCAAAGAAGGCCGCGTAACGTTCCGAAAATTGCTTCCCTTGATTTCGATGCTCAGCGCGAAGCGGTCTCCACGTTTCACGGAGCGTTCGTTGGTCGATGCCGTGACGGTGATATCGTCTTGAGCCGAAGCCATTACGGGCAACAGCACCATCCATAGGGCGATCAGCTTACCAATCTTTCGCATGGCGCGTGCGTGGTGGAATTTGCTTTTTCTGATATTCTTTAAGCAACTCTTTTTCCTTGTTTTCCAGAGCGTTGAGAATCTGTTCGGCTTCTTTCTGACTCATCTCGCCTTCTTGCTGTGGCTGACCCTGCTCGTTCTCGTTCTGTTGATTCTCATTTCCTTGCTGTTGCTGACCTTGCTGCTCGTCGTCCTGATCTTGTTCCTTCTGATTGTTCTGATCTTGCTCCTTTTGCTCGTCGTCACCTTGTTGCGATTGGGGATTCTGAGGCGGCTCGGTCATCCGGCGCTGCGCCAGCTCGTAATTGTATTGGGCTTGGGGGTCTTCTGGCGCACCACGAAGCGCATCGCGGTAGCGTTGCGCGGCCTTGGCCCAATCTTCTTGCAAGCCATGGATGTTGCCGATGTTGTAATCGGCGGCCGCTCGATCGGTTGGGTTGGTCGACATCGATTTGAACTGCTCGAAAGCGGAACGAGCCTCATCATATTTCCCTTGGCGGGTAAGCGCGTTTCCGAGGTTGAAATACAACCGGGCATCGTCGGGCGAGACAAGTAATGCCTCTCGATAGCCTTTTTCGGCCGTGGCGAAATCACCCCGGTCGTAGGCTTCGTTCGCCTTCCGGGCACCATCCGTAGCGGACGATAACACAATCAACAACATCAAAACGACGGATTTCATCAAAACTTACATCGATTCGGCTACGGAAACGGCGGTGTCGTCCATTTCCAGATTGTTAAACACATTGGCCACATCATCGAGTTCTTCAAGCTTTTCCATCAGCTTGAAATTCCCGAGTAATTGCTCTTCCTCGGCGGTAACGGTTGTCATGGGAAGGTAGTGCATTTCTGCGGATTGAATGCGAAATCCCGCCTCCTCCAATCCTTTCCGCACAGAGTACAAGTCTTCGAAGCGGGCGTACACATCGAAGGTTTCGTCTTCGGCTTTGATGTCTTCGGCGCCGGCATCGATGGCAGCAAGTGTGAGGGCGTCTTCATCCACCCCATCCGATGCGATTTGGATGATGCCTTTACGTTCGAATAGATAGGCCACGGACCCGCTCGTCCCGAGGTTTCCACCCACTTTATTGAACAGGGGACGGATGTCGCCAACGGTGCGGGTTGGGTTGTCGGTGGTGGCTTCAATCAGATAGGCGATTCCGCCGGGGCCATAGCCTTCATAAATCAATTCTTGATACACGGCCGCATCCTTCCCGTCGCCGGAGCCTTTTTTGATGGCTCGGTCGATGTTATCCTTCGGCATGTTCGCGGCTTTCGCATTATCGATGGCCAGCGACAACCGCGGATTTCCGCTCGGATCGCCACCTCCATCGCGTGCGGCGACGGTGATTTCACGAATGATCTTGGTCCACGTTTTCGACCGGGCCGCATCCACCAATGCTTTTTTCCGCTTGATGGTGGCCCATTTGGAATGACCTGACATAGGAACGGTGTTCTCTTCGTTTACTTTTACATACGAACCTTGAATATACGAAGCTCCCGCTTGTCAAAACTCCGTACCATACACATATGAATATTGGAATCGTCGGCTACCCAACCTATGGCGGCAGTGGTGTCGTCGCAACCGAATTAAGCAAAGGTCTTGCCGCGCGCGGACACAAAGTCCATTTTCTGAGTTATGCGCGACCGCAACGGCTTGATGCCTTCAACACGAACATCATGTTCCATGAAGTCACCGTCAACGCCTACCCGTTGTTCGAATTTCCACCCTATGATTTGGCCTTGGCCAGCCACATGGTGAACCTGATCGAGCACGAAAAGCTGGATCTTTTGCATGTGCATTATGCGATTCCGCACACGACCAGCGCCTACCTGGCCAAGCAGATCATGGGCGAGCGGGCCAAGAGAGTTCCGATCATCACCACCTTGCATGGAACCGACATCACCATTGTAGGCAGCGATCCGAGTTATTTGCCTGTCGTGAATTTCTCCATCAACCAAAGCGATGGCGTTACGGCGGTATCCGATTATTTGCGGGATGAAACCTATGCGCGGTTCGACATCCATAATGAAATCGAAGTCATTCCGAATTTCGTGGATCTGGATGTGTTCAAGCGAAGCGACAAAACCCACTTCCGCAAAGCCATCTGCAACGATGATGAAATGATCATCACGCATGTGTCCAATTTCCGGAAAGTGAAACGTGTGGAAGATGTGGTCAAAACCTTCGCGTATTTGAGAAACTACGGCGTGAAAGCCAAATTATTGATGCTCGGCGACGGACCCGAACGCATTCCGCTCGAAACCCTATGTCGAGAGTTGGGCGTCTGTTCCGACACCCGTTTTCTTGGCAAGCAAGACAATGTGGAAGAAATTCTGTCAGTTACGGATTTGTTCTTGATGCCATCTGGCTCGGAAACCTTTGGCCTCGCCGCGCTCGAAGCCATGAGCTGCAGCGTGCCAGTGATCAGTTCGGATGTGGGCGGATTGCCCGAGCTCAACCGAGACGGCGTGACTGGCTATGTTTGTCCATTGGGCGATACCGATGCGATGGGGGCCGCTGCCGTGAAAATGTTGACCGACAAAGCCCTTCATTCGAAAATGGCCAAAGCCGCCCGCGCCCGCGCCGAAGACTTCGAACAGGAAAAAGTCATCGCGCAATATGAGGCGTATTATATGAAGGTGCTGGGGAAGCTGAATG
>CAYPOI010000031.1:0-27289 GCA_964412365.1 uncultured Chitinophagales bacterium | reverse complement strand
ATGGCCAGGAAACGGTCGCGGGGTGCGGTGGGGGCATCGGGGGGTGATGCGAACAACGGGAGGCGGTTCCACGCGGCGAGGAATCTGTCGACGTTTTGGCGGATGGATGCGGCGAGGGTGGCGTCGCGCTGGCGCCGCTCGTCGCGCTCGACCTCGGACTCGATGCCCGGGTGTGTGCTTTCCAAAATCAGTGCTTGGACTCCCGCAGGATTGGCCAAGGCCTCGCGCATGGCGATGCGTCCGCCCAAGGAGTAGCCGTGTAAAACCGTAGGCCGTAGGTCGTGGGCCGTAGACCGAAGGGTGGGTCCCAAATCCGGCGTCTCCACCACCGCCACCGCCTCCAACCCATCCCTCAAATGATCGAACACCGCGCCCGAACCCGTGAACCCATGCAACATCACCAGTCGCGGCTTCATGCGGATAGGAGGGATTTGCGGATGGACATGGAGGCGGTAGGGTCCGTTACACATTCGAGTACCGTGATGCCTCCATCGGAAATCGGGAATCGGAAATCGGTGAGCTGGGAGGCGGATTCGGCGCGATGGTAATCCACCTTGTAACCAGCGCAGAGGGCGGAGATATCCACATCCTGAGGGGTTTCGAAGTAGCGACGATGTGTTACTTCGGATTCGTCGAGGGGCAACATCCGAAAAATCGTGCCTCCCCCATTGTTCACCACCACCACAACCAGGCGGGTCGGAAGCTCCGAGCGGGTTAACAGCGCATTTAAATCGTGAATGAAGGCCAGGTCGCCCGTGAACAGAACCGCAGGTCGCCCGCTTCCGGCCACAACACCGCAGGCCGTGGAGGTCACGCCATCGATCCCCGCGGCACCCCGATTCACAAACACCCGCATCCCACCGGCAGAAAGCGCCGGGTTCCACATCAGGTCCAAATCCCGAATCGGAAAGGAATTCGAGACCATGATGTCCACATCACCAAGTTTTGGCAATAAGGCTTGGTAGACATGCAAATCGCTGAAAGCGGATTCGTTTGCAAGAATCGCATCCCTGTTGGACAAAAACGCACTCTTTTTTTCTTGCAACGACGCTAGCCAGGACGGATCCGCAGGGGTTGCCACATCAAACTGTATACGATCCGCCGGAGCATCGATCCAGACCACATCCGCCAATTCCGGGTTCTGCATCTGTTTCCCATCGAAGAAATGGATTTGCCGCACACCAGACGACAGCATGATTTCCGCGCCCTTACTAACGGGGTGATGACCAAAACGGATCACCAAATCGGGCTGGAGTTCACGCAAGAAACGGTCCGTGGCCGGAAAGACATGCGATTCCGGGAAAGCTGTCCCATCGTGCGCCCCCGGTTCGGCAAAAATCGGTGCATTCAGCTGAAGTGCAAGATCTGCGATGAGTTTGCCGTAATTGGAACGATGGTGGTTGGGGCCGGCTAACAGGATGGGGTGTAAGGTAAACGGTAGACGGTAGACGTTAGACGGTAGAAGGGAAAGAGAAGCATCATCCGAATTCGTTAGGGACCTCTTCACCGATTTCTGATGACCGATTACAGATCCGGGATAGACGAAGTCTTTTCCGGGTTCGAGAGGTTTACGGAACGCAAAATTCAAATGCACCGGTCCGCCGGATTGCGCAATTCGCATCGATTGCTTGGCGAGGACGATGAGTCGATTCACATCCGGCTTGTCCTGACGCGGTTCGCCCACTTCATGAAAAAACAGGGGTGCATCGGCGAAGATTTTGATCTGATCGAGCGTTTGCGAAGCTCCGATGTTTCGATGCATGGGCGGTCGGTCCGCGCTCAGCACCAGCAAGGGTGTTTCGGAGGCCCTGGCTTCCATCACGGCCGGATACAGATTCGCGACAGCCGTTCCGGAAGTGGTAATCACGGCGGCCGCGGTTCGGGTCGATTTCGCGATGCCGAGGGCGTAGAAGCCCGCTACGCGTTCATCCACCATCACATGAGTTTGGATGCCAGGATGCGTGGCGAAAGCGAGGGTGAGGGGAGTGGAACGCGATCCCGGAGCGAGCACCGCATGACGAAGGCCGTTCTGATACGCGGCGTCGACGAAGGTGGCGCACCACCAGGTGGCTAGGTTCCGCTCATCCATGGGAGAGCGCGGTGCGCATGGGCACCAGCTTCAGCAACGTCTCGTTCCATTCCGATTCAGGGTCGGAATTGGCCACGATACCACATCCCGCATACAAATGCGCACGATGCGGTTCGATCAGTCCGCTGCGGATGGCCACACAGAATTCGCCGCGCCCATGCGTGTTGAACCAGCCCAACGGACCCGCATACCAACCCCGATCCACGTTTTCCAGCTCTTGCATGTGTTCGAGAGAGGCTTCACGCGGATATCCGCCCACCGCTGGTGTCGGATGCAAGGCTTCGAGAATGCCGATCGGTGTGGTTTCGTCTGGCAGCTCAGCGGAAATCGGGGTATACAAATGCTGAACGTTCGCATATTTGCGAACCGTAGGCGACGCCGGGTAATGGACAATCGCGTCATGATCGCGTAGACGGTCGCGGATCGCATCCACCACCACTCGGTGTTCGTGCAGGTCTTTTTCACTCTGACTCAGTGCGCGTTCGAGGGAGGCGTCTTCGGTCGCGGTTTTGCCACGGGAAGTGGAACCAGCCAGACCTTCGGTAAGAAGGATGGAGGACCTGAACGAGGCGAGTCGCTCAGGCGTGGAGCCGATGAACGCCGCGTTCCGGTTCAGCTGGAACAAGAAGGTATAACAGGTTGGGTAGGAGGCACGCAACACGTTCAACATGTGCGTGATGCAAACAGGCCGCTCAAGTGGGATGAGCACTTCACGTGCCAGCACCACTTTGCTGAAGACGCCTTCTTTGATCATCGTTGTCGCAGATTGAACCGAACGAAGGAAATCCGACTTGTGATCGGCCCAGAGCGCATCCTTGTCCGAAAACGCATGACCGTCTGGAATATCCGATTCCGATTCATGAAATCCTTTCACGGCCGTCACGATATCGGTCAAACGGTTTTCAATCCCTCGATGAAGAGTATCGATGGAGTCGTCGGATGTGAGTCGATGGGTAATGGTTAGAAGCGTCAATTGTCCGTCGCGCACGATCAGCCATTCCGGAATGATGAACCCGGCAGAGGAGAAATCCCTCCAGTGATGGTTCTGTGGCTGGTTATGAAACGAAAATCCGCCCAAAAAATGGATTCCAGCCAAGCTATGAGGAAATGCGGAAAACGAGACCGTGCGCTCTTTCCAATGCGACATTTGTCGGGCGACCAAATGGAATCGATCGGTTTGTTGGGATTTGATGCGAACCATCTCTTGTCCGGCAGCGATGGCCAAATCCTCATCCGGATGTTCCCAGTAGTAACGGAAGGAATCCGGCTTACCCAGAATCTCAAGGGCAGCAAGCGGATCGATGCCTTCCATGGGCAAGGTGAGTGAAAATAAAATAGGCTCGATCGCGGCTCGTTGCACGGCCTGCATCATGCTGTCGCGTAACAATGTCGATGACAATGCTTTTTGTACGATCTCAGAGGAAGACGCTTCGGGAAGAGACAACAAATCCAGAGTAACAGGCATGTGAGTCCGTAGTTATTTCGTTTTCAATTTAAATTGAAAATTCGAATAACCCAAACGGATCATGTGTCAGCGCGCGTTATCGGGAAGATTGTGGTGGTAGGGATGCAGGATGCCTAAGTCTTCCGGATTGAACTCGGCGAGGGAGAAAAACAAGTCCCATGCGTCTTTGCTGTTGCCTTGGGAATCGACCCAATTGATGTGGCTCTGCTTGATGAGGCCAACAATTCGATTGGCGTAGGCGATACGTTCCGTTTCGGATTCGATGCGGGGCAGGGCCTCAATCATCAGATCAAGATTGTATCCGCAGTCGGTGTCTTTAGGTTTTCTGTCAGGTATGAACATAGCGTCGGTAATAAGTGCCAAAGATACCGTAATTTCAGCCAATATGTGGTACAACTCTATTCTCGAAACCATCGGCGGCACGCCGCTCATCCGCCTGAACACGATCACAGAAGGGCTCAAACCCACGATTCTGGCTAAGGTCGAATACTTCAATCCTGGTTCATCCGTCAAGGATCGCATCGCTCTGAAAATGATCGAAGATGCGGAAAAGGCGGGCTTGATCAAGCCTGGCGGCACCATCATCGAAGGAACATCCGGCAACACCGGTATGGGTATCGCGCTTGCGGCGGCCGTGAAAGGATATAACTGCATTTTCACGACGACGGACAAGCAAAGTCCCGAGAAAGTGAACATGCTTCGGGCATTGGGCGCTGAAGTGCGTGTGTGTCCGACCAATGTGGAGCCAGAAGATCCGCGCAGTTATTATTCGGTGGCCAAACGCTTGGCCAAGGAGATTCCAAACGCCTACTACCCGAACCAATACGACAATCTGAGCAATCAGCAGGCGCATTATGAGTCGACCGGACCCGAGATTTGGGAGCAAACCGAAGGAAAAATCACTCATTTTGTTGCGGGAATGGGAACGGGTGGAACAATCACCGGCACAGCCCGCTTCCTGAAAGAAAAAAATCCGAACATCAAAATCATCGGTGTCGATACCTATGGCTCGATCTACAAGAAATTGTTCGAGACAGGGGAGTTCGATAAATCTCAGGTCGCTCCATATTTGACGGAAGGCATCGGCGAGGACATCATCCCTGGAAACATCGACATGTCTGTTGTGGATGAGGTGATTCAAGTGACCGACCGCGATGCGTTCTTGACAACCCGTGCCCTCGCCCGACGCGAAGGCCTCTTCGTTGGCGGCTCGTGCGGATCCGCCGCGTGGGGTGCGCTCGAGTTCGTACGTGTGAACGACCTCGGACCGGAAGCCGTCGTTGTTGTGCTGCTTCCCGACAGTGGCAGCCGCTACGTCTCGAAAATCTATAATGACGATTGGATGCAGTCGAACGGCTTCCTCGACGAAGCGACCACCATGAAAGCCCTCGATGTGCTGAACCGCAAGCCGGAGCGCAAATCGAAACTGGTGACGGTGGATGTGAGTCAAACCCTTCGCGAGGCGGTGGTTCTGATGCAGAAAGAAGGCATTTCGCAACTTCCGGTATCGCAAGATGGGTCGTTGGTCGGCAGTTTGACCGAATTACGGATTTTGAACCGCTTGCTGGAAAATCCGGCGAACCACGATGCGAGCGTGTCGACCGTGATGGATTCTCCGTTCCCGGTGATCACCGGTGATGTGCGCATGGATCACATCAGCAAATTGTTAAACAAAACCAGTTCCGCCGTCGTCGTCTTGTTGTCTGAAAATCGTTACGATATTTTGACCCGCAGCGACTTGATGCACGTGCTCTCCCACCTTGAATCGAAAACGGATTAACCCATGGATAAAAACAAACCCCTTGAGATCGAACTGACCAACGAGGAAGCCACCGGCACGTATTCGAATCTGGTGATGATCACGCATTCGACATCCGAGTTTATTTTGGATTTCATCGCGGTGATGCCCGGTCTGCCGAAAGCCAAAGTGGTGAAGCGCCTTGTGCTCACACCCGATCACGCGAAACGCTTGTCGACCGCGCTGATTGATAATGTGAAGCGCTACGAAGAGCAGCATGGCACCATCGACACGAAAGATCGTCCGGATGTGCCCTTCACGTATCGCGGCCCACTGCCAGAGGCTTAGCCTTATTTGGGCGTCCGCCAGATCACCAATAGTGTGGTGACCAAGAAAAACACGTGAGGAAACGCCGTTGTGGTGATCGGATCCAAGGTTCCGGCATAGCCAAACGGCTCAATGAGCTTCATCATGGCCAGATACAGGAAACTGATGGCCAATCCGATGCCCAAGTGCATCCCCGATCCGCCCCTGAAACGAAATGAGGCGATCGATACGCCAAGCAAGGTCACGATCATGATGGAGACCGGATACCACAACCGGCCATAAAATTGCACCAGTGGTTGCTGCACGCCGCCTACACCTACGCGTTGCAGGGTTTGAATGTACTCGATCGCGTCGGGGTAGGTGAGCTGATAGATTTCGGTCGTGGTGCGGGCCAAATCACGCGGAAAGACGGCCCAGCTGGTATCTATGCGGGCATGAACGGTGCGCCTCACATGGATCGAATCGTAGCGGGTGCGTTTCACATCATACATCGCCCATGTTTCGGTCAATCCGTCGAATGTCATGCGCTGGATTTCGAACGATTCACGGATGGTTTCCCCATCAAAATGATAGGAAAACACACGATGGGCGGTGGAATCGGCAGGGGAGTAGAAGTTGATGGTGAGGATGTGATCGCCCGATTCTTGTCGGTAAATCGTGCTGTTTTCCACCCGGTCCGACCGCGTCATGATGAATTCGCGCTCGAATTTGAGGCGTTTGGCGGATGCGGGCGGAATCACAAATCCATCCAACAGAAACACGCCGATCGCGATCACAACCCCGAAGGTGAAGAAAGGGCGTTGGATGCGGTACAGGCTTACTCCGGAGGCTTTCAGAGCGGTCCATTCCAAACGCTGACTCATCATTCCCATGATGATCAAGCTGGCTGTGAACACCGCCACAGGCGATACCAATCGGATGATTTCCGGGATGTACGGCACGTAATAGTCGTTCCAGATCTGACCGAATGTGGCGCCTCGGTCTGTGAAATCGTCGCTGTTCTCGGAAAAATCGATGACGATGAAGATCAGGATCAGCAGGAAGAGCACCAATCCGGTGATGGAAGCCAGGCGGGTGAGGATGAGTCGGTCGATCCGGGTGTTCATGAGAGCAGATCCCGGAAGCGACGCTCGGTCGTCAATTTGTACAAGAGCAGCAAGCCGACGATGGCCAAGGTCACGTTTCCGAACCACATGCCGACGTACGCGGGGATGAACAGCCTGTCGGCCAGTTTCTCACCTTGGATGATCGTGATCCAATAATAGGTGAACAGCAAGGTGCTGAGCACGGTATGGAAGCCGAGATTCCCTTTGCGGATCAGCATGCCGAGCGGTGCGCCAAGCAGGATGAAGATCAGGCAGGCGATAGGCAGCGCGACTTTCTTGTGGATTTCGACCAAGTATTGCGCCATCCGTTCGTAGCGCCATAGGATGCCGTTTCGGATGCCGTCGATGTTCGCGATGGCATCCCGGGTGGTGGTGATGGCTTGTTGAACCATGTAGGTTTGGGATTCGGCGTACCCAAGACGGTTGAGCGCGACGAATGGGCCGGCCGGTTTCGCGGGGATGGTATCGCTGTCGAAGATGTGGATGGGGTTGGCGATGAGGGAATCGGGCTGATGGGATGGCGTGTGAAGCACGAAAACCGATTGCGAGGCAAGCATGGAGGCGACGTCGCGTTGCACCAGGATGTTGAGGGAGTCTCGGACGACCGCCATGGCTTGGGCCGACATCGTGCGGTCGTCACGATGCCTCATTTCGGGGTTGGTCCGCGAGAAAGCCAAATCCGACAAATCAAACCGGATCAGATAATGGTTGAAGCGGGTTTCCTCGGCCCGTTGCTCATCGACCAACGGCTGACTCAAATACCGGAACACCGATCCCTGGTGCAGATTCAGTTCCAACAAGGATGTGCCTTCCACCGCGGTCAAGATTCCCCACTCCGCGGCGATTACGGCTTGCTCCCGGTTCTCGGTCGCATCCTGAAAAATGGTCACATCAAACAGAGTATCGGCTTCTTCCGAAATACGCTGCGAATGAAACGTGTACCCGGCGATGCCATTGTAAAACACGTTCGGTTTCAGGTCGAAGCCCGGTTTTTTCATGCGGATGTCGATGAAGAGCGATTTCGCCTTGAAATTGGCTTCCGGAAGCACGGAATTGCTGAACCAGATCATGAAGATGGAGAGGGCGAGTCCGACCCACATCACCGGAGCCATCAATTTCCAAGGGGAGATGCCCGCCGCTTTGACTGCGGTGAGTTCGTTCTGTTCGGAGAATTGTCCGAAGGCGATCAGGCTCGAAACCAGCACCGACATCGGCACCGCCAGCACAATCATGGCCGGCATTTGCATCGCGATCAGCTCCAAAATCACCAGAAATGGCAAGCCTTTCCCGACAATCTTATCCAGATACAGGATCAGAAACTGAAGCAGCAGAAGGAATAAGATGGTAGCGGAACAGAACAGGAAAGGACCGATATGGCGCCGGATCACATCTTTCTGTAAGGCGTTTAATCGCATGGGGTAAATATATCCCAAAGAACGTTGCCCAATTTGCTGAAAATCGTGAAATTAGGGTGTCTATTCCTCACCTGAAATTGAACCCCGAAATCTAGCCTATCGACGCTTCGTTACGATACCCTTCCCAAGCCTAACGTTCCGTATCTCTGCGTTCAATTTCCTTCCATAGCATTGTGTTGTTGTCGGTGCTCTGCATGCTTCCTGCGGGAGGCGGTATGGCGCTGTATGCTCAAGAAGCCGAAAAGCCCGATAGTGTGATCATCGTCATACCCGGTCCTCGGCATACTTTCGCGCCACCGGTTGTGCCGCGGAAGCGTTCCTTGCTGTCTCAAATCCGGACATCCGACGACAAACGCATCATCACGCGCGATTCCACCGGCCAGTTCAAAGTGATTCGTGAAGTGTTCGGTCTGCCGATGGGCGTACCGGTGTATTACGATTTTGACTCCTATGCGAGAGCGCAGCGTCGGGCCGCATCCTACGAGAACTGGAACAAATTGGTACTGGAGGCGCAACGCCGCAGTGAAACCCAACGTGGACTGCTTGATTTCAAGGTGAACATCCCCGGCGGACAGCGATCCGCGTTTACCACCATCTTTGGGAAGCCGGAAGTGAATCTGAGGGTGACAGGGCAGGCTAACATGAACTTGGGTGCGTCCATCCAAGACACCAAAGATCCGGCTGTGCCGCCCGATCAGCAGAAACGGATCGATCCCACCTTCGAGCAGAACCTGAAATTGAACATCCAGGGCACCATCGGGGATAAACTCACCATCCGGACCGACTGGGACACCGAGCGCTCGTTCAACTATCAAAACCAGTTGAAGATCACCTACACCGGATATGAGGATGAGATTATTCAGTCCATCGAACTCGGTAACGTGAATATGGAGACGGGAAATTCGTTGATTGGAGGCGGTGGCGCGTTGTTCGGGATCAAATCGAAAGCTCGCTTGGGACCCTTGGAGCTCACCGGGATTCTCTCGCAACAGGAAGGGAAGGGCGGCTCGCAAACGGTGACAGGCGGAACCACGGAGACCACCATCGATATCCGTCCGAACGGCTACGACAGCGACCGGCACTTTTTCATGGATTTCTTCGCTATGCAGGAGTTCGAGGAAAACATGAGCGATCCGACCTTCATCCGCCGTTTGTTTAGCATCGTAAACGTGGATGTCTGGGTTCAGAACGAGACCTTGGCACCATTGGAAGGTCAACGTACCGCTGCAGCCCTGCTGGATCTGGGCGTGGTTGGAACTCCGGGCTCGTATCAGTCTCCAAATGAGGATCTCGACGGATTTGATTCTGCCCAGTTCGATGCATTCCGTGATCCATCCATCGGCATCAGCGCGACAGATTTTGGTGTGCAACCGGATGAGTTCGCGGATGGATTTTTCGTCCCGTTGCGCCCCGGACAAGACTATGAGATCGATGAAAACCTCGGAATCATCAGTCTGCGTCAGCGCCTGAATCCGCGCCAAGCCTTGGCCATTTCATTCTCCTATCGCAATTTGAACAACGAAATCATCTATGTGGGGGATGTGAACTTAGGCGACAATACCCGCTTGTTCCTCAAATTGCTCCGTCCGTCGAGTTACACGCCCACATCCCGCTCATGGCCGCTCACCATGCGGAACATCTATTCGCTCGGGTCGGGAAGTTTGCAGCGCGAAAACCTGACATTGGATGTCTTTTTCACGCAAGGTCCACTTGAACAAACCAACTTCCCAAATCTTGGAAATATCCTGTTGAGAGATCTGGGTCTCGACCGTGTGGGCTCCCAAGGTCAGCTTGGTTCCGATAACCAGGTCGATTTCGGTACCGGAACCCTGAACCCACGTGATGGTCGAATCATGTTCCCCTATCTGGAGCCGTTTGGTCAGCGGGTGGTTGATGTGATTCAAGCCAGCACCCTACCGGACGATGAAAAAGCCACGGCCATCGCACAATACTCGTTCAGAAGCCTGTATACCACGACCCAATCGAACGCAAGCAACGCCTCACAGAACAACTTGTATCGTATCAAGGGGTCGAACAAAGGTGGTGTTTCTGATAGTTATTTCCTTGGGATGGCCTTGGTTCAAGGCTCGGTACGGGTAACAGCAAATGGCCGGACATTGAACGAGGGCGTTGACTACCAAGTGGATTATTCCCTTGGCAACATCACCATCACGAACAAAGCCTTCTTGGCACCCGGACAGGAAATCAAGATCGATTACGAAAGCAATACCGTTTTCAAGATCCAACAGACCTCTTTTGCCGGGCTTCGCGCGCAGTACAATGTGAATCCGGATGTCACGTTCGGTTCCACGATCTTTACCCAGCGCGACCGTCCGTTGCAGGACAAAATTCCGATCGGAGATGAGCCCATTAACAACACCGTAATCGGATTCGACGCGAAAGGCCGTTGGGATACCCCTTGGCTGACCCGCGCCATCGACCGCATCCCCCTTCTGCAAACCAAAACCATGTCGAATTTCTCCTTCACGGGCGAATTCGCGCAAATTCGTCCGGGCGTGGCCCAGACCAATGCGGTGGCGGATGCCGTCAAGCGCGGAAGCCTGTTTTCGGATGAAGAGCGGGGATTGTCGTTCATCGATGAATTCGAGGGCAGCAAAACGTCCATCAGTTTCATGACGCCAGGTCGATGGAAGATCGCATCATCTCCCGATGCCATTCCGGGGTATGATCCGCAGTGTTACGATTCGCCCGTCTTTCCGGTAACCTGTACGGCCGACCAAGCCATTCCCGCGCGCATCGACCGAAACGACTTGCGCTCCACCTTTTCGTGGTATTCGATTCCCATCAGCCTGGGCAACATCACCAATGCGGCCAGAACGCCGGAAAGCCTTCCGATTTTGGTGACGGACGTCTTTCCCGATCGCGACGTCTTGTTGCAAGACAACAATCTGCAGACGCTCGACATCTGGTACGATCCGACCGAACGCGGTCCGTACAACTACAACATGGATCTGAGAAGCGTGTTGGAAGAACGTCCTCATGAAACCTGGGGAGGGATGACGGCGGTGATTCCTAGCGGATTGGACGATCTGACCCAGAACAACATTGAATTCCTCGAATTCTGGGTGATGGCCATTCTTCCCGGTGCCAAGGAACCATCTCTGCAAGACATGCAAGATTATGACGGACGGATCCTGTTTGATGTGGGTGTGATTTCCGAGGATGTGATTCCGAACAATTTGAACAACAGCGAAGATGGGATCGCGGAACGGTCGGGGAACCTCAAGCCGGATCAATTCGGAAGGTCGTATGTGTACAACAACATCCCTGATTTGGACGGACAGTTCTCGCAAGAAACCATCACATTGGAAGATGCAGGCTTGGAAGGAGCCTTGAATTCAGGCGGCATCGATGGAACCGGTGAGGATGTGCTCTTCGCGCAGTTCTTGGAACAGATGGCGATCCAATATGCCGGGACCGACGTGCTGACCCGCATCCAAGCGGATCCGTCCAACGACGATTATGTGTACTTCGACAGCGCGCAGATGAGCGGCGAGCCGTTGCACAAACGCTTCCATCGGATGTATGCCTATACCGAAGGGAACGCCTTGTCGGGCAACGATACACGTGCGATCACGAACCGTCCCGATTCGGAAGGCTTGCTCAATGGCGCGGTCGTGAACTTGGAAAACACCTACTTCCAATATGAATTTCCGTTCAATCCGGCCGACACCACATCCCTGAGAATCGGCGATGCCTACATCATCGACAAGGTGGATGGAGGGCAGCAATACAATACCTGGTACCAAGTGCGGATTCCGTTGCGTGATTTCACACGGGCGGTGGGTGGAATCGACAACCTTCAACGCGTGAGCCATATTCGCATGTGGATGACCGGATACAGCCAGCCGTTCACCATGCGCTTCGCGACGTTGGAATTGGTCGGGAACCAGTGGCGCAAAGACAATGCCCTGAATGTGAACAACGATCCGAGCACGATTTTCGAAATCTCCACCATCAACATCGAAGAGAACGCGAACCGACGTCCGATTCCGTACCGCATTCCGAACGGCGCCATCCGCTCCATCCAACGTGGTCAGCAACAGGATTTGCTGGCGAACGAGCAATCGCTGGCGATGAAAGTGGAAGCCTTGCCACCCGGCGACCTCCGCATGATCAAACGCAGTTATCCGATGGGCCTGAACCTGACGAACTATTCCAACATGCGGATGTTCGTTCACGGCGAAGGATATCGCGACCGCGACGACATCGAATTGGTCGTTCGTTTGGGCAGCGATTTGGAGAACAACTACTACGAATACCGCCAACCGATCACGCCGAGCGATACCCTGTATCCGTTCACATCCATTCGCGACCGCGTCTCGAATCAGGAAGATTCTGAGCAAGTCTGGCTTCCGGATGAAAACGGCATGAACCTCCTCCTGTCGGTGATGAACACCTTGAAACAGGCCCGGAACTTGGCGGGCTTCAATCCGGCCGAGACGTATGAGACATCCGATCCGCTCATTCTGAAAGGCGCGCCACAGGGTACGGTTGTGGCGATCCGAGGCGAACCCGCATTGAACAAGATCACGGAAATCGGAATGGGAATCCGGAATCCGGATGAGGAAAATCGAGGTGTGCCGTCTCTGGATGCCGAAGTTTGGGTGAACGAGCTTCGCGTGTCGGGTTTCGAGGATCAATCGGGATGGGCGGCCAACATGAGAAGTCAGATCACATTGGCCGACTTCGCGACGGTTAGCGGATCTTTTAACCGGTCGACGGACGGATTCGGTCCTCTCGACTCGAAACTGGGTGAACGCCGCCAATACGATCAGACCGGATTCGATGTGAACACGACGATGAACCTGCATCGCTTCATCCCGGACCGGTTCGGTTGGAACATCCCGCTGAGTCTGTCGGCCCGCCAAAGCCTGCGTACCCCACGTTATTTGCCATTGCAAGGGGATTTGACCTTCGACTCGTTCCGTCAAGCCGTGCAAGCCTCCGATTCGCTCACCAGTTCCGAAAAAAGGGATGTGATCGACTCCCAGCTTCGCGAAATCCAGGACTTTTCGGAAAGCTACAGCTTCAATCTCACCAACATCAGCAAGCGTTTCTCCCAAAGCCGGTTAGCGAAATTGACGTTGGATAACACCCGCTTCAGCTATGTTTACAACACCGCGAAAAGCCGAAATTACCAAGTGGCTCGCAACGACAACTGGAACTACACCACGTCGGTGAATTACCAGCTCACCAACCGGAATGTGAAAACCATCAAACCGTTGTATTGGCTGGATGGTATTTGGGGACTCCGTCTCCTCTCTGAAACGGAATTCGCATATCTGCCGGCATCCGTCACGGCGTCGGGAACGCTGACGAGAGCGTACTCCGAGAACGAACGTCGTCCGGTGAACGCCTCACCGGCGGTGTTCAGCCAGAACCATTCGTTCCGATACAACAGCGCGTTCGGGTTCAATTACAACTTCATGCCAACGGTCGGACTCAATTTCAACAGCACCACCACGCAGGATCTGTCGATCATCGCGCAAGATTCCATTCCGGGCACGGACCGATTCCGCATCAAAGATTCGTACACCGTGTTATCGAGCATGTTCACATCCGATTCGCTTCGTCCGCGGCGCAACGATTATGCCGAAACGTATGCCATGAGCTGGAGGCCGCGCATCAACCGCTTCCCGTCCTTGAACTGGCTCACATACAGCTCCAGTTACCGCGGCGGCTTCCGTTGGCAAAACTCCAACTTGGGATCGAACCGGGGCGCGAACATCCAGAACAACTACCAGCTCGATAACAACCCGGGCATCCGCGTGCAAGAACTGCTCAAGAAAATGAAATGGTATGATTCTCTGTTGAAGGCGGATGATGCCGAGCGCCGACTCCGAGATGCCGAACGGACGCGTCGACAGCAAGCCCGCACACAGGCACGTGCACAGGCCAAAGAACCGACTGAAGCCGTGGGTAGGGGGGGCGCACCTGCGCAACAGCGACAAGCCACCCCTTCGGAAGCCGCCAAACGGTCTTTCCAAGACCATCTCACATTCTGGACACGCCGAACTGGTTTGGCCATGACCAGCTTCCAGAGTCTCGATTTCACATGGGGACACACCGTTACGTCGAATCAGGCTGGTTATGCGGGTGGGTCGAGTATTTGGGACATGTTTGGCAGTGAAAACGATGCCGCGTATTCACCCGGATTCGGGTATCGGATCGGCTTGGCGAGCAACATCCCTCAAAGTCAGCTCATCCGAAGCCTGAATCCGAATCAGACCATCTCGCTTCAGAAAGGGAAGAGCGTGCAGGATAATCTGACGTTCCGTTCGGTGATGCAGCCCACGCGCGAAATCACCATCAATCTGGATTGGAACCTGACGTTCGACGATCGTGTGACCTACAACCAGCTCGCCGGCGTGGATGAAATCAATTCTCAGAAAACTCAGTCGGGAAGTGTTTCTGCTACGGTCTGGGCCTTCGGTGAAGGATACGCGGGCTTGTTCCGTCGCCAATTGGGCACCGCGTTCGGCGATATTGATGCCTCCACCAGTGTGTCCGATGCCACCGGAAACAACGATGGAAAAACGGTCTTGAACAGTCGCACATTGATGGATGATTTCCGTGCGGCGTATCTCGGTTCATCCGGATCGAAAGCCCTCGGCTCGAAAGGGTTTTTCCCGATGCCATTACCCAATTGGCGCATCTCATGGGCGGGATTGGAGAAATATGTTCCATGGACAACCAACTACATCCAGCGGATCACCTTGTCGCACACCTACATCGGCCGGTATCAGCTTGGATGGTTGTTTAACCCGGATGTGGGCGCGCCGCAAGATCGGACCCTCGGCTCATACCGCATCAGCGATGAGCGTCCGGAATTTTCGCCGAACACCATCAACTTGACGCAGAATTTCAATCCGCTGATCGGGATGCAGATCGCTTGGAAGAACGGATTGACGACGGATTTGCAATACGCGAGCTCGACGGTCACCTCGTTCAGCTTATCGAACACTACAGTCACCGAAAAGCTGTCGAACGGACTCAAATTCACCGCACGATACAACAAACGCGGCTTCCAGCTACCATTCTTTCCACGCTTACAGAACACCTTGAATGCGAGTCTGGGCATCAACTACATCGAAGATCTGACCAATACCTATCGTCTGAACAGCGATTTGCAGGACGTGTTGAATGTGCCACCGGGCGATCTGGTTAAGAATGTTGGCTTGTACAAACCCGGCAAACCGAACGAGCGAGGCAACATCCGTGTCCAGGTGACGCCACTCATCGGGTATCAGTTCTCCCAAACCGTTAACGTGAATTTCGAGTATCGTTATGACCGCCTCATCCCGAAATCGACCGGTGTGTTTCCTCGAACCAACCAAGATTTCAGGCTGAACGTCGTGGTATCGATACGAAGCTGAGCGCGAGCGCCAACGCGATGATGGCGCCGATCACCCAATCGCCGAAACGCACATAAATCGTGGTCCGATCAAAAATGGGGATGTCCGCATGATGTGTGGTTTGCGTCCAATAGTCCGAGCGATACGATACCGATCCATCCGGTAGGATGATGCCGCTGATGCCGTTGTTCGCGCTCCGAACCACTGCGCGACGCGTTTCGATGGCTCGGAGGCGGGCGAATGCGAAATGTTGCTCATGTCCGCTCGTGTCGCCCCACCATCCATCATTGGTGATGATGCCGATGACATCCGCGCCATCCCGTACTTGAATCCGAACCCAATCGGGGAAGACCGAGTCGTAGCAGACGAGTCCTGTCACCACGTGCGGACCCACCTTTAAATTTGCCGACTCAATTCCCTTTCCATACCCCATCAGTCCGGTCCAATCGAACCACGGTGATACCAAGGCAAACGCGCTCACAAATGGAAACCGCTCCACAATAGGGACCAATCGTCGCTTGCCATACACTTGCAAGGTTCCATCCGGTCTCCAAGCGACACCGGCGTTGTAGATCGTGTAAGCAGTACCGTTGCCTGTGTATCGATAGGGCTTAGGGATGTCCGTCGACGCATCAATCGGTTTGAAGAACGTGGCACCGCCGATCAACGTACTGCCCCAGGTTGCGGCTTTGTTCGTGAGATGCGGATTCGGATAGCGACCCGGTTCCGGATACACCCAACCCTCCATCGAATTTTCCGGCCATAGAATCAGCTCGGTGGTTTCTTGAACACCGGAATCCGAGAGTTTAAGGAGTTCATCAAGGACGTCCGACTCTGAATCGAATCCAGAATACGGCGCATAGGAATCGAAATTGGGCTGAACGATGAGAGTGGGGATGTGTCCGACCGGCTTATCGTCGATGGTCATCACCATCCCCAATGAAACAATTGCCGGAAGCAGTATCACGATGGATGCGGGAATGGGACGGGTGCGGATGTGCCTCAGCGCGAATATCCCGGCCAATACCCACGCGGAAATGCCCAAGACTCCCGTGAATTCGATGAACTGGATGAACGCCGTGGCATTGCTGAACGCGTTACCCAGGGTGAGCCAAGGCCAGGCCAGATCCCATTTGTGATGAAACCACTCGAAGCCCACCCACAACGCGATGAACAACGAGGCTTGACGAAGAACGGAATCCTTATCTGTGCGGAAGCGACGATACAGCCCGAAGGGCACACTCATGACCACCGCATTGGCCAGGATGGCCGCTACGCCGCCTGCGACCGTGGCCATGGCCAGCCAATAGGTGGCGGCGATGTTCCATACCAGCAGTCCGGGGTAGACGCGCATCATCGCGGCTCGTGCGGACGGACTGTCCTCCGCGATTCGAATCCATCCCCAGAACGCAGGAATTAGCAGTAGCGCGAATACAGAGGGCAAGGGTGGGAACGCCAGACCGGCAAGAATCCCCATCAACACCGAACGTTGCCACCAGGTCATTCTTCGTACTCCGAACCGGCTACCACCAACACGAATTCGCCTTTGATGGCATCGCGCGTGGATAGGTCGGTATGCAGGGTTTTCAAATCGGCTCGCTTCACTTCTTCGAATTTCTTGGTCAGTTCCCGTCCGATGCACGCTAAGCGCGTTTCTCCAAGCACAACGGACAATTCGGCGAGCAATTTTACGATGCGGAACGGACTTTCGAAAAAAATCATGGTTCTTGTTTCCGCTTCCAAGGCCTTCAGTCGGGTTTGACGACCTTTCTTGGGTGGAAGGAAGCCTTCGAAGACAAATCGGTCGGAGGGAAGTCCGCTTGCGACCAAAGCCGTGATCGCGGCGGATGGACCCGGAATGGCGCATACGGTGTGTCCCGCGGCATGTGCGGCGCGTGTGGCCAAAAATCCGGGGTCGGAGATTCCGGGCGTGCCTGCATCCGACATCAGGGCGACATCAAGGCCGTCGTCGAGTTTTTGGATCACATCCTGCACTTTTCCATGCTCGTTATGCAGATGGAAACTGGACATCGGTGTTTTGATGCCGAATTGATGCAGAAGAAATCCCGTCGTGCGGGTATCTTCACAATACAGATGTGCGACGGACCCAACCAGTTCGATTGCCCGTGGGGACCAATCTGACAGATTGCCGATGGGAGTGGCGATGAGGTAAAGCGTTGCCAATTTGACAGAGGGCAGGTTCATGGCACAATCTGTGCCGTTTCTAAACCAAAAAAGTACGCATGAAACCTTTCGTTCCAACCGGCATCCATCATATTACCCTTCGTGTGAACGATATTGAACGCGCAGACGCGTTTTACACACAAATTTTGGGCTTCACTCTCGAGCGGAAAATGGGGCAGAACATGTCTGTCTTCCGGATCGGTCCCGATACGCTCGTTTTGGTCGAAGCCGAAACCGCCTATGATAACGCGGCCCGAGATTATCGCATGGATCATTTTGGGTTCATGCTTCCCAACCCCGACAAAGTGGATGAACTCGCGGCGTATTTCAAGGAACGGGACATTTCAATTGTGACGGGTCCGGCGAACCGCAAAAACGGTCGCTTTCTGTTCATCACCGATCCGGATGGCAATCTGATCGAATTTTTTTCTGAAAAAGCCTGATGCGTCGAGCTGAGACATTGAACCCACGGGAACATGATGTGTTGCATCACATCGTGACGCGTTTCGTGCATACCGCTGTGCCGGTGGCATCCAAAGCCATCGCCGACCGTGAGGGGATGTCTGTCAGCTCGGCCACCATCCGCAATGCGATGTCTTCGTTGGAGCAGAAAGGCTACCTGGAACATCCTCATACCTCCGCTGGACGCATCCCGACCGACCACGGTTATCGATATTTCGTGGATTCACTGCTCACCATCCCTACGCTGACGTCCAACGAAGCCGCCGTCATGGATTCCATCGCCGGCGCCATGCCCGAAAGCTTCGACAACGCGGTTCAAGAAGGCGCAAGGCTTCTGGCTCGGCTTTCCCATACGCTGGCCATCGTGCTGGCTCCGAACATGGCCGATGCGATCTTCCGGAAAATGGAATGCATGTCCGTCAGCTCGACGCGTCTGCTCGTTGTCCTGACCGTCGACAGTGGCCTACTTCGGACGGTGACGATGGAGGTCAAATCCGAACTCAGCCGTTCCGACCTCGACCGTGTGACATCCGTACTAAATGAACGCCTTTCCGGCCGCAAACTGGCCCATATTGCCCAAAACATCCGCGCCATGCTCAATGAGGATGTGGCGCTGGACAGAACAGGTTTGCTGCGCATCATCATTGATCGCGCCGATACTTTGTTCGAAGACCAACGCATCCGCCGGTTTCATGTGGGCGGCGTGGAATACCTGGCGATGCATCCCGAATTCAGCGATCTCGGTCGCTATCGAGGCATCATCGAATGCGTCGAAAACCAACATATGATGGTCCATCTGCTCGAATCAGACGACATCATCCCCGAACTGCGAGTGAAGATCGGAACCGAACATCAGATGCCTGGCATGGAAGAATGCAGCATGGTGTCGATGCCGTATCGGATCGGATCCATCCAAGGAACAATCGGATTGGTCGGACCTAAACGCATGAATTATCCGAGGATGATGGCACTGGTGCAGCAATTGGCCGCACGATTTAACCAATAACAGACCTATGAACGAAGAGACAAAAGAAGAGCTGAAGCAAAACGAAGCGGCTGAAGAAACGATCGAAGCAATTGAAACGCCCGAAACGCCCGATCCGGCGGTGGAAATCGCGGCACTGAAAGACCAGTTGTTGCGACGTTCGGCCGACATGGAAAACATGCGCAAACGCCAATCCCGCGAGCGGGTGCAGTGGTTTGAAGACGCCCAAGTGCAAGCGCTGAGAGAATTCCTTCCGATCAACGACGATCTGGAGCGGGCCCTGAAAGCCGTCGAAGGACAAGATGTTCCGGAAGCGTTTCTGAACGGCATCAAATTGGTCGCGGAGAAATTCGATAATGTGCTCAAGCAGTACGGATTGACCACCATCCATGAGATCGGTGTGCCATTTGATGTGAATTTGCACGAAGCCTTGCTTCGTCAGCCATCACCCGACGATCAAACCCCATCCAACACCGTGCTGATGATCTTAGAGCCGGGGTATAAAATGCGTGATCGGATCATCCGTCACGCCAAAGTGGTTGTAAGCGAGTAATTCAATGAGCAAACGCGATTATTATGAGGTCTTGGGTGTAGCCAAAGACGCCTCAGCCGAAGACATCAAACGGGCCTACCGGAAAAAGGCGATGGAATTGCATCCCGACCGCAACAAGGCTCCCAATGCCGAATCTCAATTCAAAGAAGCGGCTGAGGCATTCGATGTTCTCAAAGACCCGGATAAGAAAGCCCGCTACGACCGTTACGGGCATCAAGGGTTGCATTCGGGCGGGTACAACGAACCGAACTTCCAGGATGTGGATTTGAGTGACATCTTTTCACGCTTCGGCGATATTTTCGGAAGCGATGTGTTTGGCGGAGCCGGCGGCGGACGTAGCCGTGGTGGACGTCGCCAAGCCGGTAGACCTGGCGACGACATGAAACTCAATCTGTCGCTCTCGCTTGAAGAGATTGCATTCGGTGTTGAGAAGAAACTGAAAGTAAAAAAATATCTGGTCTGCGACACGTGCTCCGGTACGGGTGCCGAAACACCGAATGATTTCCTGACCTGTGCGACGTGTAATGGCGTCGGAGAAGTGCGTCAGGTGAGCCGTACGATGTTCGGACAGTTCGTGAACGTGCAACCATGTCCGACCTGCCAAGGAGAAGGTCGCACCATCAAGAGCAAATGCAAAGCTTGCTCTGGTGAGGGTCGCGTGAAAGGGGAGGAAACCGTGAAAGTGAAAATCCCATCCGGCGTGGCGAAAGGCAATTATCTGACCTTGCGCGGACAAGGAAACGCCGGTTTGCGCGGCGGGCCGGCGGGAGATTTGCTGGTCATCATCGATGAACTCGAGCACGAGCATTTTGAGCGTCGCGATAACGACATCTACTTCCCGCTCGCCATCAGCTTTCCGGATGCCGTATTAGGTACGGATGTGGAAGTACCCACACTCAAAGGCAAAGCGAAGCTCAAGATCGATCCAGGCACAGCTCCTGGAAAGTTGCTCCGCATGCGCGAAAAGGGGATCAAGGCTTTGAACAGCACACATGTGGGCGATCAGTTCGTTCAAGTGAACGTGTTTGTTCCCCCATCCATCAGTTCATCCGAAAAAGAGATGATGGAGAAATTGAAGGGATCCGACAATTTCAATCCGCAATCGGCTCAGAACAAGGGGATCTTCGACAAGATCAAGGATGTGTTTTCGTGAGGTAGAATTCGAGCTTGCGAATCAATTCCTTCCCTTGGATGGGTTTGGTGAGCAGCTCGGTGATCCCCGCGTCGAGGATGCGCGATTCTTCGACCATCGCATGGCCGGATAATCCGAGGATCGGCAGATCCGGCTTCTGTTTGCGGATGCGCTTGGAGGCCTCAAAACCATCCATCTCTGGCATCATGATGTCCATCAGCACCAATGAGACGTTCTGATCCAGCGCGATATTAAGCGCTTCCAAGCCGTTATTGGCCACAATCACATTGGCTTTCGTCTTCTTCAGCACGATCTGAAGGAATTTCACGTTTACAGGCTCATCTTCGGCCAACAAGATGGAATGCGCACTCAGATCGGGCATCACATAGGCTGTTGACTCAACAGTCTGAACGGGTTCGGGCTGTTTTTCCATTCCTGGCTTGTAAGGAATGCGAAGGGTGAAAGTGCTTCCCTTGCCAAATGTGGAATCAACGCTGATCATACCCCCTAGAAGTTCGGAATAGGCCTTGCTGATGGAGAGTCCAAGTCCGGTTCCTCCGATGTGCCTGGCGGATTTGGTGTCAGACTGTCTAAACCGCTCGAAAATCACTTTCAAGGTCTTAGAGTCCATTCCGATTCCACTATCCTTCACTGTGAAGAAGAGATTCGGATGGATATAGCGAACCGACACCGTCACACTGCCCTGATCGGTGTATTTGATCGCGTTGCTGATCAGATTGATCAGAATCTGTCGAAGTTTACGGAAATCCGATTCGATGAAGGATGCGGACTCTGGCAAGATCTCGGACATCGTCAATTCAATGGATTTGCGCTTCGCCATCGGACTCATCAGCACGTTTACTTCTTCAATCAAGGAATTCACGTCACCCGATTCCATCACCAACGGATCTTGTCCGGCTTCCACTTTCGACAGGTCGATGATATCGTTGATGAGAGTCAGCAGTTTCTGTGCGCTTTGGGAGATAATGTCGGTATACCGCACTCTGTCCGTTTCGGATGTATTCGGATCGCGCAGGATTTCGGTAAAACCCATGATGGCATGCATCGGATTTCGGATCTCATGCGACATGTTAGCCAAGAAAGCGGTTTTCAGGCGGTCGCTTTCCTCGGCTTTCTGTTTCGATTCGATGAGTTCCTGCTCGAAACGCTCTTGCTCCGAAATGTCTCGCCATAAAAGCAGCATCCCCGATCGGGTGTTGTTTTTGGTCTTGTCGAAAATGGGCGTCACTTGGATTTGCATCGATTTCTTCGACTCCTCTTTGCCAATCGTGATGACCGCACGAGTTTCCTCGTGCTGGTCGATCAAGGCTTTCAGTTCGATGGCGTTTGGCAACAGTTCGGATGGATGTTTGCCGATCAGATTTTCGTTGTACTCTTTGAGGAGCCGTCGCATCATCGGGTTGAAATCCACCACGCGGTCCAGTGTATCCAAAACCATCACGCCATCGCTCATTCCTTCAATCACTTTGTCGCGGGCGATCGGAACGAGCTCGAACAATCGGAAGCGGATCAATCCATAGGCGATCACGAACCCTGTGGCGAGGAAGGCAAACGGTGTAAGATCCAGGTAGGCGAATGGGCGATAACCTATTAGGTACATGAGGTTGACGAACCATGGAATGGTGGCTCCGGCAATGATCATAGCCGTCTGTTGTTTGTACAAACCGTCCGATTTTCGATACCAACGCGACAATTCGTGCAGATTCCACACCATGGCCGAATAAAAGTATACGGTATGGATCCAGTACCATGGAGCACGCTCAAATGCCAACATCGGGAAGGGACCACTGGTGTCGACACTCACTACGGAATAAAGCATACCATGCAGCGGTGTGCTTGCTGCCATGAGCAGAGTGATGATCGGGATGAAAAACCATGCGAGTTGATTCGTCAGATGGATGGACCGCTCACGTCCCGTAAAGGCCAATGTGAATTGAATGATATAGGCCGGAATCAGTGAAATTCCTATATACTCGATTCGAATCCAGAACAACATGGCGTTCAGATCGGAGCTCATCAGCTCGAACCCATACCCTACAGCCCAGATGGCGCTCGCGCCCATCAGAAAACCGAAATGTTTCGATGCGCCCTGTTTTTGGATCAGCACATAGCAAATCGCCGCGGTGGGAAGGGCGGTGATAAAGAGGAAAAACGAATAAAAGTTGAACGTAAAGTCCACTTAGTCCAATTTTTTGGCACGACTAGCCTCGGCCATGTCGCGGTGATACTGCTCCAATACGGTCCGCAATGCGCTGTCGTGGGTGGCAAGGATGCGGATGGCCAACAATCCGGCGTTTGCCGCATTGTTGATAGCCACTGTAGCCACAGGAATGCCTTTCGGCATCTGGACGATCGAAAGGAGGCTGTCCATGCCTTTGAGGTGCTTGGTTTCGACTGGAACTCCGATCACCGGCAAGGTGGTGTGAGACGCCAACATTCCAGGTAGGTGCGCGGCACCTCCGGCTCCGGCGATGATCACGTGCAACCCACGGCTTGCAGCGGTTTTGCCATATTGCGACATGTCGTCGGGTGTGCGGTGGGCGGAGACGACCATCGCCTGGAACGGAACGCCGAATTCCTTGCAGATATCGGCGGCGGCAGACATCACTGGCCAGTCGGAGTCACTTCCCATTACGATGCCAATGAGGGGTTTTGGATCAGTCATATGCGGATGGATTCTGCCAGCTCTCTGGCTTTTGCCGAAGTTACAACCATTTCATCTCCTAATAATGTGAGATGACCCATTTTTCGTCCGACTTTGCTCATGGTCTTGCCATACAGGTGGAAATGGGCATCGGGCGTGGCCAAGGTTGGAGCTAATCCTTCGACCATGGCCGGACGATCTTCGGTGCCCAACGTATTGATCATCACGGCAACCGGGCGGCGCATGTCGGTTGGTCCTAACGGGAGTTGGCATACCGCACGCACATGGTTTTCAAACTGCGATGTGATGCAGGCTTCGATGGAATAATGTCCGGAATTATGTGGACGTGGTGCCGATTCGTTCAGCAAAATGCGGTTATCGTGCGTCAGGAAGAACTCGAATCCGAAAATGCCCGTCGCGTCGATCGCCTCCATCGCCGCAACCGCCAATTCCTGCGCTTGCACTTGAAGCGCCTTTGGGATGGGGGCCGGTGCCAAGACTTCTTTGCAGATATGATGCTTCTGAATGGTTTCTGTGCAAGGATAGACCACGGTTCCATGCAGATTTCGGGCTACCATCACGGCCAATTCGTTGGAAAACGGAACCATCGCTTCAGCCAGGATGGCCCGCTTGTCGTTTCCGCCTAATTTGATAAAGCCGGCATACGCCGTTTCCATGTCAGATGCGGTGGCGTTTCCATATCCATCATACCCGCCTTTGGCGGATTTTAGGATGAATGGCCAGCCGAATTCATCGCCAAATTGCTGAAGTTCGGCTTCATTGTGCACCTGCCGCCAATCGGCCACAGGGATGCCTGCTGCCGCAAACGTGGTCTTTTCCACGATCTTGTCTTCGATCTTGGCAAAGCTTTCGGGCGATGGGAACATGGGTGTGAGAGACGCATCCCGCACTTTCTGCAAGAGGGAAGAATTCAGGAATTCGTTTTCTAACGTCACCACATCGCATGAGGAGGCGAAGGAGGTGAGAGCGGCTTCATTTTCGGGAGAGCCGATCGTCACGTTGGGCGTCATTGAACAAAGGGGTTCATCAGGGGATGAGGCATAGACGGCCACATCCATCCCGAAACGGAACGCTTGAATGGCCGACATCCGGGCGAGTTGTCCGCCACCGATGAAACCGATGCGGAATTTGGAGGCGAAAGGAGAGGTTTTGAACATCCCTGAAGATACGCAAAGGGTAAGGACGCATCATTGATGCGTCCATGGGTTAGGGGGAAGAAGAGGATGAAATGATGAAGCGATGGAAAGATGAAGCCCGTATCTTGAAAGAATGAACATCGAACACCGCCTGGAGCGCCTCAAAGAACGATTTGACGAACTGACCACCGCGCTTAGCGACCCCGCCATTTACTCGAACTCGAAACGTCTCACCGAGACCAGTAAGGAGCATGCCGACCTGAAAGAACTCATCGGCCTGTTCGACCAATGGAAGCGCGTAAAATCGGAATTGGACGGCAATTTGGAGATCATCGAAACGGGTGGCGATCCGGAATTATCCGATTTGGCGCGTGAAGATGTGCCTCGACTCAAGCAAGAAACGGCTGAATTGGAAGATGCGCTGAAAATGATGCTGGTCCCGGCAGACCCGGAAGATTCCAAGAACGCGGTTGTGGAAATCCGTGCCGGTACGGGTGGGGACGAAGCAGGCATCTTTGCAGGAGATCTGTTCGATATGTATCGACGCTATGCCGATGAGCAAGGATGGACGATGGATCTGTTGTCTCTGAATGATTCGCCCAAGGGTGGATACAAGGAAATCGTGTTCAGCCTGGCCGGGTACCGCGTATTCGGAAAGATGAAATACGAGAGCGGCGTGCATCGCGTGCAGCGTGTGCCTGAGACCGAAGCGCAGGGGAGGGTGCATACATCCGCTGCGACTGTGGCCGTATTGCCGGAAGCGGAGGAAGTCGACATCCACATCAATCCGGCGGATCTTGAGGTCGACACCTTTCGTGCCACGGGCGCCGGCGGACAGCACATCAACAAAACGGATTCGGCCATCCGCATTAAGCACGTGCCGACCGGAGTGGTGGTGGAATGCCAAGAAGAGCGCTCTCAGCACAAGAACCGCGACAAAGCGATGACCATGCTACGCACTCGACTCTATGAAGCCGAGTATGAGAAAAAAGTGGCGGAACGGGCAGCGCAACGCAAGAGTCAGGTTAGCACCGGCGACCGTAGCGCGAAAATCCGGACGTATAATTTCCCGCAAGGGCGATTAACGGACCATCGCATCGGCCTGACGCTCTACAATCTTGACGACATCATGAAAGGACGCATTTCCGAGGTGATCGATGCCCTTCAAGTGGCCGATAACTTGGAAAAATTAGGGGCTTTGATAGACCAATAATTTCTTGTGTCGAATCAGCTCTATATTGCTGTACGTGCGCGAGAAGGCGAGTCCATTTACCCCGTCCTGCCGCGTATAGACTTGGAAATTGATGCCGTCGCCGTTGGTATATCCAATGGCAGACACATTCTCTTTTGTGATACCAGGATTCACCTGATGCTGTGCGAATTCCACATCCGTCAGAACAGCTGGCATGTCTACGATGGAATGGGTTCGTGAACTGAACGCAATCGCTGCGATCGCCATGTTGGATTCGTTTCGGATGGTGAAATCAACAGGGACCTCATCGATGCGATCATTTTTGGAGCACGACAGGATGACGACCAAAATGAGCAATAGGTGTTTCATGAGTTGAATATATAAAAAAAGCCCCCGGTTCGTCACCGGAGGCTTGATTTAACAAGTCACGACAATCACTGATGCTCGGGCGCCAGTTCCCATTGCGCAGGTGAGCGCCATAGTCCAGATGTGATCAGTTCCCGCATGAAGAGGAATTCTTTGGGAAGTTTGTCGTACATCTTCGAGAAGAGCTCTTCGTGTCCGAGTACTTCTTGCTTCCATCCCTCGCGGTCGATGGTCATCACGTTTTTGAAATCCTCTTTTGTGAAGTCGGATCCGCGCCAGTCGAGATCTTCGTAGCGTGGCATCCATCCCAGAGGCGATTCCACGGCATAGGCGCGGCCGCGTACGCGTTCGACCACCCATTTGAGGACCCGCATATTGTCTCCGAAGCCCGGCCATACGAAGTTTCCTTCTTTGTCTTTGCGGAACCAGTTCACTCCGAAGATCCGTGGTGGGTTAGGCATTTCGCGACCGAACTGCAACCAGTGGTTGAAGTAGTCGGCCATGTGATAGCCCATGAACGGAAGCATGGCGAAAGGATCGCGACGCACCTTGCCGAGCTCGCCGAAGGCGGCGGCGGTCATTTCAGAGCCCATTGTGGCGGCCATGTACACACCATAGTTCCAGTTGAACGACTGGTACACAAGGGGAACCGTTGTGGAACGGCGTCCGCCGAAGATGAAGGCATGAAGGGGTACACCCGCGGGGTTTTCCCATTCCGAATCAATGCTCGGGCAGTTTTTCGCAGGTGCGGTGAAGCGGGCGTTGGCATGAGCCGCAGGTTTGCCGGATGCGGGGTCATGGAGCTGCCCCTGCCAATTGACAAGGCCTTCAGGTGCGGTTTTGGTCAATCCTTCCCACCATACATCGCCATCTGGGGTTTGACCCACGTTGGTGAAGATGGTGTCGGTTTTGATGCTTTCCATCGCATTCGGGTTTGATTTGTAATTCGTTCCGGGTGCGACACCGAAATAGCCGGCTTCTGGGTTGATGGCGTACAGGCGTCCATCAGGACCCGGTTTGATCCAAGCGATATCATCGCCCACGGTTGTCACTTTCCAACCTTCCATTTCCTTT
>CAYPOI010000030.1:24688-27391 GCA_964412365.1 uncultured Chitinophagales bacterium | reverse complement strand
AATTTGGGAATTCGGATGAGCTGATGGTCGGTGAATGGGCGATCGCGGTCGGTAACCCGTTCGGATTGTTTGAAGACGGTCAACCCACGGTCACCGTAGGTGTTGTGAGTGCCTTGAAACGAGATTTCCGTCCTGATCCGCAGGATCCCCGCATTTATTTGGGAATGATTCAGACCGATGCCGCCATCAACCGCGGCAATTCGGGCGGACCCTTGGTGAACAGCCTCGGTCATGTGATCGGCATCAACACGTTCATCTATACAGGAGGCACCGGAACCGGCTTCATCGGCCTTGGGTTCGCCATTCCGAGCAATCGAGCCATCAAGATTCTCAATCTTTTGGCAGAAACCGGAGAAGTGACTTTGGATTACGACCCTGGATTCGAATTCCTTCCGATCAACCGTGTGCTGGCCTATCAGTACAACCTCCCAACCGTTCAGGGGTTGTTTGTGGTGACGGTGAACAGGGATGGTCCTGCGTTTCATGCGGGAATTTTGCCCGGCGACATCATTTTGCGCATCGGCAAAGAAGCGATTCATGGCGCCCCACATGCTTGGGCCCTTTTCCGGGAATATACCGAAGGAGATACCATGAGGGTGGAAGTGATCCGTGAAGGACGCCTATACGAAGCCAATATGAAGCTGAGACGAAAAGTGGTGAGTCGCTAACCGGATTCTCCGTTGCAACTGAGCCCGACCTCTTGTATTTTGCCGGTTCACAACGGGTAAGCAACCTATACCAACAGAATCTCCATGACGATCGATCAACGCAACAGCATCATCAGTATCGTTCTATCGATAGTAATTATCGGATTGGCTTACGTGCTCTACGATTCCATCACGACACCCTATCAAGCGAGACTCGCTCAAGTCGAAGAACAGACCCGTGTCCGCGAGCGCTTGCAGAACATTCGCGACGCTCTCATCGCCTACCAGCGCGAGAAAGGGAAATATCCGCCATCGTTGGATAGCATCCAGGTTTTCTTGGAAACCGATCCGAAAATGATCGCTGGACGTGATACCCTATTCGTTTCCAAATTAAACCCGACATTCGACATCAACACATTCCTGCTATCGCCTCGAAGCCAGACACCTTTTGAGTATGCGCTGAACGACACGCTTCGTCCGATGGTCTACTTGCTGAAAGATCCGGATTCGGACGATCTCATCGGAAGCCTCGATCGCACAACCCGATTGAATGCCCCAAGCTGGGATTAAGTGGTACTAGGCCTGAATTTCGCCGGGCGGCACCTGCTCTACGCGGTGAGCGCCACCGGCAAGGTTGAGGTCTTGCATCATATCGGTCGAATCGCACTGGCGGTGGATGCAGCCCAAGCCCTGCGTCATCCCGAATCCGATTCGATGCGCGTGGTCATCGCGGCGGTGGAAAAACTCATCGCCCAGTTCGGCGCTACTCGCATCCGCATCATCCTTCCAGCCGAACTCGAATGCTGGGCCACCGTTCCGAAACTGGTCTATGATCATCCGGCCGAACGCGATACCTACCTCGCCATTTTGCATCATGGCAGCGATCGTGGCGACCTTGTTCCGATCTGGCACGACCTCAGCAACCGCGATTACAAATTGTTCTGCATCCGCTCCAAGCCGACATTGGCCGGATATAAGAAAATCGGGGAGCTTGTGCCAGAGTATGATATCTGCAGCGAGTTTGAGGCCGGACAGCAATGGATTTCGCGGCAAGCCTCGCAAGGCGGATTGCTCATGATCGGTTGCTACGACCATTATCTGGCCGTCACGTCCTATGTGCTCGGCAAGCTCCGCGCGGCAACGTGGATTCCTTTCGAAGACCCGGCCGATCTACATTATCTCTGGCCTAACACGGCGATTTCCGCGAAATGGATATCTGGCATCTACGACCGTGTCGCATTATATGGTCCGTTGGCATGGCAATTCGCAGACATCCTCAAACCGTTTTGGGATGCCCAAGCGGACGTCACCCGCTTAGACTCATTGCATGGTATCGGCGTCGCCGCGCCGGAGGAAACCTATGGATTCGGGCTGGAAGAAGCGTTTCCAGCCATCATGATGGCCATCGACTGATATGAGAATCATCACCGGAAGCTTGAAAGGTCGGAAAGTGGATGTACCCTCAACCGGTGTGATCCGACCCACATCCGATTTCACCAAGGGCGGCATCTTCAACATCATTGATGCGCGGAAAGGCATCGAGGATGCGTTAGTGCTCGACCTGTTCGCGGGTAGTGGAAATCTCGGGTTCGAGGCGATCTCACGTGGTGCGAAATCGGTTCTGAGCGTCGAAATGGATCGGGGTGCGGTGAAGTCGATTGACCAAACTGCGACCAAGTTCGGTGTTTCGGATCAGATGACCGTTGTTTGCGCGAAAGTAGATGCGTTCTTGGCTCGCGGATCGTTTCAGTACGACATCGTCTTCGCCGATCCCCCTTACGATTATGAAGACATGCCCGGTTTGGTGGACATCGTTCTCGCCAATTGGCTCAAAGAGGATGGTTGGTTCATTCTCGAACATGACGTGAGGCATACGTTCACCACCCATCCCAAAAACGTGTTCGCCAAGCCGTATGGGAAAACCATTGTCTCGATCTTTAAATTTTAAATGTGTGTGGATTTCCCTAGTGCGAAATCCCGAAACGTCTCTACTTTAAAATTTATCATTTAAAATTTCTTCGATCATGACAGCCCTCTACGCCGGGTCGTTCGACCC
>CAYPOI010000030.1:0-24588 GCA_964412365.1 uncultured Chitinophagales bacterium | reverse complement strand
TTGGTCCGCGGCGTCAGGCAGGTGTCTGATTTCGAGTATGAGTTCCGCATGGCACTGATGAACCGGCGCCTGGCTCCGAACTTGGATACGATTTTTCTGATGCCGAATGAAGAGTTGACCTTCGTCTCGGCGAGCTTGGTCAAGGAAGTGGCCTACTGGGGTGGGGAACTGTCGCATTTTGTGCCTGAAAATGTGGCTCGGGCGTTGAATACCCACTATAAGAAATAGTCGGGATAGCCTTATTTTGGGTCATACATGTAAGGATGTCATGACTATTTCCCAACGGGCGAATGCCCTTTCCGCTTCCGAGACCCTAAAAATCACTGCGCTTGCCAAAGAGATGCAGCGCGCCGGCAAATCCGTGATCTCATTGAGTGCCGGTGAACCCGACTTCAAAACCCCATCCCATATTTGTGACGCGGCGATACAGGCCATCCGCGACGGACATCACGGATACACGGTGAATGCCGGCACCCCCGAGCTTCGTGAGTTGATCGTAGCCAAGCTCAAGCGCGACAACGAACTTGAGTACACTCCCGAGCAGATCATCGTCTCCAACGGTGCGAAACAATCGGTGGGCTTCGCCATCCTCGCCACCATCAATCCCGGCGACGAAGTCATCATCCCCGCGCCATTTTGGGTGTCCTATCCTGAAATGGTGAAGCTTGCAGAGGGGACATCCGTCCTGCTCCGCACCGCGTTCGAGAACGATTACAAACTCACTCCCGCACAGTTGCGCGCCGCGATCACGCCGAAAACCAAGATGTTGATCCTGTGCTCCCCGTCCAACCCGACCGGAAGTTGCTATTCGCGCGAGGAGTTGAAAGAACTGGCCGCCGTGCTTCTGGAATTTCCAGACATCCTGGTGCTGTCGGACGAGATTTACGAATACATCATTTTTGATGGCGAGCACGTGAGCATCGCCGCAGCCGAACCACGCTTGAAAGAGCGTGTGATCGTGGTGAACGGCTTTTCGAAAGGCTTCGCCATGACGGGTTGGCGGCTCGGCTACCTCGCAGCAAGCAAGGAAATTGTAGGTGCCTTTGGCAAGATTCAAAGCCAAGAGACATCCGCTCCCAGCACCATTTCCCAGAAAGCTGGAGAGGCCGCGCTTCGTGGGTCCCTCGACACCGTTTTCGCCATGCGCGACGCCTTCAAAGCCCGTCGCGATTTCATGGTCCAAGCCCTCAATGCCATTCCAGGCGTGAGATGCTTCAATCCGGGTGGCGCGTTTTATGTGTTCCCGGATATTTCGGCGTACTTGGGTAAGAAGAGTCCCGACGGAACCCTCATCGCGACGTCATCCGACCTTAGCCTCTTCCTCATCGAAGCGTCGGGTATCGCTACCGTTCCCGGCGACGCATTTGGCGAGCCAGACGGCATCCGGCTCAGCTATGCCTGTTCCATGGCCAACCTCGAAGAATCGGTCAAACGCCTGAAAAAAGGTCTCGAAACCTTGTCGTGAAAGCCCAAGCCCATAGCGATGCCGTTCAGCAGTTCGTCCTCTATTGGGGAGAGATGGCACCGGCTTGGGGAATCAACAAAACAATGGCGCAGATCCATGCGCTGTTGTATGCCGAGCAAGACGCTCTCGACACCGACTTCATCATGCAACGCCTGGATGTGAGCCGTGGCAACGCCAATATGAACTTGCGAAGCCTGGTCCAATGGGGCTTGGTTCATAAAGTTCGCAAAGAGGGAAGCCGAAAAGACTATTACACCGCCGAAAAGGATGTGTGGGAAGTGGCCGCCATCATCATCCGCGAACGGCAACATCGTGAACTGGGTCCGGTGCGCGAAAACTTGCAAGAATGTCTGGATATCCTAGGCAAGGACAAGAACGCCGATCCCCAAACCGATGAATTCCGCGAACGGATCGGTGATTTCATCAAGTTTTTGGACTTCGTCAACGATATGACATCCGCCATGCTGCCGTTCATCACATCCAAGAAAAGTCAGTCGCTGAAGAATCTGCTGATGCTGATGAGTTCCTTGAAAGGCAAGAAGAAGAAAAAAGCATGATGCGGCGCCAAGACATCGGGAAATCAGGTGAAGACCAAGCCGTGGAATTCCTTGAAGGGAAGGGCTACACCATTTTGGATCGAAATTATCGCTTCATGCGTGGCGAAATTGACATCATCGCGTTGGATGACCCCTTCATCGTGTTTGTCGAAGTGAAAAAACGCAGTTCCGACCTGTTCGGCCGGCCGGAAGAGCACATCCGACCCGCACAGAAAAAGAAGCTGCATGAAGTGGCCAGTTTTTGGTTGCATGAGCGGCGTATGGAAGGAATCCCCGCGCGGTTCGATGTGATCGCGGTTTTGGAAAAGCCAGGCACCGAATCGATGCTCATGCATTACAAGTTTGCATTCCGCTAAATCGCTATCTTCATTCCATGCGAATCAACTGGACTTTGCTGAACCCGCTTCACTGGAAACGCTCGTTTCTCATCTGGGTTTTAGGTGGGTTTTTTGTCCTCTGGATTGGTGTTCTCGATACGTATAGCCTGTTGGCGCGGTATCAGTTAAGCCGTGAGCGCGCCGAACTCATCCAGCGGACCGAACAGCTCCTTCGCGAGAGCGATGAGCTCAGCGCGAAGATTCAGGCCTTGCAACGCGACCCTGCTCTGCTCGAGCGCATCGCCCGTGAAGAGTACGGGATGCGTCGCCGTGGAGAAACCGTTTATAGAATCCGCACCTCAGACTAATACTATGCTTACGATTGGAATCGATCTCGGTGGAACGAACATCAAAGCCGCATTGGTGGATGATGAACAAGGAATTTTGCACAAGTTTTCGTTTTCGACGGAAGCGGATAAGGGTGTAGACCATATCATCAACAAACTCGTGGAAGCCATCAAAGTGGCAGGTGCGAAAGCAAAAGGACCGATTTCAGGCGTTGGCGTAGGATCGCCAGGTGTCATTTCCTATGATCGCACCACGGTGAGCAATCCACCGAATTTTCCGGGTTGGACGTCCGTGAATCTGGCTGCTGAACTGAAAAACAGAACCTTTTTTGATGTGTATGTGGATAACGACGCCAATCTCATGGCGTTGGGATCGTCGTATTTCGGCACCGGAAAAACCCATGCGAATTTCATCATGGTCACCCTTGGAACCGGCGTGGGTGGCGGCATCATTTTTCAGAACAAACTGTTCCGTGGTGCAACTGGCGGTGCGGCCGAATTGGGCCATGTGATGATCGATTACAATGGTCCGGCTAGCAATTCTCCTACCATCGGCGGCATCGAGGCCTATCTCGGACAGCGGTTTTTAAGCCGACTCGCGTGGAAGCGGATACAATCCGAACCCAAAAATCCGTTGTTTGAACGATACAAGTCCGATCCGGAATCTTTGGAACCGAAAGACCTCACCGATCAAGCCAATCTCGGAAACACACTCGCCATCGATATCCTTCGGGATGCGGGTGAGAAATTGGGTTATGCCATCGTAAACTATGTGCACGTGTTGGACATCCGCAAGATCATCGTGAGCGGCGGAGTGGCATTGGCCGGCGATTGGATTCTCAAACCAGCCCGCGAAGCCGCCTTGTCGCGCATGTTGGCACCGTATCACAACGGTTTCGAGATCATGGCAGAAACCCTGGGCAACGATGCGGCCCTGCTCGGCGCGGCAAGTCTGCCGTACGAGTACCTTCCCGATTAAGGAGACGGCATGCGCCGCAACGTCCGGTTCTTGCTTTTTTTCTTGTGTGTTTTCCCGACCGGACTCCTTGCGCAAAACACCATCACGTTCTCATCGGCCGATTCCCTCACGTTTTCGGTGAAGGGAATGCGCATCGCCAAGCTCTTCGGCACGGCGAAAGTGGAACATCCGAGCGGAGTCCTCACGGCAGGCTACATCGAATTGAATCTCACCGAAACCACGATGAGCGCCACGACCACGGTTCCGGGCGATACGCTAACCGAGCCCATCCTCAAACGAGGTGAGGATGAGATCCGGTCCCGACGAGTCTTATACAACTACAAGACCGAAAAAGGGAAGTTCGAGGTTACCCGGGTTTCGATCGATGAAGGACGCGTGCGTGGCGAAGAAGTGAAGCGGTTCGCACCGCATGTGGTGTTCATCCGAAATGGCCGATATTCCACGTGTGAGTTGGATCATCCGCATTTTTACATCCGTGCCAGCCGCATGAAAATCGTAGACGAAGAAGAAGTGTTCTTCACGAATGCGCGTCTGTTCATTCTCGACATCCCCTATCCGATTCCATTTCCGGTCGGTTATATTCCTTCCGGTTTAGACAAAAAACGATCGGGTTTGCTTGCCCCGACCTACGCGTTTCAGGAATTGGACGATCGCGGATTGGGTCTTCAAGGTTTCGGTTGGTTTCAGTATTTCAACGACCATTATGCCGCCACCTTAAGCGCGGATCTGTTCACATCCGGCACCTTTTTCGTGCAAAGCCGGAACGACTACCATTGGTTGAACCGGACTCGAGGCTCGCTTAATTACAGTTATTCGCGCAGCCAGGGTATGGAAGAGACAGATCCGGATTTCTCTCGGCGTACGGAGCAAAATCTGGCATGGTCGCACAATCAGACCATCAATCCATACTCGTCGTTCAACATGGACATCAATCTGCGGACGGCGCAGTTTTTCACGCAGAACTCCCTGAACATCAACGATCGGGCGCAGACGAACTCCACATCCCGCATCGGTTACAACTATCGTCAACCCACCGGACTCTACACATTCGGTGCCAACGTGTCGCAGAGCCAGAATTTCACCGATAATTCGGTGTCGATGTCCGGACCCACCGCGAATTTCAGCCTTCGGCGCCTCACACCGTTCGCACCAAAGGTTCGTCGACCAGTGGCACCGTTTTATGAATCGCTGAGTTTGGGATACAACAATCAGTTCAACAGCCGCTTCAATTTCCGTCCGCTTGCGAATGCGAATCCGGATATCACCTGGATTGATGCGCTCTTCAATCCATCCGAGTATCGCGAAGCGACCGGCAACAAAGGTCACATCGATTATGGATTGCGCCACTCGCTGGATGCGAGCATGCAATTACTGTCTGGGAATAAAATCAATTTGACGGGAAGCGGACGCATGACGGAATATTGGTACGGTGAAACCCTTCGCCGCACCTTCAATGCCGATTCGAATCGGGTCGAGGACACCAGAGTGAAGGAATTCGCCGCCACGCGCGATTTCAGTGCCTCGTTGTCGCTTTCCACCACGGTGTATGGAATATCGATGATGAAACTCGGAAATTTGGAAGGATTCCGGCACACGGTTCGCCCGTCGGTGAGTTATACATGGCGCCCCGATTTCTCGCGACCACAATGGGGCAACTATCGCACGGTGCAGCTAGACACGTTGGGTCGCACACAAACGTATTCCATTTACGGAAACGGCATTTTCGGTGGACCCGGCGCCGGGAAGCAGAATCTTGTGAGCTTGAGCATCGGCAACGTCTTCGAAACCAAGCAAGTGAAACGGGATTCCACCGGCGAAAAAAGAGAACAGATTTTGCGGCTAATCGACAACTTCAGTGCTAGCTTGAGCTACAATTTGGCCGGAACGTCTTACAAATTGAGCGATTTGTCCACGAATCTTAGCTCGAACATCATCCGGAATGTGAACATCAGTTCCAGTGCGAGTTTCAGCTTTTATGATACCGATGGCATCGGTGCTCGAGTGGATCGATATCGGTGGGATGCGGGTCGGTCGCCGCTCACGCTGCGGCGCTTCAACCTCGCCATGGGTACACAGTTCCGGCAAGGAAATACCAGTGGCGTCAGCATGCGATCGAACCCAGCCTATTACCCCGAGCAGTACGATCCGCTGGATCAGACGGATTTCCGTGGGTATGACCCGAGCTTCAGTGCCATGCCCATCGAACCCTTGGATGTGGCTTGGGCGGTATCTTTAAGCTTCAACTACAGCTGGCAATGGATCAATCACAATACCCAGCGAAAAACCGCGATCCTGAATGCTCAAAGCATCCAAATGAGGTTGGCTCGCGAATGGCAGATCGGAACCAGCATCGGATATGATTTCATCGGAAAAGAACTCACGCCAAGCCAGTTCAACGTGACAAGGCAGCTCCATTGTTGGGATATGAGCTTCACTTGGAATCCGTTCGGCGATTTCCAGTACTACCTCTTCCGGTTGTCTGTGCGCCACACGCAAATGCAGGGATTGTTCCAAAAACTGCCCGGATTGAACAACCTGGAACGCACGAACACCCCGATCAACCGGTTCTAATCAACCGATCTCATGACGTCGAAGGATGTATTTGCCGAGGATATCAAACTCGAGATTCACCGCATCACCCGATGTTAGTGTGTGCAGGTTCGTGTGAGCCCAGGTGTACGGAATGATGGCCACGGTAAAGCTGGTATGTTCGAGTCGCGCCACGGTCAAGGAAATGCCCTCCAGCGCGATGCTGCCACGCCCAACGATGTATGCCGACCATTCTTGAGGGAAGTCGACGGTGATCAACCAATTCGTGCCCTCTTGAATGATAGAGCGAATGCGGCCCGTTGCGTCGGCATGACCTTGCACCAAATGTCCGTCCAAGCGATCCCCCAATCGAAGCGAACGCTCCAGATTCACCACGTCACCAACCACAGAATCGCCGAAATTGGTTTTACGAAGGGTTTCTTCGATCACGACGGTCTCAAACGAATCCGCATCACAGTTCACAACGGTCTGACAGACGCCGTTGATGGAAACACTCTCATCCACACCCAATTCGGATGCGAATGGTGCGGAATACGAGATCCGACGTGCGCCGGCTTTGTCTTGAATGTCTCGGATGAGTCCCGTTGCTTCGATGATGCCTGTGAACATGATGTCAGAATTTAAAAATATCCGGTGATGAGGACATCCTCGCCGATCTTTTCGACGGACGTGGAGCGCAGATCGAGACTTTCCGTGAGGCGGTCGATACCCAGCCCCAGCACCGAGCGTTTGCCACCGCCCAAGAACTTGGGAGCCACAAACACATGCACTTTGTCCACCAACCGACGCTTCAACAACGCCGTTGCGAGGGTTCCTCCCGACTCGACGAGCACCGAGCTGATCCTCAGCGCGCCGATCCGGTCCAACGCCTCGCTCAGATCGGTGTGCCCCTCATGCTTTCCCACTTGGATGGTTTGTCCACTGAACGCATCGGCATCCAACAGAGACAAGAGCGGGTCCGCTTGGGCTTTCCACCCGATCGCAATCGTCTTCGCCTCTAACGCATCCGAAAAGAGGTTCAAATGCCTGGGTAACGTGCCTTCCCCATCGATCACGATGCGTTTGGGAGCCCGGCCTTCCACCAATCGCACATTCAGGCTCGGGTTGTCGGCCAATGCGGTTTCACGACCGATCATCACCGCATCGTACACACTGCGCCATTCATGGACCCGAGCTCGCGACGCTTCGCCCGTGATCCATTGCGACATCCCATCCGGCGCGGCGGTATAGGCGTCCATCGTTTGAGCGAGTTTCAAGGTCACAAACGGTCGGCCTGTGGTGATGTACGTCAGAAAAAACTCATTCAAGCGCGTGGCTTCGTCTTTCATCAGGCCCACATCCACCTGAATGGAATTGGCGCGCAGCATTTCTATGCCTTTTCCACTCACTTTCGGATTCGGGTCGATCATAGCCACAACGACCCTTTTAATGGGCAACTCGGCTAAAGCGAGGGCACAGGGTGGGGTTTTTCCGTAATGCGAGCAGGGCTCGAGCGTCACATACACGGTCGCATCAATCAGATCGCGTTCGTTTTTGATCGCGGCGATGGCGTTGACCTCGGCATGGGCTTCGCCATATCGTTCGTGGTAGCCCTTAGATAGTAGTTTCCCTTCGCGAGAGACAATCGCGCAACCCACCATTGGATTCGGACTCACATACCCCGCTCCTCGGGCTGCCTCGCGAAGGGCGAGCTTCATCCATTTGGAATCGTCGGCTGTGAAATCGGGTTTGGGCATGGGCAAAAAAAAAGCGGCTCCGTGAATCACGGAACCGCTTTAAAAGTACGGGTATCGCGGACCTTAACGAAGCAAAAGGCTACGGTAATCTTTGATCTCAGCTTGATCTTTCAAGCGCTCGAGCCAGGTGCTGCGGAATGCTTGTCCTTTTTCGTTTTGCAAACGGGTGCGGATCTGGGAGGCATAGGCTTCGGGCATCGTGCTCACATCGGCATCCACACGGTTGGTGACGAAGAGAACGAAAGCGGCATTTTCGCCTTGAATTACCGGAGTGACAGCGTTCATCGGAGCACTGAATGCGGCTCCAACTACAGAAGGTTCACGTCCAGCCCCAGCAAAACTGTTACTGGAGAGACGCTGTCCTTCAACTGTCAATACTTCTTTGCCGTCTTTGGCTGCGATTTCATCGATCGAGGTAACACCTGCGATCAATGCTTTGACGCGGGCAACGGTTACGTCACGACGCTTCTCATTGCGTAGGCGGGTTTCGATCTGCGGGCGCACATCATCGATGGGACGTGGACCTGCTTCACGGATTTCCGTGATTTCGAAAACCACGAAACGGTCGTCGAGCTCGATGGGCTGGGAAATTTCGCCGCGTTTCGCTTTTTTCAAGGCATTCAGGAGCAGGCGGCTGTTGCCGATGCCCGGAATGAATGGCGTGTCGTCAGTGGCGAAAGCGGTTTTGAGTTGAAGATTTTGACGGGTCGCTTCGGCTTCAAATCCTTCGTTCTCTGCAAAGGCGGAGAAATCGCTGGCCAAATCAGATTGCACACCGACGGTCTGGAATGGGTCGGCTTCCACATTCAAGGTGAAAATAGCGGTGCGGACTTCGCGGTTGTTGCGGCTCGCCTCGATGCGTTTGGCCATCACGATTTGTCCGTTATGCAAAACCGGAGTCGTTACGGCACCATCGGCGATGCGGAACACTTCGGCCAGATGATCGCCCAGCTCAGTCTGCGATTGGAAAACGGTCGACACCGTACGGGTGGCGGAGCCGTTCTGAACGAGGAATGTGGAATCGTTGGCGGCTTCTTCAAAAAGGACTTTCAAATGACCGGCTTCATCCAAGGCACGTGTGGTATCGGCAGCTGTAGCGGCTTTCGAAAACTCCACATAGCGGAAGTTGTAGCTTTTTTCCTGCTTGAATTCGTTTTGGTTGGCGCGGTACCAATCGGTCACTTCTTTTTCGGAAAGGGTGATGTCGCTCTCAGCCACTTCGGAATATGGAAAACGGACGAACTGGAAATCAGAGATGGAGTTGTCTCGAATGAACTCGTTCTCGATCTCAGCTTGGGTCACAACCAAAGACGCATCCAGATACGCGTTCAATTTCTCGCGACGACGCTTTTCACGAAGTTGGTTCTCGACGTTCATCCAGATCTCCGCGTTTTCAGGCGCTTCGATGGCGGCGTTCAGAGCCAAGCGGTCAACCGTTCCATCTTCGTTCATGAAATACTGGGTGATGAAGGGATCCGGATTCGGACCCGACACCATCTCGATGATCTCGGCATCCGTCACAACGATACCCAAACGTTCCATCTCAGAATCGAGGATGCGGTTCATCACCAGCTCATCCCAAACGGATTCTTCATAGAACGCGCGCATTTCCATGCTGGGTTGCTCGCCGCCGGTTTCCTGACGGTACGATTCCAGATAGTTGGTCAGTCGAGCGTTGTATTCTTCAAACGAGATCGCTTGGCCGTTGACTTCCCCGAGAGAACGCGGACCCGTCATCAAGGCATCGAACATTTGTGTGTCGGAGAGGCCCCAGAGCACTCCGAAGGAGAGGATCAGCACCCAAAAAATGTATTTGGTGCTGTGTCTCAATTTTTCCATCAAACCCATTGGGTAATCCTGTACAATCGATTAGGTTTCAAAAAATGTGTGAAATAGCCTCGAAATATACGGGAAACCCCCTTCTGTATCAAAACAGACGAATCAACCTCAAGTGCCTCAAGTAATGCTTCGGATTTTCGTTCAAGGTCTTGATCATGATATTCAGATTCGCACTCAAGCTATCCAAGTTGTTATACAAGGACGGATCGTTCACCAACAAGCCCAATGACCCCTGACCCGAGTTGATCTTGGCCAAGATTTCAGACAACTCTTGATTCGTTTCATTCAGTCCGGAAACCAGGGTTTCGATCTCGGAAGAGGCTTCTTTCAAGCTCGTCAAGGCTTCGCTCACCTTCGCAGATTCCTCTTCCGTGAGTTTATCAAGACGGGATGTGAGCGATTCCACATTCTGGATGGTGGCGTTGATGTCTTTCTGGCGGTCTTCCATCACGCTGCGCATGTCCGTGGTCACCTTGTTCAGGTTTTCCAAAATGAGGGACATGTCTTCGCGTCCACCTTCCAACAACACGGAATCCACTTGCGCCAGCACACTGGTGATCGATTCGGTTCCTTCCGTCACCTTGTCGCCGATGTTTTTGCCCATTTCCGCCATTCCGGCGAAGGCGCCTTCATCATAACGGCCTTCGATCATACTATTGGGCGGGATGAGATTTGTCGAAAGGCTGCGTTCGATTTCAACGGCTTTTGAGCCCAACAAGTCTGTAGAGCGGATGTAGGCGATGGAACCGACCGGCAATCCGTCAATCATATTGACGTTCAAGGTCACTAGCACGCTGTCGTTCGGCAGGATTTGCATCGACCTTACCGAGCCGATTTTGATGCCGCTGATATTGATCGGGGACCCAGCCGTAAGACCGTCCACTTTGGGATAGGTGGCATACAGAACCGTCCCGAGACGGAATATGGGGACGTCCCTCATGATGCGGAATCCTACGAATCCGATGAGGATGGCGAATACGATCGCCATTCCAATTTTCATTTCATTTCGAATCACACTGACTCCTTACTGTGTTTAAATCTTGTATTCACTGGCTTTGATGAATTCTTGCATGCTTTCATGTTTTGCCGTGCGCATGTCGTCGATCGTTCCTGACCAGCTCAGCTTTTGATTGTCGATGTACGCCACTTTGTCTGCCACCTTCAGAACCGAGTGCATATCATGCGTGATAACGACACTGGTGATCTTCAAGGTGTGTTGAAGGTGGATGATCATGTCGTTGATCTCCTCAGACGTCACTGGATCCAGCCCGGATGTGGGCTCATCATACAACAGATAGCGTGGTTGCATCACGATCGCGCGTGCCAATCCCACGCGTTTTCTCATCCCACCGGACAATTCGGATGTTTTCTTATGCCCCATCGTTCCCAGATTCACCATTTCCAAACATTCCTGAACCCGGTCTTTGATGGCGGGCTCTTTCATTTTTGTGAAATATCGCAACGGAAACGCCACATTGTTGTAGGTGTCGATAGAGTCGAATAAGGCGCCACCTTGAAACAGGACACCGAATTTTTGGCGAACCAACCGCAAATCGACGTACCGAAGGTCAAAGATCTCCTGGCCATCCACGAGAACGGTTCCACTATCGGGAACCATCAGCGCATTCAGGTGCTTGAGCAAGACCGATTTTCCACTGCCCGATTTTCCGATGATGGCGGTCGTGTCGCCATCTTCAATCGTCAGGTTCACATCAGACCAGATCTGATGATCACCGAAACTCTTGCTAAGGTTTTTGATTTCAATCATAGCAGGATGGCGGCAAGGATGAAATCCGAAAGAAGGATGTAGATACAGCTCAAAACGGTCGCATCGGTTGTGGCTCGTCCTACGCCTTCCGCTCCGCCGGTGGCGTAATAGCCTTTGTAGCAGGAGATGGATGTGATCACATAACCGAACACAAAAGACTTGATCATGCCGAAGGCGACATCCCACGGATAGAAATTCAAACGGGCCCCTTCCATGAATTCAGATGGGGTAAGGGTGCCGGTGAAAAGTCCGGCCATGCTACCGCCGATGATACCCGCGGCAGCGGCAGCCAAATAGATGATCGGAAACATGAGCACGCCCGCCAAAATGCGGGGCATCACCAAAAATGTGACCGAGTTGAAGCCCATCGACTCGAGGGCGGCGACCTGCTCCGAAACCCGCATGGTTCCGAGCTCCGTGGCGATACGAGCGCCAACCCGACCCGAAAGCACCAAGGCCGTAACCATCGCGCTCAATTCGACCAGCATCGATTGCGACACGATCGCGCCGATGGCGGATTTGTCCACAAAGGAGCTCGTTAACTGATAAGACGTTTGGATGGTGAGTACGGCGCCGGTGAAGAGTCCGGCCAACATGGAAATACCCAATGAATCGATCCCGGTTTTCACCATCTCGGAAAACATATTCTCACGATAGGTATGAAACTCCGTCACCGATCGAAGGGCTTCATACAATAAACGGCAATACTGTCCGATTTCGGAGAACAACAACATAGAGCGCAAAATCTGCTATATTTTAAAACTTAACAATGGCTTCTCGCATTCCTTTTTTCCTCGTTCCGCTCCTGTTTCTTGTCTCGGCAAGCGCCTCGGCACAGGTCTATTCATTTCTAAATCTTCCGGCATCTCCACGAAGCGCCGCTCTTGGTGGTGCTCCCGTTTCAGTGCCTGATGCCACCATATCGATGGTGAACAGCAATCCGGCCTATCTGAATCGTTCGCATCACCGCCAATTATCGACCAATATCGGTCGGCAAGTCGGTGACATCACACTGGGGTACGTCTCTTTCGCTTACGATGCCCCCAATATAGGGACTTTCGGCACATCCATTCGATATGCCGGTTATGGCGCCCTCACCAACCGCGATGCGACCGGTGTTTCCAATGGAACCTTCAATGCCTACGACCTGGCCACATCGTTATTGTTCTCGACGGATGTGGGTTCTTCACTGAGATATGGCCTCTCATTGGATCTCATCCTCAGCGATTACCATCACACCTCCTCCACCGCATGGGCCGTTTCAGCCGGATTGCTGTATTCGCTCCCGGAAAACAATGGCACCCTCGGACTTTCCATTTTGAATGCGGGTCGCCAGCTCACCTCCTTCAATAATGTGGACGAAGATTTGCCATTGGATGTGCGCCTCGGCTTCACCCGGAAGCTGCAATACCTGCCGTTGCGCCTCAATTTCACAGCGCATCATCTGCATGAATGGGAACTCACCACGGTTCAGGATCTCGAAGAACCGACATTCGCGCAAAATGCGATGCGCCATCTTGAAATCGGTGGCGAATTCCTCTTTAGCGATGCGTTCCATTTGCGCATCGGGTACAATCATCTTCGTCACGAACAATTGAAAACCACCAATCGAATCGATTTGAGCGGCGTGGGGATCGGGGTCGGACTCCGATTGAAACGCATCCGCGTCGACATGAGCCGCAGCTCACAGAGCGTGGTCGGACCTCTACTACATATCGGAAGCACACTGCATTTTTAGGGATTTTATGGATCGTTTTCGCTACTTGACAGCCGGAGAATCGCACGGCCCCGAGCTCACCACCATTGTGGATGGCGTTCCGGCGGGCTTGCCACTCACCGCCGACATCATCGCTATGCAATTGGCCCGGCGCCAGGAAGGATATGGCCGCGGTGGACGCATGGCGTTCGAAAAGGACGTCCCCATCATCACTTCCGGCATCCGTTTCGGAAAAACGATGGGCGGCCCCATCACCATGAAACTGGTGAACCGTGCGTTTTTGAAGGATGAAGCCAATTGGCCCGTCACCATGTCGATCGAGGGATCCGGTGAAGGCGTGGAACGCATCACGATTCCACGTCCTGGGCATGCGGATTTGGTTGGAACTCAGAAATTCGCATTCGACGATGTGCGTCCCGTTATCGAGCGGTCGAGCGCACGCGAGACCGGTGCGAGAGTGGCCGCAGGAGCGGTAGCACGGCAATTCCTGCGCGAATTGGGAATACAGATCGGCGGACACGTGATCCATCTCGGTGGTATCGGGTATGATTCATGGACACACATCCGAAATACCGCGGATCCAGCGGCTTCAAAAGGAGCGGAATCATTAGGCAATTTGGCCGACGAGTCGGATGTGCGCTGTTTGGATCCCCATCTCACGAAACAGATGGTCGAGCTCATCAAAGTTCGTCGCAAAGAAGGCACCTCGCTCGGTGGCGTGTATGAAATTGTCGTCACAGGACTTCCGGCCGGGCTCGGAAGCTATACACACTGGGATCGCAAGCTCGACGGTCAGCTTGCGGCAGCCATTCTCGGCACACAAGCCATGAAAGGCGTCGAATTCGGGATGGGATTTGAAATGGGAGCACGTCCGGGTCATGAGGTGCACGACGAAATCACCTATGAATCGGGTCGCTACGGACGCAAAACGAATCGCGCTGGCGGACTCGAAGGTGGCATGACCACCGGCGAGCCTTTGATCATCCGTGGTGTGATGAAACCGATACCGACCATGCTGAACCCCATCAAAACCGTGGATATCGACACGCATGAGATGGTCGATACCCGATATGAACGTTCGGATGTGTGTGCCTTGCCACGCGCGGTGGTTGTGATTGAAAACATCATCGCTCCTGTGATTGCCAACGCATTCTTGGAAAAATTCGGGGGCGACTCCATGACCGAAATCGCATCGCGCTACCGTGGATAGGCTCGATACTCTTCAATCGTTTCTGGAGCTTGATTCCAATGATTTGTTCACACGATTCGCCATCGCGATGGAATTTGTGAAGCGAGGAGATGATGCCGAGGCGGAACGCTGGTTTCTGGATATTCTAAATCGGGATGAGCGCTATATCGGCGTATACTATCACTTGGGTGGCGTATATGAACGTGGTGAGTCTTTTGACGAAGCGAAATCCATATACACACGAGGAATCGGATTGGCCCGTTCTATGGGGGAGCATCACGCCGCATCCGAATTGGAAGCGGCTTTACTGGAATTATCCTGATATGAGACATTTACTGATCATTTTCCTTCTTTTTTGCATTCCGAGCATTGGGTTCGGTCAAGCCCGCGCCACCCATGTGGTGAAAGCCGGCGAAACCCTGTTCGCCATTTCGAGACAGTATTCTGTGACGGTAGACGACATCAAGAAATGGAACAGCCTTCCATCCAACACGATTTCAACCGGTCAACGGTTGTTTGTGGGTCCACCTGCCGGACAAGTCGCGGCAAGTACATCCGTTCGACATCAGGTTCGTCCCGGCGAAACCCTCTTTTCAATCTCGCGACGGTATGGGGTGACAGTCACTGAAATAACCGAATGGAACGGATTGGGAAGCACCACGATCGAAACCGGTCAGATTTTAGTGATCCAACGATCCTTGCAGAACGTGCAACAGACGGCCTCGGTCGATACCACAAGCGTGATTGCCACCGAGGCGGCACCTTCGGCTTATTATGTTGTGAAGCGCGGCGATGCTCTCAGCAAAGTGGCCGAGCAATTCGGCATATCGATGGACGAGATCCGGGAGTTGAACAAGCTTCGGTCCACGACGCTGTCGGTCGGACAAATCTTGCTCATTCGTCGCCCCGAAACCATTCCGGCGATCGGCGACGCCGCGGCACGGTCCGGTCCGCAAGGCCGTTTCGTGCGCTATTCCTGGAAGCGTGACGACGCCCTACCCGCACTTCTCACCCGCAACGGCATGTCGGAAGCCGAGTTCTCGGCCTTGAATCCGGATATCGACATCCGTTCTATCCGACCAGGGGACGAGGTGATCCTGCTGTTGCCGCCATCCAACACGTATGCGAATCCATATCGCGCATCCCGCCCCGATCCCGGTGCATTGGGCTTCTTCACACCAAGCCGATATCCGGATTCGGATGTGGGCAAACGCCTCACTTCGGGCGACCTGTATGTGCCTGAGCGATTGACCGCCGGACACAACACCATTCCTCTCGGGTCCATCGTCTATGTGGAACATGCCGTTTCCGGAAAAGGAATCTATGTTCTGGTGAACGACCGCATTCTTGAGGCTGAATTGCGCCTGTCGCAAGCCGCCTATGACGCATTGGGCTTGCGCGCCGGACAACAACAATCCGTACGTATCTACGACGAGGATTTATGATGAAACGGGTCTTCGGTCCCTACTTGTCCGCGAGTTCATCCCTCACCTATGCGTTCATCATGAGCCTTCCGTTGCTCATTTTGTACGAGGTGCTGATCGACATCCACAATCCAGATCCGAATGCGATGGTGCGGCTCAGCACCGACATCTGGATCAAATCACTGTTCTCCATCTTCGGGCTCGATACCTTGAAATTCACGGTCTTCATCGTATTGGCGATGGGCTTGTATGTCTATTTCAAGGAGCGCGAAAACCCGGTTAAGATTCGAGCCAGATGGATGGGATATATGGTGATGGAATCGGTGCTATGGGCATTGGTCCTCGCTTTTCTGGTCAAAAGCACGATGGGATTGATCTTCGCATTCGCTCCTGACATCGCGGGACTCTCCACGGGTCAGCAATTCGCTCTCTCCTTGGGCGCCGGACTCTATGAGGAACTCGTTTTCCGCGTGCTTCTCGTGCCTTTTCTGATTTGGATATTCGGCAAACTGGGCTTCGGCATAAAGGGCAAATTCATCGCGGGCATCATCACTGCCGCACTCCTGTTCAGCGCCGTGCACTACATGGGTTCGATGGGCGATGTGTTCACGCTGCAAAGTTTCACATTCCGCTTCCTGTTCGGACTCGCACTCAACATTCTGCTCATTACCCGCGGCTTCGGAATCACCGCATGGACGCATTCACTCTATGATGTGATGGTGATACTTGTTTGAACAATTATTTTTACTGCCAGGGAAAAGTGATATACTGCCTATTCACTTGTACGACGGATTATCCATTAGAGCGCGTGCCTAACGAATGGGCGAACTGACACCAGAAGAGCGTAAAAAGCAGCAGGATTTCAAGAGTGAGATGATGCCTCATCTCGACTCCATGTATAACTTTGCTCTCCGTTTGACGATGGATCCCACCGATGCGGAAGATCTCGTCCAAGATTCCGTCGTCAAAGCGTTCCGGTTCTTCCACAGTTACGAGAAAGGCACCAATGCGAAAGCATGGCTGTTCCGGATCCTGAAGAACTCCTACATCAACAATTACCGCAAGAAGTCGAAGCGGCCGAATGAAGTGGATTACGACGAGGTGTCCACGTTCTACGAAACCATCCGCGCCGACCAGACCGATACCTCCGATCTCGAAGAGCGGATGTATCGCGACATGCTCGACGATACGGTGACCAAAGCATTGGAATCCATTCCTGAGGATTTCCGCTCGGTCGTTCTCCTATGCGATGTGGAAGGCTTCACCTATGAGGAGATCGCGAACATGTTGGATGTGCCGATCGGCACCATCCGCTCACGCTTGCACCGCGGACGTAACCTGCTGCGCGCCTCGCTGGAAGATTACGCAAAGAACCGAGGCTTCACGTCTGAAGATTGAGAATCACGCGGATTGTGGTTCCCTCTTCCGGCGATGATTTCAGCACGAATACCTTCCCGCCATGATAATCTTCGATGATACGGCGGGTTAACGTGAGCCCGAGACCCCACCCGCGGCGTTTGGTGCTGAATCCCGGGTTGAAGATTTCCTCGAAGCGTTTTTTCTCGATTCCTTTACCGGAATCAGACACATCCACCATCAATCGATTTTCCGAAACAGAAGAGGTGATGGCGATGCTTGCGGCGCTCGATTCCGTTTCGATGGCGTCGAGCGCGTTTTTCAACAGGTTTTCGAAGGCCCAGTTCAACAGATCGGGGTTCACATCGCATTTGATGGAATCATCAATCTCGCACGTTAGGGTCACTTTTTTTCCAAATCTCGGAACACGCCGGCGAATGTAATCGGCCACTTCACGGATGATCGGTCCGACGCGATGCGTTTCGAGCTCTGGACTCGATCCGATCTTGTTGAATCGCTCCGCAACCAGTTGCAACCGGCCCGCATCCTGCTCCAATTCACCAATCATGCTGATGGTCTCATCCGAACTTTGCGCTTTCAGGAGCTCGATCCAACCCAATAGACTCGATAACGGCGTGCCAAGCTGGTGCGCGGCTTCCTTAGCCATCCCCACCCACAAACGGGATTGCTCATTTCTACGGATCGATCGAACCGAGATGTACGCAAGCCCGAGAACCAGACTCAAGATGCCGAATTGGATGTATGGAAAATACCTTAACGACTGAATGGTGGCGGTATCGCCATAGTAGACATATTGATAGATGATCTCCGATTCGGAAATGGGAAGGGAGATGCGGATGGAGTCGTTCATGCCAGCGAATTCGCGCACCAACGACACAGATACCTGGTCTTCCTCGATGTTCCAATGATTCAGAATCTGTCCATCGGCATCGGTGAGGATGGTTGGAACCTGGTTCTGGTTCTGGACGATGATCTGATTAAAAACGAAATCCAGCTCAGCCGATCCCTCCACCGTTTGTTGCGTGCCGATGTATTCGATGGCTTTCGCCCACAACTGCACACTGGCTTTGTTGCGAATCACGATCCGCTCAATCAAGAACTGGGTGTACTCAAACGATGCCACAGCAATCGCCACAAACAGGAGAACCAGGATGTAGCGTAGTGTGTTGGCGTTCATGGCTTAAGCCGACGCCTTGCGTTTCTCGTAAATCGGCTCGCTTTGGTCTTCAATGGTTGCCCGTGTGATCACACAACGCTCGATGTTTTTCGTCGATGGCAGGTGATACATGATTTCCAGCATCGATTTCTCGAGGATGGATTTGAGTCCGCGCGCTCCCGTTTTCCGGGCGAAGGCTTGCTTCACCACCGCTTTCAAGGCGTCTTCTTCAAAGCTCAATTCCACACCTTCCATGCGGAACAAGCGCTGATATTGCTTGATGAGGGCGTTTTTCGGCTTCACGAGGATTTCGATCATCGCCGATTCCGACAATTCATGCAACCCGGTGATCACCGGAAGACGACCGATCATCTCAGGGATGAGTCCGAACTTCTGCAAATCTTCCGGCTCCACATACAAGAAGATTTCGGGATCGTTCTTGTCGTATTTCACCTGCATGTCGCCATGGAAACCGATGTTGGATGTGGACATCCGACGCGCAACGATTTCATTCAAGCCATCAAACGCTCCGCCACAGATGAACAGGATGTTCTTCGTGTTGATTTGGATGAAGCTCTGCTCGGGATGTTTGCGTCCGCCTTTCGGAGGCACATTCGCGATGGTTCCCTCCAAGATTTTCAACAAGGCTTGTTGCACACCTTCACCCGAGACATCGCGGGTGATCGAGGCATTGTCGCCTTTGCGGGCGATTTTGTCGATCTCATCAATGTAAATGATGCCACGCTCGGCTTTTTCCACATTGTAATCAGCCGCTTGAAGCAAGGCCGTCAGAATGCTTTCCACATCCTCACCCACATAACCGGCTTCGGTGAGAGCCGTGGCATCGGCGATGCAAAACGGCACATCGATGATGCGGGCCAATGTCTTAGCCAAAAGTGTTTTGCCGCTTCCGGTCGGACCCAGCAACATGATGTTGCTCTTTTCGATCTCGGTCTCGTCTATTTCCGACATCACATCCGCGCTGATGCGTTTGTAATGGTTATAAACCGATACGGCCAATGATTTCTTGGCCATTTCCTGACCAATCACATACTCATCGAGTTTGTCGACCACTTCAGACGGCTTGAGAATCGGCTTGTACTGCGTTGAGCGGCGACTCGTGCGGTTGGCCAAGTCGTTTTTCACGATTCCTGCCGCATCCGCCACACAACTGTCGCAGATGTAGACATTGGGTCCGGCCACCATGCTGTTCACTTCGGAACTGGAACGGAGGCAGAACGAGCAATAAATCTTGTTTTTCGACTTTTCCGTACTCATTTCATGCGTTTCAATACTTTGTCGACCGCTCCGTATTTGACGGATTCTTCGGCGTCCATCCACTTGTTGCGGTCGGAATCCAACAGGATCTGATCCAGTGGTTTTCCGCAGTTATCGGCAAGAATCTGGCTCAGACTCTGCTTGATGCGGATGATTTCGCGAGCTTCGATCTCGATATCGCTCGCCTGGCCTTGCACACCACCCAACGGCTGGTGGATCATGACTCGCGCATTCGGCAATACCGCGCGTTTTCCTTTCGCTCCGGCAGTCAGCAAAACCGCACCCATCGACGCCGCCATCCCGATACAGGTGGTGGCCACATCCGATTTGATGTAATTCATGGTGTCGTAAATGGCCATTCCAGCCGATACAACGCCACCGGGTGAGTTGATATACAGGTTGATGTCCTTGTCTGGATCTTCCGATTCCAAAAACAACAACTGAGCCACGATATTCGAAGCGACCATATCATTGATCGGCGAACCCAGGATGATGATGCGGTCTTTAAGCAGTCTTGAGTAAATATCGTATGCGCGCTCGCCCCGGCTTGTGGTCTCGATGACCATCGGGATGAGGTTGCTCTGCAAATTGTCTTGGTACAAGGATGTGACCATGGAATTAGTTGTGTTTTTTCTGGAAGGCGTCTTTCGAGATCGGATTCGCCGTTACCTCTGCTGCCAATTTATCAAATAACTTCTGACTACGAAGCGTCTGGCGAAGATTTTCCATTTGCTCCGGCGATGAGGCATAGTAATTCTTGATCATATCCACCGGTAAACCATAACGAGCGGCTTCTGCGGTCAAGTACCCTTCCACATCCTCTTTCGAGATTTCCATATCTGGAAACAATTCGGCCAGTTTGTCTTGGATGAACATCCATTTGGCTTCGTTTGTGGCCCGCGGACGCACGGTTTCGGCATATTGGTCCATATCGAACCCGCCAGGAAGCTCGCCTTTGTTGCGTTTCTTCAAATCCTCGACGTAGCTGTTGATCACCGTCTCGAGGATGGTTTCGGGCACATCAAAATGATGCGCTTTCACCAAGGCGTCGGCGATATGCTCTTTGTAGAGGTCGTGAGCCGCTTTGTCGTAATAATCCTGGATGCGCGAGCGCAAATGCGAGCGATATCCTTCCATCGTGTCGGCTTCGTCCTGAGTGGCTTCTTTGATATACTCGGGCGTGATGTCGACAGGCGTCAGGACGAGATGTTGCTTGACGGTGACATTGAAATCGTGGGAATGGTCGCCATGGGAGAAGGTGACTTTCCGGGTGTCGCCGGTTTTGGCACCTGCGAGTTGCGGAGCGACTTCCTCGTTGTCTGCAGAAGCCAGATCCAATTCTTTGTCCACATCCATTTCATGGTCGTGAACATGGCCGTCGTGTGAAATCGGAGTAGCGTCCACAATCACTTTCGATTCGGCGGTGATAGGGCCGTCAGACTCGGTCCACGTCCCTTTGCGGCGTTGCGCATAGGCGATTTCCTTATCGATTTCCTCTTCGGTCACATCGTGAACGATCTTATCCACCAAAACGGTCGACAATTCAACCAAATCGAATTCTGGACGGATGCCGAGTTTGAACACCACTTCCAGCTTGCCGTTTTCCCAATTCATTTTAGTGATTTGTGGCTCGCCAATGGGTTTGTGCGTCGGATAGATGGTCTCGCGGAAAATCTCCTGAACGATGGTATTGATCTCATCGAGCTCGACATCTTTGCCGAACCGCTTCTTGACCACGGCCAAAGGCGCTTGGCCTTTGCGAAACCCTGGAAGAACGGCTTGTTTCTGAATTTTTTTGAAGGCTTTTTCGAAGCGTGGCGCCAAGTAATCGGCACCCGCGGTAACGGTGACTTCGCGGTCCACGTTACTCAGGTCTTGAACGGAAATATCCACGTAGAGAAGGGATTGATGACATGAAGTGGGTGCGAGAGAGGGGACTCGAACCCCTAAGCCTTTTGAGCACTAGTTCCTAAGACTAGCGTGTCTACCAGTTCCACCACTCTCGCTTTGAAATGACAAGCTTGGAAAAATAAGGATATTCCCTCATTTTCTCAATCATGACGCAAATACGATTCCTGTATGTACCGTGTCCGACGGCGGAAGTAGCCCATTTATTGGCGAAATCAGCCTTGCATGCCCGTTTAGCGGCCTGTGCGAATATCTTCCCCGAAATTCGGAGCCTCTATTGGTGGGATGGGGTTTTTGCACGAGGCCGCACTACGTGAGCAGCTCATCGAGACGCACCCATATGATGTGCCATGCGTGGCATCGATCGCCTTGGATGGGCTGAATCCCGATTATGAGGATTGGCTCAGAAAATCCTTCACCTTGGAATGATGCTCCTCCGAGGCCCAGGCCTCGGAAAATCGCTCGATTTCGGCATCGATGCGGGCGTATTGCATGCGCCCGCCAATCCGCGCTTCGATCTGGGCCAAATCCAATTCATGCCCCCAAATAGAACCATCTCCCTTCCTCCATTCCTCCCTGTTAAAAAATTCCTCCCCATCCAAAACCCCATCCACCAACCCCGCACGCAACGCCTCCTGCGCACTCACCACGCGCATCTCCTCGAACCACTCGCGCAACAACCCCTCCTCCACGCGGCGCCCCAACCTCGTAAGGCCTCCCCAGCCCGGCGGCAGACCGAACCGCTTCTGGGTGAAGCCGAACACCGCGTCCTCCACGGCGATCACTCGGTCGAACGCGCCTAATATCTCCACTCCGCCGCCGTAGGCGGCGCCATTCACAACGGCCATGGTCGGCACGGGCAATGTTTCGATGCGACGCAGAATCGCATCCATGCGTCGAGCCATCCCTAATCCCTCTTCCTTGCTCAACAACGTTGAAAAAGCTTTCAAATCGCCACCCAACGCAAAAACCGTAGCTCCTCCCGTCAGAATGAAGGAATCCGCCTGTTCCGCATCCGCCAAGGCGGCTTCCAAGGCCGACATCGTGCCAAAATCAATCGCGCGGTTTTTGGATAGGGCTAAGTGGTGAATCACAACAAATGTTGAATGTTGAAGTTTGAATGTTGAATTTAAGACTCCTTTCTGATTACTGATTTCCGATTCCTGATTCCTGATTCCCCTTTTTTCTTACATTCAATTGCGTCCCACGTCTCACGTCCCTCGTTCCACGTACCTCCCATGCCCCTTCTCCATTCTTCTGCGACCTCCTTCATCAAAGACATCGCCGCGGTTCCGTCCTTCAGCAGTTATGAAGAACGTCTGCATCCGTTGGTTGAGCAAATCGCCATGTCTATTCCTGGTGCGATCGTGCATCATGTGCCCGAACGAAATATCGTGATCGAGGTGCCTGGAAACCCCTCCCTTCCAACGGTGGCCCTTTGCGCGCATCTCGACAAAATCAATCATGTGGGGGAAGACTCTGTGGATCCCCTATCCATCCGCGAAAGCATGGGGTATTTGGAAGGACAGTTGGATGATGCGGTAGGCGTGGGCATCGCTTTGGCCATGGCGAAGAACCCTCGACGCCATAAGTACCCGCCATTGCTCATTTTGTTATCTGAAATGGAAGAAAGTTGGGGCCTCAAGAAATCACCCCATCTGCTTCGCAACAACGGAGAGGGCTTGCATCATGGCATCGGGGCCGAGCGCATCGCCACGTTTCTGATTGAATCGGGGAAACTTCCAAACGTGTGCATCACCATCGATACGACGCCTTTGTTCGGCGGAACCCCAGGCGTGGCCTTGTATGCGGCGCATTGGGAATTCAACAAGTGTGACGTTTCAACCGGCGAGCGCCTTAAAACCGAAGCGTTGACCAAGAAGATGCAGGAAATTTGTCCGGACCTGATGATTTCGAACAACACGAACGATTATTTGGTGTATGGTCGTGAGTTTTCAGCCAAGGCGGGGCGTCCGATCGCCTGTGTGGCTTTGGAGCCGGCTATTTTCCCCTATCATCAGACGGGGGAACGTGTCTATCTTCGGGACATCCGCACCGTTCTCGATATCCTCGATGCCTATCTGAGTGCCTGAAACCACCACCGTCTTTCTCGTCAATCCATCCGCGAATCGAACCAAAGCCTTTAAACGCTTAGGGTGGTTGCGTTCGACATTGGCTCGAACCTGGCCCGGTAGCCGCATCCTCCTATCAAAGAAACCGGGTGATATCGCACGTATGGGTCGCGAAGAAGTGGAAAAAGGTCATACCGTGATTGCCTGTGGCGGCGACGGTACCATCAATGAATTGATGAATGGCGTTGCCGGACTGGATGCGGTCGTTGGCGTGCTTCCGATGGGAAGCGGAAATGATTTCGCCAAAAGTGTCGGGATTTCCTTGAATAAGGATCAAGCATTGGAGGATCTCAGATCGGCCGTGGCGTCGCCCATCGATCTCATACGATATGAGTCGAACAGTGGCGATGGCCATTGTGACAACACCATCGGTATTGGGTTCGATGGCTGGGCCAACTTCCATGCGCATCAGAACACATTCTTCAAAGGTACCTTGCAATATCTGTATGCCACGGTCAAGACGGCGTTCACCTTCAATCCCGTGCACATGAAGGTGATGATGGATGAGGTGGAGGTTGTAGGGAGGTTTTTTATGGTCACCATTTGCAATGGGACTACGGAAGGCGGGAATTTCAAGGTCGCTCCCATGGCCGATAATGCGGATGGCTGGATGGATGTGATTTTGCTGGGTCCGTGTTCCATCCCGGGACTGTTTTTCAGGCTTCCTTTTTTCCTGTTCGGGGCCCATATGCGGTTTGAAAACATCCATCATCATCGATGCAAATCGGTGAGGGTAGACATTTCCCAGCCGGTGGGCGTGCATGTGGATGGCGAGGAAATCGGCAAAAATGATGTGATGTGGCTCGAAGCGGCGATATGGCCGGGAGCGATAAGGGTGTTGAGGGGGGC
>CAYPOI010000029.1:0-29449 GCA_964412365.1 uncultured Chitinophagales bacterium | reverse complement strand
AATTCGCGCATCCGGAAGACGAATTGGCGAGCCACCACTTCGTTACGAAACGCTTTTCCGATTTGGGCGATGCCGAACGGCACTTGAACGCGTGACGTGTTGAGCACATTCAGGAAGTTGACAAAAATCCCTTGAGCCGTTTCTGGACGCAGATAGACGATGTTCTCATCCGTCGCTACCGCACCGAACTGAGTGCTGAACATGAGGTTGAACTGACGAACTTCGGTCCAATCGAACGCGCCTGAATCGGGTGAGCGGATTTCCTCGCTCATGATGATGTCGTACAAATCCTTGGCCATGGAGCTGCGTGTTCCGGCGGTGTCCAACAGATTCTGGATTTCATCCGCTTTGCCGTCTTTTCCTTTTTCGCGCAATTTGTTGATGTGGCCTTCGATGATGTGATCGGCACGGTACCGCATTTTCGATTGCTTGTCGTCGATCATGGGATCGTTGAAACTATCGACGTGCCCGCTCGCTTTCCAAACGGTCGGATGCATGAGGATGGCCGCATCAATCCCCACAATGTTATCGTGGCGATGGGTCATCGCGTTCCACCAGGTGGAGTTGATCTTGCGCTTGAGTTCGACCCCCAACGGAGCGTAATCGTAGACGGATGCGAGTCCGCCATAAATTTCGGACGATTGGAAAATGAAGCCGCGGGATTTGGCGAGAGAGACAATCTTCTCGAGATTCGTGAGCTTGGACATACGGAATAATGATGAGCGGAAACGTGGAAGTTACAAAGGAAACGCCACTTTTTCCGTAGATTGTCCGACTCAGTTAGGGTACAACATCAATTCTTCGATCCATGAGACGTTTTCGTGTAGGGATACTCGGTGCCACAGGTGCCGTCGGACAAAAATTCATCCACTTGCTTCAGAACCATCCATGGTTCGACATTGTAGCCGTAGGCGCGTCGGAGCGTTCGGCAGGAAAACGGTATGCCGAAGCCGTGAATTGGATCGAGCCGATCCTCATACCAGATTATATCGCCTCGATGGTGGTTTCGGATTGCGATCCGTCGAAAATGCCGGACTTGGACTTGGTGTTTTCCGGTTTGGATGCGGGTGTGGCCACGGAGATTGAAGCCGCGTTCGCGAAAGCGGGCGTCGGCGTGATTTCGAATGCGAAGAATTATCGCATGGATCCGACCGTGCCGCTTTTGGTTCCCGAAGTGAACCCCTCCCACACCGCGCTCATCCACCAACAGTCGTTTGATCCCACAGGCAAAGGATTCATTGTGACCAACCCGAACTGTGTTGCCGTGCCTCTTGCGATGGCCTTTCGTCCGCTCCACGACGCCTATGGCGTGGAAACGGCGGTCGTGACCACTCTGCAATCGGTCTCCGGCGCCGGGTATCCGGGCGTCGCCTCACTCGACATCCTCGGCAACGTCATTCCCTTTATCGGCGGTGAGGAGCCCAAAATCGCCGACGAACCTCGCAAATTGCTCAGTGTTCTGAATTCGGACGGTACGCTGACCTGGCCCGACATCACCATCCAAGCCACCGCCACCCGTGTTCCGACCATCGAAGGCCATTTGCTAACCGTGGTCGCGAAGCTGAAGAACAAACCTTCTTCCATCGAGGAAGTGAAAGAGGTGTTCCGGAAATGGGAGAACCCGATCGCGCAGTACGATCTCCCATCCGCACCAAAGAATCCGATCTTGTTGTTTGATGACGACCGCTACCCGCAACCTCGACGTCATGCCTATCTCGAAAATGGAATGACGGTGAGTGTCGGACGTTTGCGGATGTCGACCGTGTTCGACCTCGCGTTTGTCGCTTTGGGACACAATACCGTACGTGGTGCTGCCGGTGTCGCGATTTTGAACGCCGAACTTCTCATCGCACAAGGATTGCTCGTACCTTGACGGGATGAGCACGCCCTATTTTCCGCATAATCCGTCGCTGAAGCAGAGTCGCCTGCGTCAGCTCTTCGAAATGGCGCCAAAAGACGCCGTCAACTTAGGTTTGGGTCAGCCTGGCGAAGACACGCCGGGCTTCATCCGCGAAGCGGCCGAACGCATTTTGTCGTCGAAGCCATTGGGCTATACGCTGAATGCGGGCATCCTTCCGCTGCGGGAAAAACTGGCTGCTGAATTGGCGGACAAGGGCATCACACCGGATCGGATCTGCATCACGGCGGGTGTTCAAGAAGCCTTGTATGCCTTGTTTTATGCGATTCTGGATGCGAAGAGCGAAATCTTGCTTCCAGATCCTGGGTTCTTCACGTATGCCTCGCTAGCGGACTTATGCAAAGCGCCGCATCGCGGGTATGATCTTCGAAAAGAGGACAATTTCCGGTTCAATGCCGAGTTGGCCATTGCCGCCATCCGTCCGGAGACGACGGCCATATTGGTCGCTCATCCATCCAATCCAGCCGGATCGAATGCCTCGCATGAGGAGCTGAAAAAGCTCGTTGATTATTGCAAGAATCGGAAAGAAGGTCCGATCTGGATCATCTCGGATGAGGTCTATTACGGCATGTCGTATTCCGAAAACGCGAGCATGGTCGAGTTTTTGGATGAATACCCTTACATCGTGCTGTTGCGAGGCGCATCCAAAAGTCATCATATGACAGGATGGAGGCTTGGCTGGGCTGTGTTGCCCAAAGACTTGGTGAAGCCGTATATCGCCGTGCATCAATATGTGACCACGTGTGTGAGTTCGGTGACCCAGCACACCTTCAATGAGATACGTGGCACGAAAGACGAAGCGCAATGGCTTGTGGCTCAGCGAAGCATGTACAAACGCAAGCGGGACAAGGTATTCGATACACTGAATGGTATTCGTCCTTTATATGGCGGCGAAGGCGCGTTCTATTGGCTCCTGGAACTGACCGAAGCCGATCTGAATGGAGGCACCGACGACGATTGGGTGGTGCGCACCTTGATGGAAGACAAAATCATGACCACGCCCGGCTCCATTTTCGGAAAGAACTCGGAAGGGATGATCCGGATTTCCTACGGGCCGACGTTCGACGTGCTTGCCGACGGACTTACTCGTCTTCGTCGGATTCTGCAACCAGATGCTTGATCCGGATTTCGGAAAGGGTCAGTGACAAGCGCGATGCGAGGGATTTCGCTTCGGGAACATCCGCTTTGTTGATTTTCAGACGCACTTCGCCAGACGCGGCACCGGGCACATCCCGCAGGGTTTTCATATCCTTCGCCTGAAGGATGAGATAATGCCGGAACCAGGATTTCTTGTACTTGATGTCGCGGATTTGGGAGAGGAGGATGAGGCGGGTTTTCACGTCCGACTTGATCACACCGAAAATCGCATCTTTGGATTGGAACTCGAGATGAAGTCCAGTGGCATCATACCGAAGCAGGCCGCTCGCATCCACGAAATCGTTGGCATCGGGACAGGTGAATTTGACGGAGTATTCAGTCGTATACATATCAGAGTTTGCTCATCCAAGGGTTGGCCACATACGTGTCTTTAAGCATATAAGCGCGGCTGTAGGTCACATAATTGTTTGAATACGAGACAATGGATGCTATTTCCTCAGGCGATAATTTTCGAACAGGTTTGCACGGACTTCCCATGCACATCCATCCTGAAGGCATCGTTTTTCCGGGGGGGACCAGGCTGCCCGCCGCGATGATGCAATCGGACTCGATCACGGCTCCATCCAGAATCACGGATTTGATGCCGACCAGCACGCGGTCGTGGATCGTGCACCCATGGATCATGGCCGAATGACCGATCGTAACCTGATTGCCGATTGTCGTCGGATGGGTTCTGTTTGTGACATGGATGCAGGTGTTATCCTGCACATTGCTGCGATCTCCGATTTTGATCCAATTCACATCGCCTCGAACCGTGCAGTTGAACCAAATGCTGCTTTCGGATCCGAGGATCACATTGCCGATGACATCGGCGCTGGGTGCGATAAAATTGGACTCGTCGAATTGGGGCTTGTGTTCGAGGAACGCGTAAATCATGGGCGGATGAAGGTCACGAAATCTTTCTTGAATTGCACAAGCGATGGCATATGGATGTACATCATATGACCGCTTTCGTAGTAGGTCATGGTGATGTTCTTACGCAACGTCGGATGCAGATTCATCTGATTGATGGTGTACTCCGTTGCGAAAAACGGTGTGGCCAAATCGTAATATCCGTTGGCGATCCAGACTTTGAGATGCGGATTCTCATGCATAGCGCCGCGTAAGGTTTCGGCCACGTTCAAGAACTGATTCTGAACATTGTTGTAATTCCACGGACGCACACGTCCCGTCAGAATCTCGTAAGGCAGATCGCTTTCGAACTTCAGGTCCCTGCGCACATAGTCGTTGAAGGCGCCAGAATACGGACCATAAATGGTGGCGTCGTAACTCGGGTCGAATTCATACCGTTCACCGGCATTGTCATACTCCCAGGCTTTCATGCGGCTGTCGAGACGACCTACGCTGTGTCCCGCATCCCGTGTCAGTTCTTTGGTGAAGCGTCCGATTTCGATCCGCAAGTTCGTTTCTTCGATGTATTCACGGGATAATCCGGTGTAACGGACCAATTGAGCGACCACTCGGTTCCGGTCTTCGGTGGACAGTTGATCTCCCTTCATCAGTGCGACCGAATATTCGTTTGTGGCGAAATCCCTTACTTCATTCAGGGTTTTCCACAGGTTGAGTTGCAGATCGGGAGCCAGTTTTTTGTGATAGTAAGCTGTCGCGGTGTAGGTTGGAAGGAATAGCATATACGGGAGCTGGTGTCCGCGGCTGAACCGAGCGGTGGAAAAATCCATGATGGATGAAATGAGCATCACGCCGTTGATGTACATCCCATAGCGGCTCTGAAGGTATTCAGAAAGACCAGCCGCGCGGGTGGTGCCGTAACTTTCGCCAGCCAGATATTTTGGCGAACCCCACCGAAGATTTTGGGTGGTGTATAAGCGGATGAACTCGCCTACGGCTCGGATGTCCTCATTGTAGCCATGGAAATCTTTCGCGTTTTTCTCATCCGCCGCACGGGAAAACCCGGTGGAGACTGGATCGATGAACACGAGATCGGTTTCATCCAACCAGGTGTATTCGTTGTCCACATACTTGAACGGAGGGGCGGTCATTTCGCCGATTTCGGATAAGACAACCCGTTTCGGACCCAATCCGCCCATGTGAAGCCAGACAGACGACGAACCGGGTCCGCCATTGAAGGTGTAGGTGATGGGACGTGCGGATTTGTCGCGGATGTCATCACGAGTGTATGCCGTGTAAAACATCTTGGCTTTGAGGGTGCCGTCTTCGTCCTTGAGCTCCATATAACCCGTAGTTGCGGTGTAGGGAATCACTTTTCCGGCAACGGTCACACGGTGCTGCGTAGCGACCGTCTGCGCCGAAATCCATACAGGAAAGAGAAGAAAAAGAGTCGTTAGAAGATGTCGCATAGAAGTAGGTGTTGGTACGGACGGAATATGCGGGGAAAGGATGGTGTCCGCAAGTGTCACTATACTACGAATGTTATGCGTGCTGCTGTTATGGAAACGATATTTCGTGTTGGGACCACTTACCGAAAGTCTACATACATAAATAACAAATTAGTGATTTGATCAGCAAATACTCAGTACATTAGGCCGTCGTGAAATCCGTCTTTTTTTATATCGCATTGCTGTGCATGTCCACGTTCGTTGCGCTCTTGCTCAGCGAAGAGATCGTGCGTGTGGTGGACCCTCAGCCTACCGGACCTGTCTTGTTCCAATTTCATCCCGAATTGGGCGCGGTACCATACCCGTCGCAATCTGGTCGCCGCAGCATTCCGGATGTGTATTCGTATTCCTTTTCGAACAATTCGGTCGGATGGAGGCATTCGCCGGAGCCGGAAGAATTGGATTCGGATGCACGACCCATCTGGTTCTTGGGCGATTCTTTCCTATATGGGATGGGAGTGGATGATGATCAGACCATGGCTTCTGTTTATGGAAAGATGACAGGAACTGTTGTGATCAACTCGGGAAATCCTGGGCAAGGCACCGATTTCGCACTATTTCTTTTGGATCGATATGGAAAACAAGTAAAGCCTTCGAAGGTGGTAATCAGCTACTTCCAGAACGATGTGCAAGACAATATGAGGGATGGATACTATCACAGAGACGGAGATTCTCTGCGAATGCGCAACTCGCTCGTCTCGCCGAAACCGGGTCGTGATCGACTCGCCGCGAATCCTTTCTATCAATGGTTGATGAAGCGCTCGCATTTGGCGAATAAGCTCCGGTTGGAATTATTGCGATTTGTGATGCGGCGTGATTTTGTGGTCCGGTATGCGGCGGACCCGGACGCGTACCTGAACGAAGCGGGTCTGGAAGCGACGCGTGCGTATATGAACGCGGCAGCGGAGAGGATTACGGAATTGAGTGCGGAAGGCGTGGTGCTGTATGTGCCGAGTCGGGAGGATGTGATTGAATACAGAACTACGGGACAGATATCGGCTCATGAACGGGCGTGGTTCAAGCTCGTGCCTGCCGGGTTACGCCCTGTCTCGGCAACGCGTGCATTCTCGGAGAGCGGCTTGCCGCCGCATGGCTTGTTTTTCAGCGAAGGGCATTGGACCGTGGCGGGACATGGGTTGGCCGCGGAAGTTGTTTTTGTCGACGGTTTTTTCAGTAGGTGAATCCAATTCGGCAAAAAGTTCTCCTCAACAGTTGACATGTGTAGATTGTGGTGATATTATCGCGGGGTCGTTCTACGTCGAGAGAGTTTACTACACCTATTAAGTCCGTCGTTATGAAAGTCCTGATTCGTCTGATCGCCATCGCGTGTTGCGTTATGGTAACAGCACCCTCGTTAAGTGCCCAAACCTTCGCGCTCCAACCCACAAAAACCATCTCAACGGATGGTACGGTAAACGTGAAACTTCTGGTGAAGGGGGACAAAACGGTCCGACTGGATTGGAATACGTTGCAAGGCGCTGCATATTCTTTAACTGGACGAAATGCATCGTTGGTGATCGGTAAGGTTCCCAATTCGTATGATTTCGCGCAGGTTGCGGTAACCGGCAATCGACTTGAATTCACACCGATATCGGCAGGACTTACCCCAGGTAAGTACTATGCTAGAATCACGAATGGCGCCGGACGAACCACGAGTGCGATTCTAAGCAACTATCAGGCGAATCCATCTGGTATCGTCTATTCCAACGAAATTGAGATCATCGTAGAAGCCACGACGGCGGCGTTTCCAATTGCTCCACGGGGTTCCATCACCTCAGGTACGCCCACATTCAGTTGGGAACCGGTTCCAGGCGTAGTGGCATATTGGATTATCGTTTCAAGCACGCCATTCAAAATTGAAGAATCGGCTGATGGCAACATCAGCATCACGGGTGTCACGGGCGTGTGGCAATATATTACGACAGGAACATCAGCCACATATGGTGCGGTCTCGACGGCATTTCCGGATGAACCACCTCCACTCAACGCCGGTCAGGAATACTCCTATACGATTCTAAACTTATATGCGGATCAAAATCCGGTGTACGTGAGTCCGGTTTTTGGAGGGATTATCCCATTTCGTTACGTGAATCCAACCGCGCTTCCGGCACCTGTGCTTAGAGCACCTGTCAATAACAGTGTGTTGGTAGGTTCATCACAAATTACGTTCCAATGGGCGGCAGTGGCCGGGGCGACGAACTACACCGTTCGACTTTCCAAGATGCTGACCCAAGCCGGAGCTGAAGTGGCCATTCCGATTTGGAGTTCAACCACCACGAACACACTGATTGATTTGAATGCCCAGGGGTTGATGGAAAATGCCAGTTACCGTTGGATGGTTGTTGCGAACGATGAACTTGGCAATGGTACGTCCAGTATTTCGAATGCCTTCCGATATTCGATACCGGCAGGGGAGTTCTTTATAAGCGCAACCGATGCCAGCGACAATTCTGAGTTGGTGGGTGTGGAAGTTAAAACGGTTGCGATTAACGGAGGTGCGACATCCACCTTGGGCTACATCCTTCAGAGCAGCAGCTTGAGTGATAGTTTGGTTGTAGGAACCTATGAGTTTCAGGCCACAAAACAAGGTTATGAACCTTTGACGGTGGTCGCAACCATCCGTGAGAATTTGACGAGCTACGTCTCGATTCCCATGCAGCCTCAAAAATCCTCGATTGTGGGGAAAGTAGTGGATGAGGCAGGAGCTCCGGCTTCGGAAGCCACTGTTCGCGTGGTTGATATCCTGACAGGAACCGAGCGTACCACATTGAGCACCAATTTGGGTGAGTTCTCGATCCAAGTAAATCCCGGTTCGTACAATGTATCCGCTACCAAGGCGGGTTTCATCGCCTCCACCGCTCGAAATCTGACCATTGATTTGGGAGACAGCCAAGATGAATCAGCCACTCCGTTTGTGATTCAAAATGATCTTGCCGTGATCAGTGGTACGGTGAGCAACCAATCGTCGTCGCCCATCAGTTTGGCTCGTGTCACACTTCGTAGAGGTACAACAGAACTTGAGGTACTGACCAATGCGCAAGGTTTCTATACGGCGAATGTATCAAGTGGCACGTGGTCGATTCGCGCGTCCAAGACCGGGTTCGTCGCGTCACAGTCGGTGTCGGTTTCGGCATCGGTTGGTGCGCTAATCCAAAACCAGAACTTCAGTTTGGCTTCTGGCGCTAACCAAGTTTCGGGGGTGGTTCGCCGAGCGGTAACTACGGCAGACGGACAGACCGGGTTTTCGACCTTTGCGGGCGTCACCGTTTCAGCCATACCAACCACAGGTGCGGCCATTTCGACAGTAACAGGCTCGAATGGAGCATTTAGTCTGAGCTTGACACGTGGCAACTACAGCATCCAACTTTCAAGAACGGGTTATTCGACCAACTCATCCACAAATTTGGTTCTGAACGTTCAAGAAACCGTGAATGGTGTTGATTTCGTGATGATTCCGAATCCAAGTTCAGTCTCTGGCAAAGTAGTTGGCTCCGATGGAGTCGGTATCTCAGGGGTCACCATTCGATCCACCTCGGGTGCAAGTATTGAGACCAGTCCATCAGGTAACTTCACCATCAGCCTTTCTGAAGGAACCCATACTCTTACCGCATCGCGGACAGGCTACGTTTCAACCGGATCTCAGACTGTGACCGTTGCGGCCGACCAACAGATCACAGGTGTCGAATTCCGGATGTCTGCGAATGCCGGAGTGATTGCGGGACGTGTGAGTTCGGGTGGCTTGAGCCTGTCGGCTTCAACCATATCAGCTCGGTCATTGTCGACCAATCAGACCACGACCCAATCTTCCGATTCAGACGGATTATTTTCGATGAGTCTTCAGCCGGGTCGGTATCGTATGGTTGTGAGCAAATCCGGATTTCTATCATCCGCACCGGATACCATCACTCTTGGGCCAGGCCAGCAGATTACGGGTCGGGGCTACACATTGGTGGAAAACACCGCACGTATCGATGGTACGGTTTCGGATGCGAATGGACCTGTCCGTAATCTGCGCGTTGTAGTGACCTCTGTTTCCGATGCCTCTCTGTCGCAAAGCTCATTGACACTGATCAACGGATCTTTCTCTTTTACCGTCCCAGCTGGTAGTGCATATCGGGTTCGAACGGAATCGGTCATTTACGCTACAGCCACAGCATCGACGGCAGTGCTTCCTGCAACGAAAACAGCGGTGAACGTTTCGTTGACATTATCACCAAATCCATCCAGTTTCAGCGGACTTGTTCGAAACCAATCCGGCAATCCTTTGGCCAATGCGCGTATTGTCGCCGTTTCCCGCACTACTGGAACAGCGGTAGATAGTGTTTTGACTCGTGCGAACGGAACCTACGCGTTGGGATTGCCAACTGGAACCTATGATGTGTCGGCACGCCTTGCCGGTTACACCGTCGATCGTCGCGATGTCTCGCTTGCGATCGGTGACAATCTCACGAATACTGATTTTCTGATTTCGGAAAACTTCGGTTTCATAACCGGCGTGATTACTGACGCCTCCTCTGCCCCATTGGCTGGTGTATCCGTCAATCTTCAATCGTCATCGGGAACCGGTGCGTCGCTCATCACCGATGCCAACGGATCTTTCAGTGCGGCTCGATTGATAGGAGGTACATACGTCGTTGAAGTAAGTCGCTCGGGCTATATCTCCAAAACACTGACGGACTTCTCACTGCCTGATGGACAAACACGTCGCGTAGATCTGGGTTTATCTTTAGCTACAGGATCGATTTCCGGAATCGCGCGCCAGGCGGATACAAATACAGGAGTCGCGGGAGCTACGGTAACCGCCACATCGACCACTGGAACCCAATTTGGTGCATTAACCGCATCCGATGGAAGCTACTCGCTCAGCTTGATGCCACCGGGTAACTACGTTGTGAATGTGAGCGCTACAGGATACGGTATCGCTAATCCGATTCAGACAGAGCTCACTCCGGATGTTCTTACTGTAACGGGTGCCGATATTACAGGATTGATACCGAACGATGCCGTCATCTCCGGAGTCATTACCAATCTAAGCGGTGGTTCACCATTGACCGGAGTTCAAGTGACGGCTCAGGGACCGGCAGGTGCTGGTTCTGTAATTACGGCCACCAACGGCTCTTATCGCATTCCAAATCTTGCGCCAGGTCGTTATACAGTGAGCGTTCAGCTTGCGAGCTTCCGCTCGGATCAATTCACATTGGATGTCCCTGCTTCCCAAACGTCCACGAAGGATTTTGTCTTAGTTCGGGACGCGGGACGTATACGTGGTCGTGTGACCAATCAGAATGGGTTGCCTTTGGCTGTGGTAGCAGAAGTCCAGTTTGTGACTGGAGATCGCTCATTCCGGGTCACGACAAATGCCAGCGGCTTCTATGAAATCGGCGACATGCCAACAGGAGTTACTTACCAAGCAAGTACCCGTGTATTTCGTCAGGGGCACGTGAATGCAGAACAAACCGTGAGTTACCCTGATGGTGGGGAAGAGGTGGTCACTGATTTGACGGTTACTGTGAATGAGGGCCGCATCAGCGGAAATGTGGGGCGTTCGGGTGCTACCGTAACGCTACTTTCGCTACCAAGCGAGAACGTCGTTACAAGCGCTGTTTCCACCGATGATGGAAGTTATGCCTTCACCTTGCTTCCTAATGGTGACTACCAGGTTCGTGTGAATCGTGCAGGGTTCGTGTTCACGCCAGCGGTCAGTCCAACGTTGACCTTGGCTGTGGGTAGTTCCGCGACGTTTAACGCCACATCGACCGCGAATGTTGGAAGCATTACGGCTTCAGTTACCTCTGGCGGGCAGCCATTAGGCAATGTTTTGGTGTCAATTGTGAGTGCGGATGGAAGTGTGAGCCGTTCGGTTAGCACGAATTCACAAGGTTCCGTAACTGTAACCGAACTGCCTGCTGGTATCGTGTATGCGGTAACACCGAGCCGTGCGAGCTACAGTTTCGACCCCGCACGTAGGGAAGTGTCGGTGACGCAAAACGCCACGGCCTCAGCATCATTCGTCGCACTGCCAAACAGTGCTAACCTCGCGGGAACGGTACGTCGTATCCAAGGCACTGAACGTCCAACTCTGGCGGAGGCCAGTATTCGTTTGCGAAATCTCACAACAGGAGCCACTCGCACCGAGCTTTCGCAGTGGAATGGTATCTTCAGTTTCAGTTCAATCAGCGCTGGTCAGTATGAACTTATCGGATCGAAAAACGGATTCAGTGAGGATACCGTATCCGTTACGGTTGGAATAGGTGAAAACTTGACCGGACTGTTTGTCGACTTGGAACCTTCGGTCGTCAATCTGGCTGGGAAAGTCACACGTTTGGGTCTGCCGGTTCCAAATGTCACGATTTCCGCAGTGGGAAGTACGACGAAATCGACGACTACCGGATCCGATGGAGTGTTCTATTTGGTTGATTATCCGATTCGCACTGGTATCACCGATACAACTACGTTTGAAGTCCGTGCGACAATCGGGGAAGTGACTCTTAGCCGACTCATTAGCACAACCGGTGCGCAGGTGGGTCAATGGGTCGGAATCAGTGATTACTTGGTACCAAGTGGTCGCATCCGAATCCGCACCTCCGATGGAGTGAATCCACTACCTGGTGTCCAAATATTATTCGGTCGTCAAGGTGGAACCCCCGCAACATCGCTGATTGGGAATACAGCGGTGTTCACCTCGAATGAGAATCTGCGTCAAGCTACCTACAGTGCTACGTTTCAACGGGCAGGGTATCTCACCCCGATCAACCCTACGCTGATATCACTGGCGTCAGATACAAGTCGCATCGAATCAACCGTCTTGATGCCGTATCAACATAGCGCGGTCACGGAAATTCTGGCAGATCAGCCAACTACGGTTCAGATCGCTTATACCGTGGGTTTTGTGCCAGATGCACCCGTCGCACAATTACACTACCGTCGCACGTCTACGTCAACCTTTACGACATTGGCGATGACGCCAACCACAAATGGTTTCGAAGCTCAAATTCCTGCGCCATTCTCCGTAGAGCCAATTATCTATTATGTTACGGCTACGCACGGAGCACAAACGTTTCGCTCTGTGGATCGCACCATCACCCCATTGGCCAGCGGTATTTTGAGCAGCTTCAGGTTCACTCCTCAAATCGCTGGTTTGAATCTGAGGGTGAATGATTCCTATACCTTGTCTCTGGCCATTGCCGACGGATTGAATCAATCCATCATCGATGATTTCCAGACGGGTGCTGGCTCAATCGCTTGGACGCTTCCAACCGGGTTGACCTTGGAAAGCGGTGGCGAAGCTTCGATCCGATTCAAGGCCACAGCGGCTGGCAACTACACCATACGGACTGTTCTGAGATTGAATGGCGTGGAATTGACCGGCTCGCAATCAATCACGGTGCTGGATGTGCCTATCACTAGTATGACGCTTCGACCACCCGCATTGCAAGTATCGAACGCCACACCAGTTGCGTTCAGCTACACGGCTCGTGATGCAACAGGTCGGTCGCTCACCTTGGGAACCGGGCTCGAATGGACGGTTATACCAAGTGTGGCCGGAAGTATTTCGTCAACCGGAATCTTTCGTGCGGCGTCCACCTCTTTCTTGGGTGAATTCCAGGTTCAAGTTCGTGATATCCAGACCGGTATCACTCAAATTGCCGAACCAGTAACCCTATCGGCATCCTTGGTGGCCAATCAGAGTTATGAGTTGACCGATTTGCAAGGTGTGACATTGAGGGTGCCAAGCCAAGCGGTTACAGGTCCATCGCAATTGACTTTGCGCAAAGTGAAGCCCGAATCGGTCAAGAAATTTGTGATGCCGTTCGGTACGGACGTGTCTTACACCACCTCAGAAACCCTATATCGGTTCAATCTTTCAACAGGAGCTTTTGTGAGGGATGTTGAATTGGATGTTCCTGTTGACGAATCTTTCCAGTTCTTGGAAGGTGAGAAAGTGGTCGCATTCTTCGATCCGTTGGTATTGTCGTGGAGATTGATGAATTCATCGGTCACAGGATCCTTACCAAGAGCACTTCCATCAAACAATATTCTGGGTACGTCGATAGGTGATATCCGTACGGTTGGTGGAATTCGATCAGTAGGCCAATTTGCTGTTCTGGCACAAAATGAACCGTTGGGCTTGAAATATTCAGCCGTTCTGCCGACTCCTTTTTCGCCGGATGCGGGACCTGCAAGAATCGGATACCTTTTGAATACGGCTTATCCACCGGCCTTGGTGAATATTCGTATTTACAATGTGCGAGGTGAGCTTGTGCGTCATTTACTAAAAGATGACTTGCAGCAACCGGGTCGATATGGCAGCGCAAGCAGCTTGGCCGAGATTCTTTGGGACGGTCGAACCGACTCTGGAGATATGGCTCGAAATGGACGTTACATCATCGAAATCCGATTGAAGGATAGCACGACCGATCGGGTCGAGTACCTACCGGTCGTTCTCATCAAATAAGGAATCCACTCATGAAATCCCTACTTCCTATCCTTTTCGTTTCGCTGGTGGCACCGGCTGTTTTTGGTCAGGGTCTGAGCAACATCTCCGCATCCCATGTGGATATCGGTTTTGGAGCCCGGCCAATGGCCATGGGTGGCGCGTTTGTCGGCCTCGCCGACGACGAACATTCCGTGTATTGGAACCCGGCCGGACTTGCCGACACGAAACATTACATCACCTCGTTTTCGCATGCCGACCAGATGGAATTCGTGACCTATCGGTTCATGGCTTTGGTAGCTCCACTACCTTGGGACAATTTGGGCGCGGGTCTCACAGTCATTGAATCGGGCGACGACATGCTTCGTGAATTCTCTGCTCAAGTAGGAGTAGGGTATCAGTATAAAGCATTTCGCGCAGGACTTGGATTGAAGTATCGTCATTCCGGTTTTGGAAAGAACGGCTTCAATGACGGCGATTACATCGTGTTTGATCCGGATGAGATTCAAGCCGGGCGCGAGATGCAGGTGAGCGGCAACGGTACCGGATTCGGTGTGGATCTGGGGATGTTGTATCGGCCGAATGATCGAGTTGGCTTTGGGGTGGTTTACCGTGATGTCATGAACACGTTTCAATGGGACTCACAAAACTCCAGCACGTCGAATCCGGCGCGTGGAAACTACTCGGAAAACCTGCCGTCAGAACTGATTTTAGGAACCAGTTTCAAAGCGTTCCGCTCCACCACAGTGGTGGCCGATTACAAGCCCTCTCTACATACCGAAATCGATCCGGCACTTCGTGTGGGTCTGGAAACGGGTTTCCTTGATGTGCTCTATCTGCGGGGAGGAGCCGAATACAGGGTGAATTCGTTCGACGATGAGCGCTACACCGCCGGTGTGGGACTTAAAACGCCTTCCGTCGTCGGATTTCGTTTACGACTCGATTACGCCTATCTCATCGATCCGTTGAAGCCATCGCAACGGATTTCCATCGCCATTCAATTCTGACCAAGGAGACGCCATGAACCCACGTATCACACTTTCCGCGCTCCTTTTGCTCTTGCTGTGCGCTCCAACCGTTTTCTCACAAGCGGATGACGAAGAAGCGAAACCCGAAATGTCTCTATGGCGCGGTGGAAATGTAGACTTCACCTTCCAGCTAGGCCTGAACTCATCGAATGTGTTCAGCTCGTCCGGCTATGGCGGACTTCTATCTCCACGCATCCGTTCCGGTGCGGCTGCGGCGACCGGAAACCCCGCAGAACTCGCATCCCTTCGAACCCGCGAATTCATCGTTGATGGAAGCCTGATGCCGGCTCTGAAGCGGGGATCTTTCCTTAGCAATGAAGTTGGGTATCTGCTGGACGACGAAGTGAGCAGCTCGATGAACAGCATCCTTGATGATCCGGAACAAGTGAATTTCTTGGATGGCGGATACCGGTCGCACACGAAATTCCGTGGTGTGAATGGCGGGGTTCGTCCACCATTCCCATCTATCACACTGGCTGTGCCATTGGGAAATCGGGCCACATTGGCGTTCGCCACACATCAGCCGCTGAATGCTGAATTCGGCATGCTGGCTACTGGTATCAACACGCAAATCGCCCAAGAACAAGGCAGCGACGACGTGAGCATTCGGTTTGATGTGCTGATGAACATTTCTATCGCTACCCGGATGACTCTCAATATGAATGCATTCACCACCGCGATGGGCGTGAGCGTTCTGAAGGACAGTCCGTTCGGGGATCTCGACATGGGATTATCCTTCACGCGATACCAGATGTCGAGTTTTCGGAATCTAGAGGCCGATTTCACGGGGATGGTGGTTGTGAGCAGAGCGGATGAGCGCTTTTTTAACAACCCTGAAGACCCAAACCTTGATTTTGCCAACGGAGAAACCAACGAGTTGTACATGCGTGCGCGTGGTTCATATAAAGACACTCAAAACGGATACTCCATCGGACTTACCTATCGTGCGCCGATGTTTCGCCGAGTCACGCTGTCGGCCTTGTACACCAAAATGCCAACGTTCCAACTGACCGATCCGGATGCCTATGGAGATGCCTACCTTCCGGTTTTTGTGATCGGAGACGATGTGCTCGGTGGAGACTTGAAAGTGAAGCTCGATACCCTTCAGGCCGCAAAACCCAACCTGACCACGCGTCGCGACATCAATCAATTGATCGAGGATATGACGGTTCAGCTACCTTCGTCAATGGCATTCGGAGCGGATGTGGCTCTTGGTCGACATACCCTCACAATGAACTACACCAAGTATTCTGGAGAATTGTCGATGACCTTCGGCGACTCCTACATCGGGAAAAAATCGGCTCATGGCGTGGGTTTCGGGATGGATTTTCAAATGAAAGATTCATTCACTCCTTGGAGTATCGCACTCATTCCGGTACGGTTGTTGTATTTGGACTTTGATGGATTCTTTTTCCAGGCTATACGTCGCGTATCCGATTATCGAGATCCGCACTATCGGTTCGGAACCACCGTGATGCTCGGTGAAGGGCTGCACAACAATCCAGAGTCAGATATGAAAACCACGATGGGGATGCCCATTCCGACAGGTCTCTCGCTTACGCGCACGTACTTACTTGGCAAGAATATCAAGATGGGTTTCAGCACCATTACCTATCCGGATCTGCTATTCAAATACAGTGTGTCGGTCGGTTTTTAATTGGAAGTGCATTTTCATTAACGGAACGTTAATTAATTGAAACAGATACCAAACAGAGGGGTCATTTTGGAGTGATGTAGGCGCGGTAATCTTGAGGGCTACTAAAACCAAACCATTGTACCCTCATGAAACCACAGTCACTATTCACGTTTTTCTTTTTCTTGCTGGCCATCAGCACGTCGGTTGTTGGACAGGGCACCAACACCAGCATCACGGGCACCATCCGAGATGATGCAGGCGAATTACTCACCGGCGCCACCGTCACCATCAAAAATGAAGCCACCGGCTTCGTCACAGGCGCATCGACCGGACTCGCCGGAACCTATGTGATTCAACAGATTCCGTTGGGCACGAACTACACCATCACCGCCAGCTTCATCGGCTATGTGTCGAAGCAGGTGCAAATGGTGGCCATGAACCAAGGCGACCACCTTCGTTTCGATTTCGAACTGGTCGAAAGCACTCAGATGCTCGATGAAGTGACCGTTGTGAGCGATACCTACAACATGACACTCGACCGGATGGGCTCGAAGACGTCCGTCACTCGTAAGAATCTGGAAACCTTGCCCGTGAACGGGCGAAATTTCACAAGCTTGATTGATTTGTCGCCAGTGAGCCGTGGCAGCAACTTGCTTGGCCAATTGTTCTCATCCACGAACTACACGATCGATGGGATGACGAACCGAAGCCCGCTCTCGAGCGGCACGACCAACCGCGGACCGTACTCCATTTCGATGGAAGCCATCCGTGAGTTCGAAGTGGTCACCAACAGCTACGATGTGAGCTATGGTCGCAACGGGGGCGGATTGATCAGCGCCGTGACCCGCTCGGGCACCAACCGCTTCGAAGGATCCGCATTTTTGTACAACCGCGCCGATCAGCTCGCGAGCAAATACGATACCCGTGGCCAGCGTCGGACCAATGAGTTCTCGATCAACCAATTCGGATTTACCCTCGGCGGACCGATCATGCGAGATAAGGCACATTTCTTCATGACGTACGATGGTCAGTTGGATGCTCGTCCGTTGTACATCGCGGATATTCAAAGTACGGATGACGAAATCATTCAAGGGATTTCCCAAGACAACTTGGATCGTTTCCTACAGATCGCACGCGACAAATACGGCGTGGCCGATTCCCCTCAGACCGGAAGTTTTGACAAACTCCGCGACACGCACACCTTTTTCGGTCGCTTGGATTGGCAGTTGAACAACCGCAACCTGTTGACGGTGCGGAACAACTTCACCCGAGACATGAACAACCAAGGTGTGAACGACAACAGCCGCATCAACTTGTATGAAGTGTATGGTACCCACTTGTCGATGGCGAACAGCTTGATGGCCTCGCTTCGCACCAGTTTCGATGGGGGATGGACAAACGAATTCAAAGTTCAGCATTTGTACACCTTGGATGACGGACGCCCGAGCGATCAGCTCCCATCCGCCAACATCCCGCGTGCCATCGTCGAGAACATCTCGTCGACCATCGGTGGAACCACGTACCGAACCACCATCCAAATCGGTGGACAACGGTATTTGCCCGAGACATTCGAGTCGAACGTCTATCAAGTGGTAAATAATTTATACTACACCGACCGTCGCGGTATTCAATACACGTTCGGTGGCGATCTGATGCTGAATAACCTGAATTCGTTGGCAACCAGCGAGTTCAACGGCCGGTTCTTCTTCACGGGTCTGGACAATTTCGACAACCTCACACCGTATCGGTATGCGAGAGAAGTGGCGTTTGAAAATCCGGAAGTGGAACAAAATGTGTTCAGTGGCGGACTCTACACCCAAGCGCAATGGCAAATCTTGCGCGACCTGAACTTGACGTTTGGTCTGCGTGCCGATTACACCTCGTACTTCGTCGCTCCGGAATTCAACCCGATTGTTTCGGAAGACCTTGGACTGAGAACCGACAAATCCGCCGCCGGATTTCAGATCCAACCCCGCTTCCAAGCCATTTGGAACATCGGTGGCAACAACACCGACATCTTGAAAGTGGGTGCGGGCGTCTTCGGATCGTCGTTGAACAACTACTCGGATGTGAACAACCTTCAGTTCGATGGATCGAAAGTATCGGCGATTGATGTGCGTGGCGCGTTGGTCCCGACTCCGAACTTCCCTGGATATCGAGCTGACCCGTCGACCGCACCTGGTGTGGATCTGTTGGCCAACCCCTTGGTTCAGCCGGCAACCACCATCAACATGAACAGCGAAGATTTGAAAGTGCCTACCGTGTATAAAGCGAACGTGAGTTACAACCGCTTTTTCGGCAGCTCCCTTCGCTTGGGTGTGAATTTGATCGGATCGTTCGCTCGCAACAACTACATGTACATCGACCGCAACATCGTGGATGACCCGTACTTCACATTGTCTAACGAAGGCAACCGTGGAGTGTATGTGCCAGCGAACACCATCAACACATCAAATGGTTCTGCCGACTGGACCCGAGGCCGTAAAACCACCCGCATCGGTCGTGTTCTCGAGCTGGTCAGCGAAGGCAAAAACAACACCTATACAGCTGTTGTGGATGGATCATGGAACTACTTCCGTGATGGCTCCGTCAACGCCAGCTTCACCTGGAACGACTCGAAAGACAACACCTCCTACAATGGAAACGTGGCCAACAGCGCCACCTTGTTCCAGATGGTGGTGGATGACCCGCGTGAATTGAGCACGATGTCGTACTCAAACGTCCAGTTCCGCAACAAAGTCGTCTTTTACGGCACGTTGCCAACGTTCTATGGCGTGGCGGTAGGCGTCCGCTACTCAGGATTGGGTGGAACCCGTTATTCTCTCCGTGTGAACGGAAACGTAAACGGTGATTTTGTCAGCTCGAACGACTTGGCCTATGTGTTCGACCCTGCCGATGCGTTGACCGATCCGACGATCGCAACCGATATGCAAACCGTACTGGACAACAAGAATAACTTGGCCCGCGAGTGTATTCAAGAATCTCTAGGTGGCATCGCGGCGCGTAACGGATGTGAAAACGACTTCTTCGGAACGTGGGATTTGAGAGTGGCTCGGAAGTTCATGGTTCCTGGTCAAAACCGCACCGGTGTGGAATTGGCCTTGGATGTTTTCAACATCGCCAACCTGATCGACAAAGAATGGGGAACCACCAAAACCCTTGGCGATCAGAATCTTCTGACCATCCGTGGATTCAACCCAACCACTCAGCAGTATGTGTATGCGGTGAACCAAAACGTGGGTGTCACCAATCCAGGCGGCACACCATGGCAGTTCCAAGTATCGGCTCGAATCTTGTTCTGATCATGAAAGTACTCCTCATCACCATCGGTCTGACCCTCGTGGGTCAGACCGGGCTTTTCGCCCAAACCCAGACCACTGCCCGAGGCATCGTCTATCATGACATGAATGCCAACGGTCGCAAAGACGCACGCGAACCCGGCATCGCCGGCGTGAGCGTGACCAACGGCGAGACGGTGGTCACCACCGATGCGCAAGGCCGATATCAGATTCCTGTCACTGACGATACCATCATTTCCGTCATCAAGCCGGGCAACTATCGGTATCCGGTCGATTCCTTGAATCTGGTCAAATTCTTTTATATCCATAAACCAGCCGGTTCCCCGAAATTGCGCTACGAAGGCGTGGCACCGACAGGTCCGCTTCCCGCATCGGTCGATTTCGCATTGCTCACAGGCGATGCATCCGACACCTTCAGTGTGGTCGCCTTCGCGGATCCGCAACCGTATTCCTTGGAAGAAGTGGGGTATTTCGATGCCTCCATCGTTCAGGAATTGGTGGGCGTGAAAGGTCCGTCGTTCGGAATATCGCTCGGCGATCTGGTCGGCGACCGGCTCGAATTTTTCGAACCGTTGAACAAGGCCGTATCGAGAGTCGGACTCCCATGGTTCAACGTCTTCGGCAACCACGACATGAACTTCGATGTGACCGAACAGATTCACGCGGATGAGACCTTCGAACGCGTGTACGGCCCGGCCAACTATGCGTTCTATCATGGAAAGGTATTGTTCATCACGCTCGATAATGTGGTGTACCCCAATCCGTACACATCCTCCAATTACATCGGCGGTTTCCGTGAAGAGCAGTTTCGATTCCTGGAAAATCTGCTTCCGACTGTACCAAAGGATCACCTGGTCGTCATCAGCGGCCACATCCCGATTTTTGATGAATTCCCGTTCGGTCAGACGTTCTATGATGAGCATCGTCGTCGTCTGTTCGACATCCTGAAAGATCATCCACGTTCGGTTTCGTTATCGGGACATACGCACACCCAACGCCATCACTTCTTCAGGGAGGCGGATGGATGGAAGCGTGAAGAACCGCATCACCATTACAATGTGGCTACGGCGTCAGGCGATTGGTGGTCGGGGATGAAAGATGAGAATGGAATTCCCGATGGAACCATGCGCGATGGTACGCCCAAAGGCTATGCGATCCTGCATTTTACTGGAAACACCTACCGCTTTGAGTACAAAGCCTATGGCAAGCCGGCATCCTACCAGATGCGGGTGTACGGACCGAAGGTGATTCCGCAAACCGAAGGAACCCGACGCAGTACGCGCGCGCAACTGTATGTGAATGTATTCAACGGCAGCGAGTTCTGTACGGTGGAATACCGAATTGATGGTGGTGAGTGGAACCGCATGCGGTATACGCCAAGCGAAGATCCGAGCCGCGCCAGCCTTCGTTATGAAATAGACCATTCCGAAACGTCGATGCCGTTTGTGCGTCCGTCGAACCCCGCTCTTTCTTACCACATGTGGCGATTGAACTTGCCAACGGGACTCCCACTTGGAACCCGAACCATCGATGTGAAAGTGACCACCCAATTCGGAGACGTTTACACCGATGTGTTCACACTCGACGTGGTGGATTCTGTGATGAAATAAATTTGTATAGCTAAACGACCGTTAAAGGCCTGTCGAGGAATTGACAGGCCTTTTTTTTGTGATTATTTGGAGGGCAACTTCGGCGCTTCCACCACAGGAAATTCGCCGGTCAGCGCATTCAGGAAATCGACCATGTCGCTGATGTCCTGTTCGCTGATGGTGAATCCCAATTGGGCTTTGCCCATGATCCGCACGGCCTCATCCAATTCCAGAATGGAGCCATTGTGGAAATAAGGTGCGGTGAGTGCCACATTCCGTAATGGGGAAACTCTGAACACGAACTGGTCGTCTGGTTCACCGCTCACTTGGTACGCTCCAAAATCATGGCTCATCCCTTTTTCTTGCAAGTGGGAGAATTTGGTGTACAAGGTGCCTCCCAACAGCGGACCACTGTGGCAACCCGCACATCCATTGTCTTGGAACAGGGTCAAACCGATTTTTTGGCGATCGGATAAAGCCGACATATCGCCTGCGATGTATCGATCGAAGGGGGCGTTCGGTGTGATGAGAGTCCGGCTGAATGCCGCGATGGCATTGGCGATATTGTTGAAGGTGAGCGGATCGGATTCCGTGGGAAACGCCGCTGTGAAATAGGGCAGATAGCCAGCATCACTCACTCTCTCTACCGCCTCCACACCCGTCAGGTCCATTTCTTCATGCGAGCGGAGGAATTCTTTGGTGGTTTCTTCCAACGAAATCGTGCCTAAAAACGCGGTGTTGAACACGGAAGGGGTGTTCCGTTGTCCGATGCCTTCGCCGATGGATCGGGTGAGGTGATCCACACCGGCCTGGGTCAAGTCGTGGCAGGTATTGCAACTGGTGAGTTTGGAACGCGACAGTCGCGCGTCGAAAAAGAGCATCCGGCCCAGCTCGATTTTCTCCGGAGTTCCGGGATTTTCGGGTGGATCCACCACCGAGGTCGGAAGGGCTTGGAACAGATCGGAGAGGCCTTCAGGGCGCTGGGTGGTTTGTTGTTCGGCGCAGCTGCTGACTCCGAAAAAAAGCAGTACCGAAGCGATGGCCATTGGGGTTAGAATACGACCAGACATACAAAACCTCCGTGCGATCAAAGTGTGGTTAGTGTGCCGCTAGACCACGCGCAATGTACGAAATAAAAGCGCTTTTCGGACGAATTATCGGCGATTGCAATGCGATGCGTTGCGTGCTTGGACCAATGGTTTAAGGATGTCGTCCAGCCCGTTCGTTTTGATTTCGTACATGGTCGACAGGTACTGGCCCAAGGTCCCTTTCGGGAATCCTTCCCGTGAAAACCACTCTAAATAATGCACAGGAAGATTCGTTACATACTGCCCCTCATACCGACCGAATGGCATCTTGGCGAAGACCATTTCATGAAGAAAATTGGGGTCGGGGCTGACGAACAAATGATTTTCCGTATTGTTGTAAAAAAGGGACTCGTAGGAAAATATGGCATTTTTGATTGTATGGCTTTTTCTAAGCTCACCAACCGATTCGTTGATCCAATCCGTCGCCACCATTCCGGGTGTATCGGGGTTCATGGTCTATCAGAACGGTGAGCTCAAGCAGGAACGCTATTGGAGAGGACATGGTCGGAACCGTCCACAGAATATCAAATCCGCCTCGAAAACCGTGTTATCGGCGTTGGTCGGCATCGCGATCGAGCAAGGACACATCGGTAGTGTGGATGATCCCATCCGCCTCTATCTACCGGAATACGTCGATTCGCTGCAACCCGAAGCCAAGCGCGATATCACCATCCGACACCTGCTCACAATGTCGAGTGGACTCGCATCCACCAGTTTCGGCAGCTACGGCGCTTGGGTGAAAAATCGCGATTGGGTGAAAGCGGCCTTGGACCGCAGGTTGGTCAGCGAACCCGGAACCCGCATGAGTTACAGCACCGGCGACACCCACATCCTGTCTGCGGTTTTGACCGCCGCGACGGGGATGTCGACCATGGCCTATGCGCAACGGTATCTGTTCACACCGCTTGGAGTGAGGATCGGCGGATGGGACCGAGATCCGAAAGGCATCTATTTCGGAGGAAATAACATGTCGCTGAGTCCGGCCGGACTTCTGGCATTCGGACGGATGTATTTGGATGCGGGGCTATACGATAGTTTACAAGTGGTACCCAAAGAATGGGTCGTGGAATCGGTTCAAACCCGGTTCGAGGCCATCAGCTATAATCCCCGCGGACACAATTATGGGTATCTGTGGTGGAACAATACATTCGGGGGACATCAAGCCTGGTTCGCATGGGGGTATGGCGGACAATACGTGTTCGTGATTCCATCCTTGAATGCGGTGGTCGTAATCACCGGAAACCCCGATTCACGTGGTCGTGGCGCCAACGACATCATTTATTCGGTGATGGATGAGGCAATTGTGCCTTATTTGATCGAACATCATTGAGGAAGTTCGTACGTTCCGTTTGTGAAGCACCTTCTCTACATCACCCTTTATTTGCTGCTCGTTATTCCGACTGCTTGGGCACAGCGAGCGATGCAACGACCGTATGTTGTGACGGCATGGGGCATGGAACACGGCCTGCCCCAGAGCTCAGTGAACGATATCCTTCAAACCCGCGACGGCTACATCTGGTTGGCCACATTCGGTGGATTGGTCCGGTTTGATGGGGTCAATTTCACGACGTACGACCGGTTCAACACCGAATGCATGCGTACCGATCGAATCCTTCGGTTATTTGAAGACAGCGAGGCGCGGCTATGGGTGTCGACAGAAGATGGATTGCTTCGATTTTTGGATGGGGATTGCCGGATTTATGAATTCGACAAGATCGCCAACTCGCCAACCGCTATGGTTGTTAGGCAAGATGTGGAAGGATTTGTCTGGGTATCCATCTATGAAACCATATACCTGCTCATAGAGGACGAGTTCATCCCAATGGAGGTTGAATTCGGGAAAGCCTTGGCGGAAACCGCGATGTCCAATCCGAATGGATTATGGATCGGGTATTCGGATAAACTGCTGCGAACGTATGGACGTCGGATCGTACTCATTCAGGATTTTGGCGGCACGACAAGCGATATCATCGATGCGGTGGAACATCCTACCGGGTCAGGAATCGTGTACATCGGAACCAGTGGCAAAGGCATTATCAGGTATCAGAATGGAGACGTGCAGTCGGTTGGAATCACCGAAAGGGAACACTCCAGCTTCATTTGGAAATTGCATGTCGACCGGAAGCAGCAACTCTGGGCTCTGAATTTCTACGGGATGTCGTTGTACAACGGAACGTCGTTCGAAGACTATGATCCCATTGTCGGGTATGATGATGTCGACGTCGTGAGCGTCCTCGAGGATACGGAAGGAAATCGGTGGTTGGGCTCAACCAACATGGGTCTGTTCCAGCTTCGGGAATCCGTCATCACGATGATCGATCGCGATCAGGGTTTGCAGACCGAACAAATGCTGTCGTTAACCCGCACCCCAGACGGACGATTTCTCTTTGCCACCAACTGTGGTGGCGTATATGAGTGGAAAAACGGGCGCGGGTGGCCACTCGCGGCGAATCAGTTTCTCACCAATCAATGCGTGTGGTCGGTTTTTGTTGATTCCAAAGGGCGACACTGGTTTGGATCGAGAACCCTGTATCGTATGGACGTGTTGGGTGAACCAGGTGTTGAACTCAAGCCCGATACCGGATTTCCTTACACCGAGGTTAATGCCATTACAGAAGACCGTTCCGGCACGCTATGGTTCGGAACCATGATGGGCGTGATGAGATACGATGGCACCGAGTATCGAGCCTTTCCGACAGCCGATGCTCGCATTCTGTATGAAGACCGCTCGGGTCGGATGTGGGTCGGCACCACGCAAGGCGTAACTCGAATCGCTGGAAATGAGTTGACCGACATCCCGATCGACCCCCAACCCTATGTGAGGGCCATTCATGAAGATACCGATGGTGTGATGTGGTTTGGCACCTATGGAAGCGGCATCTACCGATGGGAAAACGGCGTTGTGACCAACATCCGAAAAGAACATGGCCTGTACGACAATATCGTCTCACATCTGATTGAAGACGAGAACGGTGATTTCTGGTCGGGCAGCAACAATGGCATATTCCGTACCAGTCGTGCCATGCTGAACCGGTTCCATAACAAGGAAATCACACGCGTGAGATCCGAGTTCTATAGCAAACGCGATGGAATGAACAGCGCCGAGACGAATGGCGGATTTCAGCCGAACGTGATCCGCGACGACGACGGAAACCTGTACTTCCCGACCGTGATGGGAGTGGCCATAGTATCGACTCGCGAAGCCGCTGAAAACGAACGGATTCCGCCAGTTTACATCACATCCATCCGCTCCGACTCGCGCGAATTATCGCAGGAATCAAGTATCCAACTGCCATACAACAGTCCCTATCTGGAAATCGAGTACACCGCTTTGTACTACCGGGATGCGGCCAAACTCCGCTTCCGCTACCAACTGCAAGGCTTGGACGACTCATGGATCGAAGTAGGAGACCGACGGTCTGCCTTGTTCACACGACTTCCATCTGGCACCTACACCTTCAACGTGACGGCTTCGGTAGACGGAACGGTATGGAATGAAACCGGAGCTTCGATCGATATCACCGTGGTGCCACCGTTTTGGGAAACACCCTGGTTCCGAGGGATTTTAGCGGTGATTTTGCTGACCTTGGGACCAGCCGTGTACGCGACACGGGTGAACCAACTCAAGACTGAACAAGAGAAACAAAAACGGTTCACCGAACAACTGATCGAATCGCAAGAACAAGAACGTCGCCGCATCGCCGCGGAGTTGCATGACGGCCTGGGTCAGCAGATCCTGGTCATCAAGAATCGTGCGGAAATGGCGCAATTCACCGTGTCAGACAAAGAAAAAACGTCCCATCATCTCGCAGAAATCATGCAAAGCGCGATGAGCTCCATCAGCGATGTGAGAAGCATCACGCATGACCTACGCCCGGTGCATTTGGAGCGTTTCGGGCTCACCGATTCATTGATCACCCTGTGTGAGGAAGTACGCCAAACTGCGAACCTAGAATGCAGTTATCATATTGATGATATTGACGATCTCATCCCCATCGATCGTCAGATTCATTTTTATCGGGTCATTCAAGAAGGCATCAGCAACATCCAAAAGCATTCCAAAGCGGAGAGCGCATCGGTATTTGTGAAGCGCAACGAATTTGGAATCCGTGCGGTTTTGTGGGACGATGGAGTCGGATTCAACCCGTTGTCTCACAAAACATCCACTGGATTGGGGCTTACCGGAATGCGGGAGCGGATGGTAACCTTGGGCGGCACCATCGATTTCAAATCATCACTCGAAGAAGGAACAACCATCACCTTGAACATACCGATAAGTACTCATGGCTAAACCTGTGACTATCCTGATCGCCGACGACCACGAACTCATCCGCGGTGGGCTCCGGACGGTCTTGCAATCGAACACACCCTATCATGTGATCGAGGCCGGGAACGGGATGGATGCATTGCGCATGATCCGCGAGAAAAAACTGGATGTAGCCATATTGGACATCGAAATGCCGGGGATGTCGGGATACGATATTGCGAAAAAGGTGCGTGAAGAGCGGCTGTCCGTCAAAATCATCTTCCTGACCATGTTCAAAGATGAATCGATGTTCAACAAAGCGATGGATATCGGTGTGAAAGGATATGTGTTGAAAGAGAACACCGTAACCGAAATTCTGAATTCTCTAAAAGCCGTCATGGATGGGCGGTATTATTTGAGTCCGGCCATTTCTGATTTTCTAATGCGTCGGAACACGAATACCCAAACGAAGGCTGCATCCGGCGCATTAGACCAACTGACCTCGGCCGAACTGACCGTGTTGAATCAGTTGGCCGAGATGAAGACGAGTCAAGAAATCGCTGAATCTCTACATATAAGTGTGAAAACCGTGCAGAACCATCGCAACAACATTTGCTCCAAATTGGGGCTGAACGGTTCTCATGCCTTGTTGAAATACGCCCTCGAAAATAAGAAGTAGACGTTTGTCTGGGTACAAGTACCCAGTAAAATGAGCATACCTGCTCATTGTAGGTCGTCTTATTGAGTTGAATCTTCCGTTTGCATCGAAAGATGTCGTTCGTGTCACCTTGCAATCCGGAAGCATCAATCAATGAAAATTATGATCGTCGATGATCATGCCGCCATGAGGCGGGTGATGAAAACCGTTGTTTCGTCGACAACGCAAACTCCATTCGAGTTCATCGAATGTGAGAGCGGGGAAGACGCGGTGGTGCAATACGCACTAAAGAAACCCGATTGCGTGCTGATGGACGTACAGCTCAAGCAGATGAATGGGTTCGACGCCACCAAGCGCATACGGTCGATCGATGCGAACGCGAATGTGGTGATGGTGACCAGTTTCGACTCGCCGTCGATCCGTCTGAAAGCCGAAGCCATGTCGGTGAAAGGATTCGTCTCGAAAGAACACCTTTCGGACATCCATCCCATCATTCACTCTATTTATTCAGTTTCATCGTTCCTATAGAAAATTGAAGAGAGACCGTACTGCAATCGTCATAGTCACATAAAAAGCCCGTTGATCGGAAGATCAGCGGGCTTTTTTTTATTTTTTATCAAAAAAGGACAAATTCCATTCATCCATCCATCTGATGATTGGTTTTTCACCTTCAAATTCAACAGGTAAGAAGATATATCGACCGTCGATGGCGTTTTCAGGCGTCCACCTGTCACCCACATAGATAAACGCATGTTCTTTTCCAATGACAGGGATCACTGCCGTGCTCTGTGACCAGAATGTGGTGTTCATTTCATCTTCGGTTCCACGAACCATATTCCCCAAAGGAGTCCATGGTCCCATCGGATGATCCGCCACAGCCGACTTTCCTGGATTTGGTTTCCAACCGGTTAACCATGAAGAAAACATGTAATACGTTCCGTCCTTTTTGAAGATCGCAGGGGCTTCATTTTGTTCTCCAGGAAGCACTCTCGTGTAGTTTCCGGAGAAATCCATGTAATCATCCGTCAACTCTGCGATATGCAATGTCTGATTGTTTTCAGAGGAATGAACATGGTAGGCTTTCCCGTCATCATCGACAAAGAGCGTCATATCTCTTGCCATCTGACCTCTTTCAAAGTCTCTTCTTAGAAACAAACCTAGCCTTACGGCTTCATTCCATTCCGAGGATGGGCGTACATAACTGTTTATATCTACAGGCAGCGATTTAAGACTATCTGGATAATTGGTTGGCCAAATACCGGCATGTGGATTGACACTTTTGATGTAGGTATATGGTCCTGTGACATGATCACTTACAGCAAGACCCGTCAACGCGGCTTCATAGCCTCTGCCCTTGAGTTCGTGGTGGAACCACATCACAAATTTCTTTGTCGTTTCGTTATAAATCACTTTGGGTCTTTCGATGATGCAGCCTTTTACCAAAAGTGAATTTGGATCGTCATGAACTGCTAGGGCGATACCTTCATTTTTCCAGTTGGTCAGGTTTTTTGACGAATACACTCCCACACCAACATGTGCCTTATTGCCTTCTGAACCTTCGATCTTATGTTCTCCAAACCAATAGTAGGTATCGTCATGGATCAAAAATCCACCTCCATGCGCATTGATATGGGTGCCTTGATCATCCTCCCATATGTCTCCCGGGTGGAAATGTTGATGGGTGTCCTGACAGGCAAGCAGCCATAACATGGATAGGAAAAGGAATGATCGTATGATTCTCATGTGGAGTGTATAATCTTCAAAATCATGGGGGGTGTCGGTGGAAGATATATGAAAATGGTAGTCAAGTAAGCGTACTGTATAAGCTGTGTATACGTGAATAGGTGGGGCTGAAGCCCCACCTCGGGAAGAAATATGGAATAGCACTTTCTTTTAGGGGTGGGGCTTTAGCCCCACCTTTGAGTTAAAAAATTTAGCGCCACCTCGGGAAGAGAGAAGAGCGTTAAGAGGTGGGGATAAACCCTGTGATGCTCCCCTAATTCGATACCACTCGGGTAATTATACTAACTATATTTCC
>CAYPOI010000028.1:0-29837 GCA_964412365.1 uncultured Chitinophagales bacterium | reverse complement strand
ATCCTCGAGTGAAGTCTACGGTCAAACCAAGACCACCATTTTTGCGAGCAAGGTACCGATTGCCGGCATCGCGGGAGATCAGCAAGCGGCCTTATTTGGTCAGCGTTGCATCACCTCTGGTATGGTGAAAAACACCTATGGGACTGGATGCTTTATGGTGATGAATACGGGTACCACACCGATCGTCTCGAAAAACAATCTGCTCACAACGATCGCTTGGGATGTGGATGGAAACGTCGAATATGCCCTTGAAGGAAGCATTTTCATCGCAGGTGCGGTGGTTCAATGGCTGCGCGACGAGCTGGGCATCATCCGCACATCGGCGGAAGTGGAGGCTTTGGCGGCTACCGTACCGGATTCAGGCGGCGTATATGTGGTTCCAGCCTTCGCAGGACTCGGTGCGCCGCATTGGAATTCGGACGCACGAGGCACCCTCACCGGACTCACCCGAGGATCGAAAGCCGCACACATCGCACGAGCCGCGTTGGATAGCATCGCCTATCAGACCATGGATGTGTTGAAGGCGATGGAAGCCGATTCGGGCATCCCGATCCGGGAATTGCGTGTGGATGGAGGTGCCACAGCAAACAACCTGCTGATGCAATTCCAATCCGATATTCTGGGTGTGCCGGTTTCACGACCCAAAACACTCGAAACGACCGCCCTTGGGGCCGCTTACCTCGCCGGCCTAGCGGTTGGCTATTGGGGAAGTCAGGCGGATATCAACTCCCAATGGCAGGAAGACCGGAAATTCACTCCCGCTCGGACCAAGGCGGATGTGGATGCGTTGACCAACGGCTGGAACCGAGCGCTGAAAGCGGCGATTTCATGGGCCAAATCCTAACCAAGAACAACGAACCACAAACAACAAACAACAAACCAATATGTCACCATTTATTGCCGAAATCATTGGAACCGCGCTACTCGTCCTGTTGGGGAATGGCGTTGTGGCGAATGTCCTCCTCAATAAAACCAAAGGACATGGAAGCGGATGGATCGTGATCACATTTGGATGGGCGATGGGCGTATTCGTCGGAGTCGTCGCGGCTGCTGTTTACAGTGGTGCGCACATCAATCCTGCGGTGACGATCGCCTTTGCGATTGCCGGAAAATTCGCATGGTCGAGCGTACCGATGTACATCGTCGCGCAAATGATTGGTGCCGCCATCGGTGCGTTGCTGGTATGGGCTGCCTACCGTGCTCATTTCGAGGCGACAGAGGATGAATTGACGAAATTGGCCTGTTTCAGCACCATTCCGCAGATTCGGAACACCACACAGAACTTCATGACCGAATTCATCGGCACGTTCACACTGGTTTCCGGGGTGCTGTATATGGCCGTTCCTCAAGTGGGTCTGGGAGCTCTGGATGCGCTGCCGGTCGCGTTTTTGGTGTTGGGCATCGGTCTGTCGCTTGGCGGTCCTACGGGCTATGCGATCAATCCGGCTCGTGACTTGGCTCCGAGAATCATGCATGCTATTCTTCCGATGTCGAACAAAGGAAGCAGTGACTGGGGTTATGCATGGATTCCGGTTGTGGCTCCCGTCGCCGGAGGGATTTTAGCGGCGATGGCATCTGTGCTTCTTTTAGGATAGAAAGTCCGTTCGCACCTGCCGTTTTCGGGATATATTCCGACCCATGCAGGTTTCCGAACTCCTCACAAACTGTGTTCAGGCCGTCGATTCGGAAATCGATGCGGTGAAACTGCGTCCCGCGCGAGATGTCCTCTTCGACGGCCAGAAGTTGTTCACCTCGGAAAGCACAAAAGGCGCATCGTATCGGTTCAAATCCACTCAACTCGGACTCAAGTTCGCCGATGTGGTCAAAGCCCGCCTCGGTGAATCCGTCTATGAAGTGAGCATCCCCGATTCGGACGACGAAACCCTGACCTTGCATCTTCCCGAAGACGTCGGCAAGAGTATCGATCGCCTTGAAGTGGAATGGGAAAATGATTTCGTGCTTCGCAAACTGCGGGAAAAGCTCGTCGATCTGCAAGAGAATGAGAATGACATGGTCTACGGTCGAATAGAGCGAGTGGTATCGCCATCGTCAACATTCAACATTCAACATTCAACATTCAACATTCAACCTTCGATCCTAAATTCGGCACAGCAAGACGCTCTGAAAAAAAGTCTCATCAACCCCGTCACCTTTATCTGGGGTCCGCCAGGGACAGGGAAGACCTCGACCTTGGGCCACATCATGGCCGATCTCCTGATGGAAGGCAAGCAAGTGCTATTCGTGTCGAACACGAACCGTGCCGTGGATGTGGGTTTGCTGAGTGTCTTGGAACATCTGGAAGAAGCAGATGGAGTCTATCGGCTTGGTGATACCGCACTCGAGAATGGAAAACTCGAAGATTGCCGGTTTGAAGCGGCCGTGGATCGGGCGCGTGAAGCGGTCCGACAACAAATCCAGTTCACGCAAAGTCTGATGACGCGTCACACGACGTTGCAAGATGCGCTGACCGGTTTGGAGACGGATGGCGAACCTATTCCCGCAGTTCTGGAAACCGAACTCGACGCCACGATGGTGCGCATCAAAGAACATGGCGGCAAGAAAAAGATGGAATTGGACCTGGCCAAGCTCATCGACCGGATGTCGAATTTGGACTTCGCCCTGATGCGCCAGAGCCGCTTGGTGGCCACCACATTGGCGAAAGTATGCACCAGCGATCTGCTGGATGGACGCACCTTCGATGCTGTTGTGTTGGATGAAGCCTCGATGGCCTCGCTTCCTTACATCCTTGTGATGGCAGCCAAAGCCGAGACACAGATGGTGATCGCCGGGGATCCGATGCAGTTGCCTCCCATATCCCAATCCGAAAAACCACAAGCCAAATTGTGGATGGAGACGGATATTTATGCCCTCGCCTCCGGAGCAAAAACCGCGAACGATCTGTTTGTGTGGCACGATACGAATCCGGATTTCACCTGTTTTTTTGACACGCAATATCGGATGCCCGATCAGCTGGCGGCACTGATATCGGATGTGTTCTATGAGGGACGCCTAGTGAACGGAACCGCGGAGAAAAAGCGGAAGCGTGCCCAGGCATCACCGATCCAAGTGATCGACACATCCCCGAACGATCCTGTGATCACCACCAAAACTGGAACCGGATTTCAGCCGGTGAACGAGGTGCATCAAGGCGTCGTACGCGATTTGGTGGTGCAATTGGTGCTGAAGCACAACGTGAGTCCGTATGAGATCGGAATCATCGTTCCGTTCCGTTCCGTGGTATGGGACATGCGCCAGGTTTTGCGCAAAGACGGCTTCAACGATGTGGAAGTGGGAACGGTTCACACCTTTCAAGGACGCGAAAAGCAGGTCATCATATTTGATACGGTGATGTCGGGCGTCATGGAACGCGGACAAACCCGCCATTTCAGTGTGCGACCGTTTGATGAAACGAAAAGTGGCCTTCAAGTGCCCCGATTGCTGAATGTGGCCTTTTCCCGAGCCAAAGAAAAGGTGTTTTTGGTGGCGGACCTGAACCATATGCGTAAGGTATATCCGCGCAAATTTTTAGGTAAATTGCTCGGCAGAATTATCAAAGGTCCTAAGTCTGCATGACCCTTCGTTATCGTCTGATCGTCGTTTTACTGGTTGTTTTATTGGTTTCCGCACTGTTCACGTGGTTCGGTGTGCGTCCTTCTTATGAGAAGGCCCTAGTGGATGAACGCATCACACTGATCTCGGAATATCAACAACAGCGCATCGGAGAGGCATCGATCCGATTCGGACATTGGCTACGCATCTCGAACGAGTTGGCCCAAGTGCTCCGCTCCAATCCGCTTCAGCTTGAATCGGCGGCCAACGCGTACATCCGATTGTTCCCAGAACTCAAAGCCATCCGCATCACCGAAGTGCGAAGTGGTGAATTCATCCAAGTGAATGCGTCCGGCTCGCAAATCTTGCCGAGTTTCATGGACATCCGCGAGCAAGCGTTTGATTTCAAGACGGATGAAGCTCTGAAAGGGGTCTGGCTTCCGCAAGATTCTTTGTTTTATGTGCTGTCTGAGTTTTCGATGGGACGCGATCCGTTCCGACTCCTCGTCAAGTTCGACGCCACATCCTTGCAAGAAAATCTGATCCGGAATGTGCTTGGAAGCGGGTCTTATTCTGCGATCTGGCTTCCTGACGGACGTTCGTATCCAGATTCCTTACCGGCCGCGATGCGTCCGGATGCGGGAAGTGCCACACTCATCACCGAAATAGAATCGGATGGGAAACGATATATCGGCATGGCGAGCCCGCTAGGAGCGGTTCCTGTGCAACATATGGTGTACGCGGATGTGGATTTGGTGACGGCGCCGGTTCGCGACTTGTTCATCCAGACGCTGATGCTATTGGCCATCGTGTTCCTTGTGCTAAGCATCGGGGCATGGGTGGTGTCGGATCTCATCCGCCGTCCTTTGGACCATTTTTTGGAGGATGTTCGACCCTTCGCTGATTATCAGTTCGATGTGAGTTTCCGAGCCAGCTCCCTACCTGAGTTAGCGACGCTGACGGAACAAATGGAGCTCATTCGCCTCAAGTTGCGCCATTACCAGCGGATCAATGTCGAGCAGATCATCATGCAAGAACAACGGAACCGCTTGTTCATGAGCCATTCGTCGGTGATGGTGGCCCATTTTGATGAGAACGGGCAATGGTTGTTCCGCAACGATGCGATTTTGGCCTTGATGTCACAGATCCAACCCGATACCGACATCCCATCCTTGAACGCATGGCTGGAGTCGGATTTCACCAGCATCCAGCAAGAGCAATCCTCGTCCGTTGTGAGGGAGCCGGTTCGGATCGAGAACCGCATGATGGATTTGGACATCGTCACGCCGGATGACACCCATTATGTCTTGAAGGGTCACATTATGGAAACCTACGCCTCCGATGGTGCTCACATGGGTGGATTCATGCTGTTGAATGATGTGACCCAAGAACGGGAAATCGACCGGATGCGCACGGAAATGATCCACATCATCGTGCATGAACTGCAGAATCCGGTGGCAGCGGTGAAAGGATTTTTGGAAATCCTGCAAGAAGAGGAAATGAGCGATGAAGAACTCAAAGAAATCTATGGATTGTGTACTCGGAGTGTGGAGACATTGCGCAACCTGATCGATCGATTCTTGGCCATCACACGGCTTGAATCCGGTAAAGAGCAAATCGAACTTGAGCCGGTGTTCATGTCGGAAACCCTGTCGTATGTGGTGGATTCATTTCGCCCGCAACTGAAAGGCAAACAGCTGGATATCCAACTCAACCTGGCGGAGGTGCCGGTCATTCTCGGTTCGAATTCAATGTTGGAGGATGTGGCAAGGAATTTGATTTCGAATGCCATCAAATATGGAGATTCAAACCGGACAATTGAGGTGGACCTTAGCATGGAAGGGGATTCCGTAGTATTTTCGGTGACAGACCATGGATTTGGAATTCCGGAGGAACATCGGGATAAGATGTTTCAGAAGTTCTATCGGATCAACGCATACAAAAAGCAGAAAGGGAATGGTCTTGGCTTGGCGTATGTGAAAGAAGTCGTTATCAAGCACAACGGGACGATATCGTTCGAATCCAACCCCGACATTGGGACGCGGTTCATCGTTCGGTTACCTATGCAATTGGAAGAAGTATGAAAGGATGGTGGTTCGCTGTCGTGATGGGGTTGGCCCTGGTGACGCCGGTTCAATCTCAAACCGTGCAACGGTTTCCCGCATCGCAGGTGCAGGAAATGGCGACACGTTATGCCGGTTCGGAACGCAATTGGCCGATCGTTGCTTCAGTGGCGTCCTACTTTCCGGAAGAAAACTGGTACGAATTAAGCGTGCCTGCGCAGAGGGAATTGGCTCGGTTTTTAGCCAACTACAATGCCGTTTCGGCGCAACGAATCGATTTCAATCGGCAGATTCGTAATGGGGCCAAAGTGTTTGCGTCGGAGGAAATGCAACGTGCGGATACGCTCTCGGCATGGTACCAGGGGCACATCCAATCCGGTTCGTTGACCAATGCGATCGGAACGGGTGAGAGCCTGATTGAAGCGATGCGGGCGACGGCCGATGCGGTGTCAAAGAATCGCAATGTTGACGTAGAGGCACGATTGGCCGAAAAATCCGGAATCGTGGACCGCCGCGATGGATTGCTAGGGGCTTGGAACACGGCGGATTTGGGGAATCTCTTCCGCCAGTCGGATGGTATCCGTACCGCGGTGAAATCCCTCGCCAAATTGAATTTTGTGGACGGCAGTGATGTGATCGTGAATGAAAACAGTGTGGCGGTGATCCGGAATTCGAGAATCGACCGTCTGACCAACGAAACCGATGTGGAGATCACAGTAAGCAGTGGTGGACTCTTGGCTCGACTATCGACCAATGCCGTGGAACGCTCGAATTATCAGGTGAATGTGGAGAGTGCCACTACCACGCTCAAATCACGGAATTTTTATGCGGAGCGCACGGAGGATCGGCGTGTGATTCTGTCGAACTACAATGGTGAAGCGACCGTGACGGCAGAATCCAGTTCGGTGACTCTCGAAGAGAATCAGGGCACCATCGTTGTACGTGGTCGAGAACCGTTGCCACCCATCGACCTGCTTCCGGCGCCAAGGCTTTCATGGTCCGGAACGGATTCAGTGATATATCAAGAGCAAATCACTCTCACATGGAATGCGATCACCGGCTCCGCGCGCTATGAAGTGGATCTTTCGCCAACCCCGTTTTTCGACAAGACCATCACTCAGTACAGTTCTACGGCGCCACGCCTGAGTTTGGCGGACCTACCCGAGGGAACATCTTACATCCGAGTACGGGCCTATGATCGTCAGGCCTTGCGCGGGGTGGATAGTCCGACCTATCGCGTGTTGAGGAACTTGGATCTGATACCACCTCCGATCTTCTTGCGGAATACCGGACGGTTGAACGTGTACAGTCCGTCGAACCAATTGACATTGGCTGGAACCACGGAGCCGGGCAGCGCACTCACTGTGAATGAATCTCCTGTGACTGTGGATGCCAAAGGAGATTTCGAGACGACCATCGAACTGACCGAGCCTCAAACTCCGCTCGACATCATTGCCACGGATCGCTCCGGAAACCGCACCGTTGAAAAACGGACCGCAGTCTGGATCACCGAAACGACGTTGTTTGATATCAACCGGTCGCGTGTGGGACGTTCCGAGATCATCACCATTTCCGGTGTGGCCTATGAACCGCTTGAAGTGGTCGTGACGGTCGCTGATCGTACCTATATCGTCCCATGCGGTACCAATGGAGATTGGGCGGTGGATGTGAACCTTGCCGACGCAGAGACCTTTCGGATCGCCTTTCGATTCAAGCGGGACCAGATTCCGGTCGCCGAACGTACCTATACCGTGGAGTAAGTTTTGAAATACATCGTTTTCTGTTTGTTATTTGTCACCGCTGGCACCGCATCGGCGCAAGAAGTGTATCTGTCCATTTCGGGAAAAAAAGTAAGCGTCGCTTCCGGCGATACTCAGGGGCAATACGATATCTGGATTCGTCCGACATCCCCCAATCCCGATTCCACCCAATTGTCGCTCGACATTTATGATGCCGGTTTAGGCGGGTTTTCCGATCTGATGTACGGAGAGCCAAATACGTTCACAACCTATGAGTTGTACCCGTTCGAAGCCTTGTATCAACTCGAAGACACACAACTGCGACCCATCCCATCGTCACAGCTTCCGCTTCAAGGAATCACTGCCGGGACCGAAGCGAGGTACATCAACCGCTGGGTGCCGTTTTTCCAAATGCCGAATAGCAGTAGTCAGGGTTGGATCGTGCGCGTGTACACCGATGATGGAAATGATGTTAACAATTTCAAAATCCGGTTGGCGGGAACCTCCATCCGAAATTGGCAGATCGTGGCATTGAATCTGTCGTTGGGATTGGTCGAGACGAATTTCACCGACCGGATTTATTTTCAACCTCTTTTTCCTACATCCACTCCACCCATACTCACACTGATCGGAGAAGAAGAAACGACAGTTCAGCTGATCGATGGATTCGGACGCAGAGCACCCATTACCCAAGCCTGGCCGGCCTATACCACAACCGTACGGGATGTGGAAAACCAATGGGGCATCGCGATGAGCGGCTCCACTCAACGATCGAACAATTTGGTGGTCAAGGGTCGTGATGAGATCATCCCCTTCATTTTCGAGCCGCAATTGTTGACAACCGATGAGATTGTGATGCCGGACGTACGAATTACACCATCCAATTCGTGCCTTACTTATGGACTTGCACTGAGTCAACCCGGAGTCGGACTCGATCTCGACCGTGCCCGTTGGTTCATCTTGAATGATATCCGCACGGGACGCGACATTCAGCACACGTTTCCCGCCTACAGCGCTTTCGGGTTCGATGTGATCATACCGGTCACGGGTCGCCTGTATCCGCGCTACGTATTGTTCAATAGCATGGTCGTGGTGAATCAAGCACCCTTGGTCACATTGACCGGTGTGAAGCCATTCATATCTCCAACCGAGCGGATTTTATTGGATGCGTCCACCTCCAGCGATCCGGAAGGACGACCTTTGCAATACAACTGGTTCGTGAACGGTGAATTGCGAAGCACGGAACCCACCTTTACCTTTTCCAGCTTGATTTCGGGTCGCTTCGTTGTGCGTTTGATTGTATCGGATGGGGCCCAGAACGCGGGATGCACCACCACTGAACGGGTGGAAACCATTGTGGTGAACACCCAGCCATATGCTGAAATTGAGGCGAAATCCGTGATTTCACGAAATGTGCAAGAGTCGATCACGGTCGTTCAAGACGAGGATGCGGATCAGAACGCTTTGGTCTTCAAATGGCAAGGACCAGGAATCGTCGGTGTTCCGCAAGGTCGGAGCGTCCAAGTGTCGCACGCCACGCCAGGGACCTATACGGCTTCCGTGACCGCAGACGACCAGACCGGAACCCGTAACGCCACCTTCAGCACGTCGGTACGCTACAAAGTGAACGCCGAGCCCACACCGCGCTTTCAGTTGATTTCCCCTGTGGCGCCAACCCAGCCCATCACGTTGGATGCAACGGCTTCATCGGATGCGGATGGGGATGCGATTTCCATCCGTTGGGAATTGTCGGATGGTCGCACTTACAGTGGTCCAAGTCATGTGATCGACTTTGAAAAAGCCGGAGAATACGAGATCACCTTGATTGTGGATGATGGAGAACGGGTGGAGAATTCAGTCCAGCGGCTGACCCGTAGAATCCGAGTCAATGCCACGCCAGTCCCTGTGATCGCATCCGCACGCACCGTGCAAGAAGCCTTGGTCACGTTCAGCGCCGCGGAAAGCAGTGGCGACGAATTGGTGAAGCTCAGTTATACCTGGGATTTCGGTGACGGATCGAAAGGCACCGGTGAAACCGTGCGCCATCTGTATGCCAAACCCGGAACGTACCCGATTACGCTCACGGTCGATGATGGCATGAAATTGCCGAACAGTGTTCAAATGACGACGTCGCAATTGATCGTGAACGCGAGTCCGGTCGCGAAACTTACCCATCCACCCTTGGTGGCCCCGGATGTTCCATTTCTGTTGGATGGAGGCGAAAGCGCCGATCCAGATGGGACGATCCGCCGCTACGAGTGGTTTGTGAATGGAACGCCGGTCGGGGAAGGGCAGACCTTGCAGACGCGGATCTCCACACCTGGCTATCACTCCATCCGATTGAAGGTAACGGATGATTCCGGCTTTGAAGAGGCGTATGGTATCGCGACGTCTCAGATCCGAGTGAATCACCCGCCCGTTGTGCGTTGGGTTTCGGACCCGGCAGTGACCGAGCCAGGACGTGCTACACGCTTTTCCGCAGTGAGTTCGAGCGATATGGACAATTCGAGACTAACCTATACTTGGAATTTCGGTGATGGAGCCGTTTATGTCGGTGAATCGGTGAGCCATTCGTTCGCGGCGCCCGGAACGTATCCGTTTACGATAGCGGCAGACGACGGGGAGGGGATGGCCAATTCCGTGTCCACCCTGCAAGCTCAGATCCGTGTGAACCAATCACCGATTGTGGTGTCAGAACGCTACATTCGATCCAATTCGATGCAAGTCGCACTCGATGCGTCGGGAAGTTACGATCCCGATGGCTCGGCACTCCGCTTCACCTGGATCCTACCGGACGGGTCGCGTCGCAACGAAGCGAGCTTCACGTGGACGGCACCCAAGCCCGGGCTGCATCCCATCAGTCTGATTCTCGACGATGGAGAATCGCTCGGAAATTCACGCATCTCGCAAGCCATTCAAGTGATGATCAACCGAGCACCGGTAGCGGTGGTCGATACGCTGATCGAATCCTGTAGCGGCAACATCATCATCTTCTCCAGCGCCCGCAGCTATGATCCGGATGGGGATCTGTTCACCACCACGTGGGATTTCGGCGATGGAAACACATCCACAGACAGCAATCCGGTGCATATGTATTCCAAACCCGGAGTGTATACGGTGAAACTGACTCTGAACGATGGATTCTCGCCTGAACCCACCATCGCCATCATTCCGGTCCGCATCGAAGGATCTCCGAAGGCCCTCATCCCGTTTGAAGAAATCACGGTTTGTGCCAACACATCGGTTGTGTTCGATGGAACCCAAAGCACCGACCCGAATGGCAGCATCGGATCCTATTCGTGGGATTTTGGTGACGGAAACAACGGGTTGGGCGCCAACGTGACCCATTCCTACCTCGAACCCGGTGTGTACGATGTGATTCTGACCGTGATCGGAGCAGGTAGCGGCATGTGCTCGAACATCAGCCAAGCCACGGCTCGTGTGATCGTGGTGGAAGGTCCGGAAGCCAAATTCACAGTTCCGCGTGTGGTTGCCCCGCGTGATCCGATTGTTTTGGATGGGCGCACATCCACGTACGAAGGCTCCATCCAATCCGTAACGTGGGAGGTGTTCCGAGGCGATGAGCTGATCACCACGTTGACTGGCCTCGAATCACGTTACGTACCCGATGCGCCCGGCACCTACAAGATTGTGATGACCCTCCGCACCCAATCCAGCACCAGTTGCAACCTGTCGAAAACCGAAGCCACGGTCACTGTGAATGCGGCTCCGACCTTGGCTTGGAACGTGCCTGATGTGGTGGCTCAGTTCGATCCGATCATGTTGTCGGCGGCGGGTAGTGCCGATCCGGATGGATTCATTCAAGAATTCGTCTGGCGTGTGGATGGCGACATCATCGGATCCGGATTATCGGTTCCGCTTCCGACGAATGTGGCCGGAACCCGAGTCCTTAGCCTCACCGCTCGCGACAATGCCGGCGTGGCGAATAGCATGGTCGTGAAAGAGCAGCGTTTCGTGGTGAATTCATCACCGGTGGCCCAGTTCAATCTTCCGGAAATCGTGTACCAAGGTGAAACCGTGAGCTTGTCGGCTATCTCCGGGACGGATGCGGATGGAGACGTTCTTCAAACCCGATGGTTGGTGAACGGTGCGCCGTTGGAATCCGCTGAATTCAGCGCGACCGAACCGAGATACACCATCACTCTCATTCAAAACGACGGACGTGGATTGTCGAACTCGGAATCGAGCGTCGGGAAGCAATTGGTTGTGACACGTCCATCCCGACCATTCCTTTCAATCCCAGTCCGGATGGTGAGCTCGCATACCTTGAGCGCCTCGGACATCCGACTGCCAGAGGCGTTTGTCATGATGAAGGATGGGGTCGAAGTTCCGGTCTGGTCGCCAGGTGCGGCAACGGTCCGCACGCTCGACTATGGTTGGAAACCACGTGGTGAAATCTTGGCGACATTCAGCGCGGACGTGACCGTGTTGGAGCCCTTGCAATTTGCGGCATCCGACATCCGTCTAGAACGTGTGTGGAACCCCGCGAATCCGTTCACGGAAGTGCAGGCGCCGGCTGTGAATCGCACGGATACCCAGCCGATCGTGCTAAGATGGGTGCAAAACGGTCAGACGGTCGCCACCGGACCCGGTGTACAGTTGCGTCTCGTGAACGGTGAAAACCGATTTGAACTGATCGCCGAAGATCAAAATGTGGCGGGAAGCAGCCCGGCACGAATTCCGGTACTAATCGTCACGAAATCGGAATGAGAAGATCCTCAAGAAACCAAGCGGCGAGTTGGGTACGGCTCGACACGCCTGCTTTTGAGTAAATGGACGCCGCTTGCGAGCGAACAGTCTGTTCGGACCGCCCGCGAACAGCGGCGATTTCTTTGGTCGACAATCCCTTGATCATCAGAAAAGCGACATCTTTTTCGGATGGGGTGAACGTCCATCGATCCATTTGCTGGTCGATTTCCTGAGATAGCCCGTCGATCCATTTTTTGGATCGTTCCTTCCAAACGATCGCTTCTTGATCGAGTTGGTCGACACGGTTTCGGCTTCGTCTCCAATCGCGAAGGAGAACGGCGAGCGCGGTGAGGGCAATCAATGCGGCGATAGACTCCATCACCAAATGGGACAGAGCGCTTCCTGCGGCCGCATCCATCACCACATCGACGATTACCAATGTGGATACGATGGATAGGGCGGCCATGCTTGCGAGTCGGGCGTCATTCGTCATCATGTGATTCATCTATGGTCTGAATTGTCGCGATAACTCCATCCCCGTGCCTGATTTTTCCGCCTTCGTAGCCCGTCCAGCCAAGTGCGACGATGGTGAGCACCAACGATATCGCATATAAGGAAGCGGTGACGTTCTCAAGAGATGGTTTTCCGACGCTGAAAAAGGCGACGGCTGCCAAAACCGCAGACACCCAGACGAAGACCATTGCGGTTTCCGCGGCTTCTTCATGATCGTGGATAGCGGCATCCGAGGCGCCTGTGGTTTCCGCGCGGTCTTCGGCGGGTTCGCCGGTTTGAAATGCGACAGCTGTGACCAGTGTAAGGGCGATGGATACCGCGTAGAGAAATTTTCGCAGGGCGTGATCCTTGCGAAAGGTTGCCCAAATGCCAATCATCAAAAGGAATGGAAATCCGACAATTGGGATGTGATTCAAAACAAGATGCAAATGAGCGAGGTCCATAAGGGTCTCCCGTTAGTGTTAGGACCAAGGTAGCCTGATTGGCCGCATGAAGTCCATACATCAAACGGGTGATAGCCCCGAATTACCCCTCTCTCAATACCTCCAAGGCACTTCTGCGGTAGATATCCCCGCTGTTCAATAAACCAAACAGCAGGGTGAGCGACATCACAGCCAACATCAGATAGCCGATATTTCCCATGTTGGGGATGAAAACGGTTTCGAACACGAAGTAACTGATGGCCCATGCCGCGAAGTAGGCCAGAAACAGGCCTGTGAGCGCCGCCAGGAAGCCGAGTACCAGATACTCGACCGACATGATGGCCAGTACCTGTTTGCGCGATGCGCCCAAGGTTTTGAGCAGCACGGTTTCCTGCACACGCTGATAGCGACTGGCGATCACGGTTCCACTGAGCACGATGAGTCCTGTGAAGACGCTGAACAAGGCCATGAAGCGGATCACGAAACTCACTCTGGAAATGAGGGTGTCTGCGATGGATAGCACCAACGCCAAGTCCACAGCAGACACATTCGGAAATTGTCTCACAACCTGTTGCTGAACTTGAGCGGCTTGGTCGCGACTTGTGGTTCTCATCACCATCACCCGGAATTGCGGCGCGGGTTCAAGCACACCGGCCGGGAACAGAAACACGAAATTGGGCGAAATCTGCTGCCAATCCACGTCCCGGACACTCGTGATTTGCGTTTCGAAGGGAATGCCTTGAATGTCGAACAAAATCGTATCGCCTATGGCGAGATTGAGTTCCTCGAAGACACTTTTTTCAATGGAGATGGGAATGAGTCCGAACGGATCGGTCGCCACAGGAATCCATTCCCCTTCGACCACGGTTTCGGTGGATGTCAGCGAATCTCGATACGTGGACCTCATTTCGCGCTCGTACATCCAACTCGGAATGCGACGCGTCTCGCTGGCTCGGAGCTCTTCCAACGTTTCATTGTTGATCGCGCTCATGCGCATGGTCACGATTGGCACATTCTGAAGAGGGGTGAGATCGAAGTCGGATAGCACACTTAGCAATGGATCGGCTTGATCGGTTTGGATGTCGTAAAACACCAGGTTCGGTTGGTTCCGCGCATCCGTGATGTTGATTTGATTGAGCAGCACATCACGCGACAAGAAAAGTGTGGCGATGAGGAAGGTGCCGAATCCAAGCGTCATGATCATGACGGTGGTCTGGTTGTTCGGGCGATACAGATTCGCGATGCCCTGACGGATGGTGAACGTGCTGTTTTTCGGGAAGAAGCGCTTGAACAGGCGTGAGATGCTCCATCCGAGTGCGGCCAGCAAGGCGAACGCGGTAAGGATGCCGATGAAGTACCAGACGCCGAACTCGATGTTATCGGCCAGGAGGAGGGAGCAAGCGAGGATGCCGGCTCCAACGATTCCGTAGAGGATCCATTTGAGGGGATCGGCGGGAAGGTCGCTTTCGGTCTCGAAACTTTGACGGATGGCCAGAAGCGGCGAAATCCGTCGTATGGCCACGAGCGGGTTCATGGCGAAGAGTGCGGTGATGGATACGCCGATGAGCATACCCAGCGCGATGGCGGGCCACGAGACGCCGAAGTCGATGTCAACCGGCAGGAAGTCGTTGAGGACCAGCGGCAAGATCACTTGAACGAGCACACCCAACGTGGCGCCGACAAACGCGCCGATGAGGCCCATGCCCGCGGCTTGGATCACGTAGATCCACAAGGCCTGCGCCGTCCCCGCGCCCAAGCAGCGCAATACCGCTACGGTGTTTATTTTTCGCTTGATGTACACGTGGATGGAACTTGCGATTCCCACACCACCCAGCAGAAGAGCGATGAAGCCCACGAGATTCAGAAACCGGGTCAGATTCGCGAATGTCCGACCCAAGCTGCGCTTCCTGCCCTCCACGGTGTCCATATCGAGGCGTAGTGATTCGAATCTCGGCTCTAGCGCGTCTTCCATCGCCTTAAGGTCTTCCGCTGTGATGCCCGGAAGATGAAAATATCTCACATGTCGGACAATGGACCCACGTTGGACCAGTTCCGTGGCTTCCAATGTGTTCAAGGGAATGAAGATGCGCGGACCCGCGATGCCCTGAGCCAAGCTTTCGCCCGGTATCGAAATCAATCGACCCGTGATCACATAGGTGACTTGGCCAATTTTGACGCTATCGCCCACGTCGATTCCGAATTGCATCATCAATCCATCATCCACCAACGCGGTGTTGCCGGATTCCAATGTGGTTTTAGCGCCTTCCGGCATTGTCTCGAGGATGCCGTAGTAAGGAAATCCGCCTTCGATGGCTCGGATCTGCGATAAACGGGCGTTCTGCGCTTTCGGAAAGAAGGCCATGGACGTGAAGCGCACTTCGCGGGTTTGGTCGCCACCGATGGAATCGAGCAGGGCTTCGGCTTCAACCGAAAACTCCATGCGGGAATCGGCGACCAGATCGGCACCCAACAAGGTTTTGGCTTGTTCTTCAATGGCGCGGTTCAGGTTGTCGCCGAACGAGGTGATGGAGACCAATGCCGCCACTCCAAGCACGATGCAGGCCACGAAAAGGGCGAGTCGGTTCAGATTGCCTCGACTTTCACGCCAAGCCATCTTCCAGATGAATGGGTTCATGCGCCGAGCTCCGTCCGGGTGTCGCTGAGGATGTCACCGCTTTTGAGACGGATGATGCGTTGGGTTTTGGCGGCGAGTTCCAGATCGTGTGTGACGAGCACCAATGTGGTACCGAAATTCCGGTTCATGCCAAACAACAGATCTTCAATGGCGTTGGAGGTGTCGGTATCCAGATTGCCTGTGGGTTCATCCGCGAACAACAATACGGGATCGTTGATGAAGGCACGCGCGATGGCCACACGTTGCTGCTCGCCGCCGGACAGTTGCGTCGGATAGTGATTCAACCGCGCTCCGAGGCCCACATCCGTCAGCAAAGCTTTCGCTTTTGGCTCGATGCCACGTTCGCCACGCAATTCCAGTGGAACCATCACGTTTTCAAGCGCGGTGAGCGTGGGAATGAGCTGGAAACTTTGGAAAATAAAGCCGACATGCTTGTTACGAACGGATGCGAGAGCGTCTTCACTTAATCCGGATAGAGAGACACCATTGATGGAGACAGAACCGGATGTGGGGTGATCTAAACCGGCGCACAGGCCGAGTAAAGTGGTTTTTCCCGAGCCGGAAGGACCGACGATAGCCGTGGTGGATCGATCTTCGATATCGAAGGAAATGTCGTTTAATACAGTTAGCGAACGATCGCCGCTATGGTAGGTTTTGGTCAGATTTTCTGCAAATAGCATGATTATGCGGGTAAAGCCGGAAATTGGGTCAGGGTACGTTATCTTCGAAAGCTTGAAGCGTTAAAACATGAAAAACAAATTACTCCTCTGGTTCGTCCTTTTCACGTTCGGATTCTCGTTGAACAACGAAGACGATCCGAAAATGGTTCTCTTTCTTGGAGATAGTTTGGCGGCAGGGTACGGGTTGCAATCGTCGCAAGCCTTTCCGGCCCTTATTCAACAGAAGATCGATGCGTTGAATTGGAATTACAAGGTGATCAATGCCGGGTTGAGTGGCGACACCTCCGCTGGTGGCTTACGTCGAATTGATTGGTTGCTTCGTGGACGCGTGGATGTTTTGGTTTTGGAACTGGGCGCCAACGACGGACTAAGAGGCATCGACCTTTCGACAACCAAATCGAACCTGCAAGGCATCATCGACAAAGTGAGAGCACGGAACCCGCAAGTTAAGATTGTGATCGCCGGAATGATGGTACCACCGAATCTGGGTCAGGATTATACCCGTCGATTCCAACAAATGTACCCTGAGTTGGCCAAGGCCAATTCCGCTGTTCTGATTCCCTTTTTACTCGAAGGCGTTGCTGGAGAAGCCTCATTAAATTTGCCCGATGGTATCCATCCTACCGCAGAAGGTCATACATTGATTTCAACAACCGTATGGACCTATCTTCGACCCGTTCTTCAAAGCGCCCGTTAATCTCCACATGACTCGAAAAAGCATTTTTATCACAGGTGCCGCCTCCGGCATCGGCAAGGAAACCGCATTACTGTTCGCCAAACGCGGTTGGTACGTCGGTTTGTTCGATTTGAACACAGCGGTCCTCAAATCAATGGAGCAGGAAATCGGCGCTGGTCAATGCTACTGGCGACGGTTGGATGTGACCGATGTGAAAGAGTACCAAGCCGCGCTGTCGCTGTTCGTGACCAAAACCGGTGGCAAAATGGATGCCTTATTCAATTGTGCCGGAGTAATGGTGATGGGTAGTTTCGAGCAACTGTCTCTTGAAGACCATTTGCGCACGATCGACATCAACATAAAAGGAGTGGTTACCGGTACCTATCTGTGCCTTCCGTATCTGAAAAAGGCGGAAAAAGCTCGAATTGTGACTATGGGATCTGCTTCTGCGATGTATGGTGTACCTGATTTGTCGACCTACTCAGCGAGTAAATTTGCCGTCCGTGGCTTCACGGAAGCCTTGAATCTGGAGTTGGAAAACGCCGGTATTGTGGTGACCGATCTCATGCCATCGTACGTGAACACGCCGATGATCGCGAGTCAGCAAGTGAAAGCCGGATCCTTGAAGGTCTTGGGTGTGAGTGCGACGCCTGCCGACATCGCCGAAACCGTATGGAAAGCGGTGCATGGAACAAAAATCCATTGGAGACCCACACTACGTCTCAAAATCTTGCATGCATTGACCCGTTTGACGCCCTTTTTGGAGCGCCCGGTCATGAAGATGATCAGTAAGCGGTCATCTTAGCATACCGTACCATCGGTTTCGAATAGGGATTGCTTGGCAGAGCGGCAAGCCACAATCCGTCATATCCTTCAACCAGATAACCGTTGTATCGTCTGTCGAAGGTGATTCCCATATCCGTCATGTGCATGGAATCGATACCGAACGCCGTCAGCCATTTGGGGATGATGTTTGAGTGCGACACCACAAGGATGAAATCGGAGGCCTCGTACTGATCTTTCATCAGCTCAAGAAAGACCGATAGAGAGTCGGATGTCTCACAGGCCGGGTGAATGGTCGGTTTCAATTCATGTGCCAAGGCAATAGGAAGAGCGGTTGCAATGCTTCGAGTGGTGTTGGATGTGAACACCGCTTTGAAGTCGATGTCGGACAACACGTTTCGAAGATGCTGGGCCCGCTGCAAGCCTTCAAAACTCAAGGGTTGCATCTGATCGGATGCGGGCCATGGTTCCAGCTTTTCAGCATGCCTCACAATCACCAACGTCTGAGCGTTGACAATAGGTGCCGATAGGATGATGATCGCCGCTAATGACGAAAATAGGAGCTTGTAATTGCAACTTACTTGCATATGTGAGTTCTCTTTGGTAGATTAGATGCAACTAAGTTGTATTTAACCTCATTCAATCTATGAACACGTTCAAAACTTCGATTCTATTGTTGACCCTTTTGTTGGTCGTATCGGCTTGCAAAAAGCAAGATAATGACGATCATGAAGAAGTCGCAGGATTCAAACTTATTCGCAATAGTACGGTAATTGCCGAACAAAACGGAACTCTTGTCACTGGAAGCATCACGCTGAGCTTGGCTGGCACGAATGGTCCCATCAGCGTAGTGTTTGTGGACGAAGACGGACACGACATCCTAGAGTTTGAAGAAGACGCTAGTCTCTTGGTAACCGTTGCCAATGCCACCGTGGCGACAGTGCAAGCCGGACCGGGTGAATGGCAATTCAGTTTGAACCCGCAAGCGGTTGGTTCCACCACCGTAGTTGTAAATTTTATGCACGGAACGCACAAAGATTTTGAATCACGGAACGTTCCTGTTACCGTTGGTTCGTGAACCCAATTTCTCGATTTCTGTTGGTAGGCATGGTAGCCGGATGGGTTGCCATGCCTTTTTTAATTTCTGACATTATGGCCCAAGGACCGGCGCGAGGAGCGATTTCCGGTCAAGTGAGGGATGCCGACACATCGGAGCCACTCGGCTTCGCCACGATTCTCATTATCGAAACGAATCGTGGAGTGCTGGCTCATGAGAACGGGCGATTTGTGATAGGAAATCTTGCTCCGGGTTCCTACACGTTGCGAGCCAGTCGGATCGGATACGAGCCGATCACCGTGTTGACAAATGTGTCGCAAGGGGATACAACGGCGACCGAATTACGGATGACGCCGACCGTCTACCGGTCACGCATGATCGAAATCGTGGGTCAACGAGAATCGGATGGGACGGATGTGGATGTGGACCGAGTGATCGGCGGTCGCGCCCTACGCCAGCAATTGAGCCGCACCTTGGCCGAAACGCTGACGAACGAGCCCGGCATGTCGCAGAGCACGATGGGTCCGGCACCGGCTCGACCCGTATTGCGTGGTCTGGCGGGTGACCGACTGCTGATTTTGGAGGATGGACGTTCCACCGGGGATTTATCCTCATCTTCACCAGATCATGCTCTTGCGATCGATCCGTTGAATGCGGACCGCATCGAAATCATTCGAGGTCCCGCCGCACTCATGTACAGCAGCAATACCTTGGCCGGGGTGATCAATGTGGTGAGAGGCCAGATCCCCACTACACTGATCAATCACGCTCATGGAACGGTCAGCCTGCAAGGGGAGACGGTGAACTCCGGACTTTCCGCAGGAGCGAATGTGTATGGTTCTGGTGGAAATTGGGCGTATAAAGCGGATGCGAGCGGGCGAACTGCAGGCAACATCCGCACACCGGAAGGTATGCTCGACAATACCGAGATGCAGACCGTGCATGCGGCGATTGGCACATCCTACATCCGTAACTGGGGGTTGGTGGGAATTTCGACGAATGTGTTGGATAGTCGGTATGGTATTCCTGGGGATTTCGTGGGGGCGCATCCGAATGGGGTAAAAATCAACATGCAGCGGTTTCAGACGGATGTTCGCGCGGATCTGACGCCAAAAACGGGCTTGTTCCGGCAAATCGAGCATCATGTCACCTATTCTTACTATTTCCATGAGGAGTTGGAATACAGTCCGCAACGGCAACAGCATGATATCGTGGGGAGCGATTTCGTGTATCAGTCGGTCAGGATGCACAGTTTGTGGAACCATGACCGCGCGGCGTTCTTCCGTCGTGGCCAGCTTGGATACAGCGGCGGCATCGCCCGACTCACCGTGGGTGGCTATTCGTTCACGCCCCCAACGAATGAATCGACACTTGCCTTCTATGGATTCGAGGATGTGCACTTGGGTGATTGGACCATGCAGGCATCGCTTCGCTTCGACATGCAATGGGTGGTGCCGGATGAGGAACGTGACGCGCGCATTGGCCGCATCCGCACCCGGATGTTTACCGAACCATCGGCCGCACTCCGCCTGACGCGCACCTTCGGATCCGGATTCGAGATCGGTTTGAATGGCATGCGCACCGTTCGTATCCCCAGTGTGAAGGAATTGTTCAGCGAGGGGCCGCACTTGCCGGCGTACAGTTATGAGGTCGGGAATCCGGATTTGCAAGCCGAGCGCGGTTGGGGAGGTGAACTGTTCGTGAGGTCGGCAAGTGATCGCTATGGCGTCCAATTCAGTGCTTATGCCAACCGGATTCAGAACTATCTCTATCCGCGAAACACAGGTGAATTTGCGGTTCAGCGCCCTCTTCCTATCTATCAATACACTGGCGATGATGTGATCATGGTCGGGATGGAAGCCTTGACAGAGCTACGGTTGACACAAGATTTTCATGCCAGTGCGACAGTCAGTTGGGTTCAAGGAAGCGTGATCGAAACCGGACGCCCCATTCCGTTCATCCCGCCGTTGAGCGGGAAGGTGAATCTGGATTATTCGGTGAAGCAGCTCACCCTCGGAGCCGGATTGCGAGCCGCATCCGATCAAAACCGTTTGGGTGAATTTGAAGAATCGACGGACGGATATATCGTCGGGGATTTGAGCGCGCAAGCGCATATGTCGGCAGGCAGAGCCCTGCATACCATATCGTTAAAGGCGGAGAATCTGACCGATCGTGTATACAGGATGCATTTGTCGCGTGTAAAAGGTATCATGCCGGAGCCGGGTCGTACAGTGAGTCTGCTGTATCGGGTCTATTTCTAACTTTTCGACGTTCACATGTATCCTTTGTTGTCGAAACTGCCGTTTCCGCGCAGTTATGTGGGGAAGTTCTTGCTCGTTTCCTTTATAGGCATTCATATTCCATTGATTGGAATCGTGGTCTACATTCTGATATCGGCTGATTTCAATCTGGAAAACAAGCTTCCGATTCTGATTGCCGGAACCTTCGCGACGTTGGGTGGAACGGCCATCACATTATGGATCCAGTACCAGTTGTTGTCTCCCATCCGGCAGTCCATCGAAGCGCTCCGCGGTTTTCGAGATCGTCAGTCGATACCTGATTTGCCCATTCATTTTCAAGATGAAGCGGGTGAGCTGATGCGGAACACGCAACTTACCTTGACGGAACAGGCGGAATTGATTCGACATAAGCGGGATTTGCTGTCGGTGCTGTCTCATGATATCCGTGTGCATGTGTCGGGTGCGCTCATGATCGCCGAAGACATCAGCCAGTTGGAAGATCTGGATGAGATCCGTGAGCTGTCCTCGTATTTGAAGCAATCGGCTCAGAAACAGATGACCTTGATGAACAACATCATGGCCTATACCGAAGTCTCGAGCGGGTGGGTGGAGGCGAATCGATCCTACCAGAATATTGGCGTGGTTCTCAATGATCTGACGATGAACATGAAACCACATGCCGCATCGAAAGGCATTCAATTCGATGTCAAGTCCGATCTTCCGCTCGATCACACGATGCACATCGACATCCCCAAAACGGAACAGATTCTGAACAATCTGATGCACAATGCCATCAAGTTCACGGATCCGGGTGGGTCGGTCTCCGTTCATGTGAAAGCGGAAGGAGACTTTGTGAGGTTTGATGTGACGGATACGGGTGTCGGCATGTCCAAATCCGATTTGAAGTCGTTGTTCGGAAGTGTTCGTCCGCAAAGCCGGCGTGGCACGAAGAATGAGAAGGGAACGGGAATCGGACTCTGGATCTGCCGCCGTTTCGCGGAATCGCAAGGTGGTACGTTATCGGCTACATCCGAAGAGGGCAAAGGAAGCACGTTCTCGCTAGTGCTTTGAATCGGTTATATTGACAGATCAGGTACGAACACCATCCTCACCTAAGTCATGATCATGAAATCCATCCTCACATCACTCGCAGTCGTTTTGCTCATCGTCGCATGCGAGCCGCCACCCGTATACACATCCTCGAAAGTCGCGTTCTTCAATGAAATGAAATCATTTTGTGGTGAAATCATCATGGGGGAATCCGTTTTCCCGGATGACACCACCCATGTGCTATATGGCGCGGCCTTGCAGGCAAATTTCGTGAGCTGTACGGATGATGAAATCCGCATTCCGTTCCAGGTGAATGAGGATAAGAGTCGGACGTGGATTCTCACTCTTTCAGATAAAGGATTGCTGTTCAAGCACGATCATCGCCATGAAGACGGCACGCCCGATACGCTGACCAACTATGGCGGATGGGCGCATGATGCGGGTTCCAAATTCTCGCAGTCCTTCCCGGCAGATGCCGAAACTGGGGCCTTAATTCCCGAAGCCATCACCAATGTGTGGACCTTCACCATCGACCGTGAAGCGGGGACGTTGACGTATTTTCTTGAACGTCACGGGTTGCCGAGGTATAAAGCAGAATTCAAATTGTGAACCTAGGGGCGGAACGCATCCGCCATGTATGATGAAATGATGAAATGATGAAAAGATGAAGAAGATTTTCCTCGCCCAACAATCCGCCTTCCTACGCAACGGTCCGCCATCTTACGAGCAGCGGAAAGCCACTCTGAAGCGATTGTTGGCCGCCGTGCAAGCGCATGAGCGGGAGATTGTGGCAGCGTTGCAAGCCGATTTTCAGAAGCCGGAAGCCGAAACGCTGATATCCGAAATCCTGACGGTGACGGAAGATCTGCGGCATGCCATTTCGAACTTGAAGGGCTACATGGCGCCGAAGTCCGCATCCCCATCGCTGATGATGGCCGGCACGAAAGCTTGGGTGCATCGCGAGCCGATGGGCGTGGTGTTGATCATATCGCCATGGAATTATCCCTTCAATCTGGCCATGATTCCACTGGTATCGGCCCTGGCTGCGGGAAACCGGGTGATGATGAAGCCATCGGAACTGGCACCAAGCACGTCCAAACTCATCAAGAACATCCTATCCGGATTGTTTGAAGAGGATGAAGTAGCCGTGATTGAAGGTGGGGTGAAGGAATCGACCGAGCTGCTGAAACTGCCGTTCGACCATGTGTTTTTTACGGGGAGTCCGCGGGTCGGGAAAATCGTGATGGAAGCCGCCGCGAAGAACCTGTCCACCGTGACGCTCGAATTGGGCGGAAAATCACCGATGGTGATCGATGCCACGGCGGATCTGGAGTTATCCGCACGGAAATTGGTGTGGGGGAAATGCTTCAATGCCGGACAAACTTGCATCGCGCCTGATTACGTGCTTATCGAAGGGAGCGTACACGATCGGTTCGTGGAGTTGGTGAAAGACGAACTGAAAGTCCGCATCACCACGTCCAAGGATTTCGCGTCGATCGTGAATGTATCGCACTTTAAACGACTTCAAGGATTGATTGAGGATGCCGTGAAGCGCGGGGCTCAGGCTTTTTCTCATAAGGTGGATGGATCTGCGACGCATATGAATCCGACGATCTTGACGGGAGTGACGCCGGAGATGGAGGTGATGACGGAGGAGATTTTTGGTCCGATCATCCCCATCATGACATGGACGGATGAGGGTTCGATGGTGGCTCACATCCGCTCGCTACCGGATCCGCTAGCACTGTATGTGTTCTCGAAAGACCGTGCGTTCGCGGATCGGGTGATCGCACGGACATCCGCCGGGGCGACCTGCATCAACGACGTAATGGCGCATTTCTCGCATCCGAACCTCCCGTTTGGCGGAGTGAATGGGTCCGGTATCGGAAAATCGCATGGCGAGTACGGCTTCGTGGCCTTCTCGAACGAGCGCGCCATCTTAAAACCAAGATTCGGGGTGGATGGATTTAAGATACTCTTGCCGCCGTATGGGAATGCGTTGCTTAAGGCGCTTAGAGTGGTGATTGGGAAGAAGTAATGTTGAATGTTGAAGTTTGAATGTTGAAAAAAGAGTAGGAAGTAGGAAGTTGGAAGTGTGAAGAGAATCGCACGAAGATGTGGGGCAGAAAGACAGCATATCGGCGTTATGCAGTAGGTATCTTCCTCGGTATTCAACATTCAACATTCAACATTCAAACTTCAACATTTCTTCTTATGAAGTTTCTCATCGCCACGATCGCGTTTGTGAGTTTCGCACTAACCACATCCGCCCAGCCCTACGACATCACGCTTTATTCTTCCGGTTTCGGGGTGGTCAAGGACACCCGATCCTTCACGCTTCGGGCGGGGATCAATCGCGTTGAGGTAACCGGACTTCCGCATGCCTTCGATCCCAATTCTCTGTTCACACTGTTCAGTGGCACATTAAATTCGGCATCGATGGGGATGGAACGGCCCACATCCGCCTCCATCCTCACATCCCGCATCGGGAAACAAGTGACCTTGATTGGGGCGGATCATACGTTCACGGGCATTGTGGATCGATACCAGAATGGGGTGTTGATTCTGAAATTGGCGGATGGAAGTTTGTTGTCGGTCACCAATCCGGCTTCGTTTCATGTGGCGGTGGATAGTCTGCCTGCGGTATTCACGTCGTTTCCAGCGGTGACGGTGGATCTGAATGCGCGTCGTGCAGGGAAGCAGGATGTGTCCTTTTTGTATAAAACGAGTGGTTTCGGATGGGCCGCATCCTACAATGTGATCTTGGATGAGAACGCCGCAACGGGACGACTCATCGGCTTCGCCCGCATCGACAACAACACAGGGATGGATTTCCACAATGCGACGGTGCGTTTGTTGGCGGGGGATATTTATCGAAGCGGCGGTGGACGGAATCAAGCTCCGATGTACAGAGAAGTGATGGCGATGGCATCGGAAGATTCGGAGCGGAAAATGGTGGAAGAATCTGTCGGTGATGTGCATTTGTACACACTCGACAAGCCGTTCGACCTGCTAACAGGCGTTCAGACTCGCATCCCCTTGGTGGAAGAATCGGCGATCAAGCATGAGCGTCGCTATCGCTACATGGCCAATGGAAATTCAACCGGAGTGTTCCGTGGAAGTCTGGCACAGGTGATGTACGATATTCCGAACACCACAGCTGCAGGATTGGGCAAACCACTTCCAGCAGGACAAGTATCTGTTTTCACACGTTCGGGCGATCGCATCACGATGACCGGCGAAGCGAACATCCCCCATACGGCAGTGGATGGGCGTGTCCGCCTGGTGACCGGAACCGCGTTCGACATCCTCATCAAAGAAGACCAAATGCGTCAGGACCGCATCCGCGACAACGTCTTCGACAATCATTACTCAGTGGCGGTGAAGAATACGAAAAAAGAATCGATTGTGGTGGAAGTGGCGATGCAGATGAGTCCGAATACCGCCATCACTCGTTCGACGATCGATCCGAAAGGGGAGGGGAATTTGGCGTACTTCCCGGTCACCTTGAAAGCGGGTGAAGAGAAGAGCGTGCAGTTCACGGTGCGTAGTTCGTATTAATATTAACAGGAGGACAGGAGGACATGAGGACGGGAGGAAAATCACCTCCCATCCACCCATCCTCCTGTTCAATTTTTCCCCCGTATCTTCCCCCATGCAGAATTCCCCTGAATGGCGCGATTGGAAATGGCAGTTGCGCAACCGCATCCGCACGGCAGAAGACTTATCGACGTGGATCAACCTAACCGACGATGAGCGTGCCGCGATCGAGGCCACGAAGGCCTATTTCCGGTGGCAGATCACGCCGTATTATGCCTCTTTGATGGATCGGGACGACCCGAATTGCCCCATCCGCCGGCAGGTGGTTCCCAAGATGGATGAGATGAGTGATGATATCGGCATCGAAGATCTGGATCCGTTGGAGGAATTGGCGCATAGTCCGGTCAAGAACCTGGTACACAATTACAACGATCGCGTGGCGTTCTGTGTTGCGGCGGAATGTGCCGTCTATTGCCGGTATTGTTTGCGCAAGCGGATGGTGGGTGATGGCGAATACGCGATGAACAAGACTGAAATCCAGCAAGGCATCGATTATATCGCGTCTCATCCGGAAATCAATGATGTGCTGCTGACTGGTGGTGATCCGCTGATCCTCAATGATTCGAATCTAGAATGGATCTTGTCCCGCCTTCGGGCGATTCCGCACGTGGGCATCATCCGAATCGGAACACGATTTCCGGTGCTGAATCCCTTCCGAATCACGCCTGAATTCACGGACATGATCGCCAAATATCATCCGATTTGGGTGAACACGCACTACAACCATCCGAAAGAACTCACGCCGGATGCCGCTGAGGCCTGCGACCGCATCACACGGGCTGGCTCACCGTTGGGAAATCAGACCGTGTTGCTGAAGGGCATCAATAACGATGTGGACACCCTCAAAACGCTGTTTTCGTCGCTGGTGAAGATGCGTGTGCGTCCGTATTACCTGTATCAGGCGCAGCTCATCGGCGGGACGAAGCATTTCCGGACGACGATCGAGGAGGGGATGGGGCTCATGAACGGCCTCCGCGGACAATTATCCGGCTTCGCCATTCCATTGTATGTGTTGGATACGCCTCATGGCAAAGTACCGCTCACGCCGAGCGGATTCGTGGAACGAGACGGTGATCATGTCGTGGTGAAGGCGTATGGGGGCGAAACGTGGCGTGAATTCAATCCGGAGTCATGAGAATCGGAATCTTATACGATCGCGAAGACGAGTATCCCGACGTTGTCGGGACTGGCGTTCTTGATGTTTTCGCCGAATTCGAGCCCGAAAGCACGATTGCGGTGATGGAAGCGGCCATTCGTCATTGCGGCCACAATCCGGTGAGATTAGGTGGTCCGCTGAGCATTTTGAAGCATCGGCCGGATGTCGATCTGGTCTGGAACATCTCCGAAGGCTACGGAACCCGCAACCGAGAAGCCTGGGGACCGGCACTGCTCGAGATGTACGGCATTCCGTTTTTGGGGAGTGATGCGTTGACGCTTTCCGTGTCTTTGGATAAGCGACTGACGAAGATCGTTGCAGGTTTTTTAGGCATTCCGGTACCTGGTACTCGGTACTCGGTGCTCGGGGGGGAGTCTTCCGACCTTCGGCCTACGACCCACGGTCTACGCTTGGCGAAGCCAAGGTATGAAGGCACAGCCAAAGGATTGAGTGCAAAAAGCATAGTAAGTACAGAAGACGAATTGAACGCCGCGGTGGCCCGCATCCGCGAAGCGTATGGGCAGGATGCGGTGGTTGAGCCGTTTTTGAGTGGTCCGGAATTCACGGTTGCGGTGCTGGGTCAACCCTTAAAAGCGTATCCGGTTCTCGAGCGAGGGTTGGATGCGGAGTCCAAGTTGGGATCCCATGTGGTGAAATCCGAAGGCGAGGTGCTGGTGAGCGGCACGCTCACGCCCGAGTTGGAGGCGACGCTTCAGGAATGGTCGCTGCGGTTATGTGAGGAGTTGGGCGTGAAGCACTTCGCACGACTCGATTTCAAGTGCGATGAGGTGGGGAATCCGTTCTTCCTAGAAATCAATCCGTTGCCGACGTTCGCTGTCGATCAGACGTTCGCGATTTTGGCGGAGTTGAAGGGGGTTCCTTATGAGCGCTGGTTGGGGGAAAAGCTAAGGGAGATCTTACCCCGGCTAGAGCCGGGGTAATTAGGTAGGCTTTAGCCTACCCCCAGGTAAACCTGGGGGTGATCGTTAAGAGTACCGGCGGCTGAACTCAGTAATGTCCACTCTTAACACTAACCCCCAGCTTTAGCTGGGGGCGGAACGTAGCGCCACAGTCCCCCAGCTTTAGCTGGGGGTAGTTAGGGAGCCGGGAGATTGCACAGATTACGGAACGAAAGTTTTTGACTGGAATCCGGCCATCGGTTAGCTTCGGCGATGAACCACAGCTATCATATTCTATACGTCCATTTGGTGATTCCAACCAAGCATCGGTTTCCATATCTAGATGCGATCTGGTCACCACGATGCTATCAGATCATGCACGATTATTTGGTGGAATCCGGCATCACAGTGAATGAAATCAACGGGTTGGAAGACCACGTTCATTTGCTTCTACGATTAAAGGCTGACGTAAACCTAGCCACACTTATAGGAAATCTGAAAGGGAAGACATCCTATTCCTTAAATAAGGAGAGAATAAACGGGGTTCCGTTTCGGTGGGCGCGCGGCTATTTCATCCGAAGTGTCGCTCCCTCGGAGGTGGATGTGGTCAGACTGTATATCCGAAATCAGAAGTTTCGGCGAGAGAAGAAATTCCAGGAGTGGATGAATCGTCATTTCGGTCCCCCGGCTAAAGCCGGGGTAACTAAGTAGGCTTTAGCCTACCCCCAGGTAAACCTGAGGGTGATCGTTAAGAGAGGTAGACCTTAACACTAACCCCCAGCTTAAGCTGGGGGTGGTAGAACGAAGCGACGAACCCTCTTAACGCTAACCCCCAGCTTTAGCTGGGGGGTAGTAGAACGATGCGACGAACCCTCTTAACGCTGACCCCCAGCTTTAGCTGGGGGAAAATGCGCCTGTCATCCTGAGCAAAGCGAAGGACCTAATCCCTCAAACTCATAAGCATCCCGAGCGGTTTGAGGGGTTCCAATTCCGAGCTCACCACTTTGAGCATCGCGGCGAGTGGCAGAAACAATATCATCCCTGGAATACCCCAGATGGTCGCGCCGATCACAATGCTCATAATGGATGTGAGGGCATTGATCTGCAGATTCCCACCCACGATTCTCGGAGTGATCAAATTGCTTTCAACCAATTGGACCGACCAAAAGAGGACGGCAATCCATAACGTCATCCCCACTGAATCGTACGTCACAAACGCATAAATCATGGGCATCGACGCCCCAATCAAGGTTCCGACATACGGAATGATCGTGAGCGTGGCTGCGATGAATCCGAATATGAACGCATGCTCGATTCCAATGACCCACAAGCCGGCACTATTTAAACAACCAACTATGAAAATGACCATCACCACGCCTATGAGATAATCTTGACCAACCTTTTGAATCGACTTGAACACGTCAAATGCACGGTCTCGCTGTGTTTCGGGAAAAAAACGGGTGAACGCTATCGTGAGTCCGGATCGGTATATCAGAATCAGAAACAAGTACACAATGGTCAGAATCAGTGACGCGAAGAATGTGGTTGTGCTGCTGAAGGTCGTGGTGACCCAGCGGCCAGCGGATCCTGCAATGACCTCATTGATTCGGTCGAGTAGTTCGTTGCGTTTCAAATCGGGAAGCACATTCAGGTTCTCATTGATAAACACGGTCAGGTTTGTCAATACTTGAGAGAATTTGACCTGAAAATCCGGAAAATCTTGAGACAGAGAAATCAACTGAGTCGTCAGTAGAAAAATGCCTGTTCCGATCAGAATGAAAATGAATAGGATGGATGTGATCGCTGCAATGATGCGATGCGTGCCCCACTGTTCCAACATACGTACTACCGGAAGTAGGATGAACGAGATCAAAAGTGCGAAAGCCAAAGGGATGAGGAATCCCTTCGCTAGAATCAGAATCGCAACAATTGCAATTAGACTGGCTAGGACATGGAACAGCATCTGACTTTTACGGAAGTTGGGCATCATACCAGCAATCTAAAAAAAATGGTGGGAGTCTTCAATTAACTGTGTCATCTTTTAAAAGCCGGTCTTCAAAATAAG
>CAYPOI010000027.1:22521-29951 GCA_964412365.1 uncultured Chitinophagales bacterium | reverse complement strand
CAGATGGTGCAATTGTTGCATCTGTAACGATGCGCTACAACGTGAACAAAAATCACCTCTCTATATTGGAGATTACTCCACGAAGCATAGGTGAAGCAATAGTTGAAGTTTCAGCTTTGGACAATTGTTTTGACAGAAACAGGGTGACTAGTTTCAAAGTCACTGTCTTGGATTCTGTGATCGCAAAAGTATCTCGGTAATAGAGAGTAAGAATATGTGTATATTTCGTTCAAATCATACACATAGCCACATTCCAAATGCGTACCAATATTGTGATCGATGATGTCTTAATGGAAGAGGCGCTCACCTATGGCGGCTTCAAGACCAAAAAAGAAGCGGTGGAAGCCGGTCTGGATTTGATTATCCGCCGAGCGAAGCAAGAGCGGATCCGCCAATTGAAGGGTAAGCTTCACTGGGAAGGCGATTTGGACGACATGCGCACCAATAAATCATGATCCTGGTCGATTCAAGCGTCTGGATCGGATATTTCAACGGAGCGGACACCTGGCAAACCCGTTGGCTGGATTATGCCCTTCAACATGATGTGGTCATCATCGGTGATCTGATCTTGGCCGAAGTGCTTCAAGGATTCAGGTCCGATGCCGAGTATCTCCGTGCCGAGCAGTTGTTGCTAGCGCTGCAAGTCGTTGAATTGGGTGGAGAGGAAAGGGCTATCAGCGCAGCACGCCGTTACCGCTCTTTGCGAAAAAAAGGATGCACGATTCGAAAGACCGTCGACCTATTCATCGCCGAGTGGTGCATTGAACATGATGTCGCGTTGTTGCACCATGACTCGGATTTCGATGCCATCGCAACGCAGGAACCGGGATTTACGGTGATCAGGAATCAGTGATCAGGAATCGGAAATCAGAGAACGGCGAACCGAAAACCGAAAACTGAAACCTGAAACCGAAAACCTCTTACGTATACAAATCGTTGGTAACTTCAATCGTGTGATCATGTGATCTTTAATTACCTTATTTCCTACCAATTAAACCCATTTTCTTTGTCCTTTTTTTGATCGTTTCGCCACTTGCCTTGGTCGCTCAACACGAGCATCATCAGCCAGTAGCAAACAGCGCAAGTCCCAAGAGTCCAAGGACCTCGGCTATGGCCATGGTTGGTAAGAATCACGTTCATATCGATTACGGCTCACCCAGCGTCAGAGGGCGGACAATCTGGAATGGGTTGGTTGCCTACAATCAGGTTTGGGCAGCAGGCGCTCACAAAGCGACGTGGATTGAATTTTCTAAAGATGTGAGAATCCATTCGATGGTAGTCCCGAAAGGCAGATATGGGTTTTTCACCATTCCCGACAAAGATGAATGGACACTCATTTTAAGCAAAGAGTGGGATATGCATTTAGCCGACGAGTATGATGTGAGTAAGGATGTGATTCGTATGAACGTGAAACCGACCACCAACCCTGTTTTGGTTGAATCGCTGACGTACGAGGTCATCAACGTCAACAATACCAAGGGCACCATCCGCATGTCATGGGAACATCGAGCCGTATCGTTTGATTTTGAGACGGTTCAACGATGATGAAATTGGGAATCGGGAATCGGGAATCAGGAATCAGGAATTGGGAATCGGGAAGCAGTGAGCAGTGTGCAGTGAGCAGTGTGCAGAGAGCAGAGAGCAGTGAGCAGTGAGCAGTAATCGGGAATCAGTTAGTAGCACACGAAAGCTGCACCATTGGCTACCAATTACCAACTACCAACTACCAATTACTCACACCAACGAAGTACCCGTCATCTCTTCGGGCTGCGGCAATCCCATAAGGGCGAGCAAGGTAGGGGCCACATCCGCTAAAATGCCGGATTGAGGCGGGGTTTTTGGCCCTTGGCGGATCACCAGCACTGGGACCGGCGCCAAGGTGTGCGCGGTGTGCGGCGATCCATCCGGATTCATCATGCAGTCGGAATTTCCGTGGTCGGCGATCACGACGATTTCATAACCTTGTTTCTGTGCGACTGGAATCAGCCTCGACATGCAGAAATCAATCGCTTCGATGGCTTTCGCTGCGGCAGGTAAAGAGCCTGTATGCCCGACCATGTCCGGATTGGCATAATTCAGGATGACCAGATCGTACGGCTTTGTTTCGATGGCCGCGATGAGCTTGTCGGTCACTTCGAACGCGCTCATTTCCGGCTGAAGGTCGTAGGTGGCCACTTTCGGACTCGGCACCAGGATTCGGTCCTCGCCCGGGTTCGGTTCTTCCTCGCCACCATTGAAGAAAAAGGACACGTGCGGGTATTTTTCGGTCTCGGCGATGCGTAATTGCGTCTTTCCGAATGCCGAAACCCATTCGCCAAGGGTATTTTTGAGGGATGTGGGCTCGAACACCACCTTCACGAAATCGAACGTGGCGTCGTACTGCGTGAAGGAATAATAGGAGAGATGCAGCGGACGCGTTTCGAAGCCGGTGAAGTTCGGACTGTTCAATGCGACCGAAATCTCACGTGCACGGTCGCCACGGAAGTTGAAAAACAATACAACGTCATTTTCGCGGATGCGGGTATCGGCTCCATCCTGTCCGACGATGGTCGGATTGATGAATTCATCCGTCACCCCATCGGCATAACTATTCGTGAAAGCCTCTTTGGCATTCGTCACGACGGAGCCGATTCCATCCACCATCAGCCGATAGGCTTTTTCGACGCGCTCCCAGCGATGGTCACGGTCCATGGCATAATAACGTCCGATGACCGAAACGAGGCGTCCGACTCCGATTTGTGCGGCTTTGGTTTCGAATTCGTCGCAGTAGCGCTGGCCACCATCGGGAGCGGTATCGCGTCCGTCGGCGAAGGCATGCACATAGACGCTCTCGAGTCCGTTGCGCTTGCACAAATCCAGTAAGGAATACAGATGTTCGTTCTGGCTGTGAACGCCGCCGTCGGAAAACAGGCCCATCAGATGGATGCGGCCTTGAATTTTGGCTTTGGAGACCGCTTCCAACAAGACCGGATGCGTGAAGAACGTTCCTTCGCGGATGTCTTTGTTGATGCGGGAGAGTTCTTGCCAGACGATGCGGCCGGAACCGATGTTGAGGTGACCCACTTCGGAGTTCCCGAATTGTCCTTCAGGGAGCCCGACGGCTTCACCTCCGGCAATCAGATGCGAGGAGGGATGCTCTGCGAAGAGCGAATCGATGAACGGCTTATGGGCTCTGTCTATGGCGCTGACGGAGGGATTCTCGGCAATCCCATATCCGTCGAGTATCACTAGCAGGGCTTTGCCCATGGTCGTTTGCTTACGCGAGTTTGCTTACGAAACGAACGAGCAAGGATTTTTTGTGACCCGCGTTGTTCTTGTGAATGATGCGCTTGGTAGCCATGCGATCCAAGTAGGAAATAGCTAAGGCCAAAGCGGCTTCACCGTCGGCTTTGGAGGTCGATTTGAGAACGTTTTTCACAAGGGTCCGCATGTTCGTGCGAAGGCCACGGTTATGCAGGCGGCGCTTGGTGTCTTGGCGGACACGTTTTACGGAAGAAATATGCTGTGGCATGTGGGAAAGTCGGTATTCGGTTTTGTAGAGAACCCAAAAATATGACCAATCATTGGTAGAAACAAGAATTGTTTGTAATTTGCTGAACTCTGTCCTGAAATCATGATTGTTGTTATCGACGGACCCGCAGGAGCGGGCAAAAGTTCCACCGCGAAAGAGGTTGCCAAGCGCAGCTCGTTTCGCTATCTCGACTCCGGTGCGTTCTACCGTGCGATGACCGTGGCTTACAGGCAGGTGGGAGACGATCTCCCAGCGTTCTTTGACCGCTTGAACTCGATCAAGCTTAGCGCCCGTTACGATGGCGATGTGTTCCGCATGATGGTGGATGGTTCGGATGTGACCGACCAACTCCGTCTGCCCGAAACCGCCGCTCTCGTGAGCGAAGTCGCAGCTCTGCCTCAAGCCCGTGCCGTCGCGAATGCGGCTATGCGGGAGTTCGTTTCTACCGGTGATTTCATCGGTGAGGGACGGGATCTGGGCACAGCTGTCTTCCCGCAGGCGGATCTCAAGATCTTTCTCACTGCCGACCTGAAAGCCCGCGCCACACGGCGTCTGGCCGAATTGGAAGCGATGGGACAAGCTCCTGAGCCCGAAGATGTCCGCAAAAACCTGGAACACCGAGACGGTCTCGATTCCACACGTGATGCGGATCCGCTTCGAAAAGCCGACGACGCCATCGAACTCGACACCACGTCCCTCACATTCGACGGACAAGTTGCCGCGGTTCTCGCTCTGATCGAATCTGTCAAGAAAAACCAACCCATAACCCTATCCCATCCGGATTTATCTAATAAAACGGATGTGGCAACAAAAAACCACATGTCTGAAGACCCAAACGTTGATCCCGTACAACCTGTACAACCTGAAGAAGAAATTGTAGACGTACCCGCTGTGACCGCAGCCGAAGACGAAGCGGCCATCGAAGAAGAAGCGTTTCAAGAAATCAAAGCCGCAAAAACAGCCGAAGCGGTAGCCCCCCCTCCTGCGCCCACAACAAGTTTTGATGGCACCATTTCCGGCAAAGTGTTCACACTGGCTGAGTTGAATGAGTCGTCGGAAGATTATGACGAGTCGACCTACCAGGACCTGGTGAAAATGTATGAAGGCACCCTGAGCTCGATTTCGGAAAAAGAGATTATCAAAGGACGTGTTGTCTCCAAAGACGAGAAATACGTGATTGTCGATATCGGATTCAAATCAGAGGGCATCGTACCGCTGAACGAATTCCGCAACCCAGAGAATGTGAAACCTGGCGACGAAGTCGAAGTGTTTCTGGATCGGGTTGAAGACCGAGATGGTCAGCTTGTATTGAGCCGTCGCAAAGCCGACACCTTGCGTGTATGGCAGAACATCGAATCGGCCCACGATTTGGGTACGGTTGTCGAAGGCTTTATCAAACGCCGCATCAAAGGCGGAATGGTGGTGGATGTGTTCGGAATCGACGCATTCTTGCCTGGCTCGCAGATCGATGTGCGCCCTGTTCGCGATTTCGACGCTTACGTCGGAAAAACGATGGAATTCCGCATCGTGAAATTGAACACGACCAGCGAAAACGTGGTGGTATCGCACCGTGCGCTGATCGAAACCGATTTGGAATCGCAGCGTGAGGAAATCCTCGGCACGATGGAATCGGGACAAGTATTGGAAGGCACCGTCAAGAACATCACCGATTTCGGTGTGTTCATCGATTTGGGCGGCGTCGACGGGTTGCTTCACATCACCGACCTCTCATGGGGCCGCGTGGAGCATCCATCCGAAATCATCCGTTTAGATCAGCGACTCAACGTCGTGGTTCTCGAGTTCGATCAAGACCGCAAGCGTATTTCGCTTGGCTTGAAGCAGCTTGAGCCGCATCCATGGGATGAGATCGACAAGAAATATCCGGAAGGATCGCGTGTGCAAGGTAAAGTGGTCTCGATCGCAGACTACGGCGCCTTCATTGAATTGGAAAAAGGCGTTGAAGGCCTCATCCACATCAGCGAAATGTCCTGGACCCAGCATATCAAACATCCGAGCCAATTGGTTGAGAAAGGCCAGGTGATCGAGTGCGTGGTGTTGAACATCAACAAGAGCGACAAGAAAGTCTCCTTGGGTGTGAAGCAGCTCGAAAACGATCCATGGAAAGACATCGCCGACCGTTACCCATCCGGTTCGAAACACAAAGGCGTGGTGCGTAATCTCACCAACTTCGGCGTGTTCATCGAATTGGAGCCGGGCATCGACGGATTGGTGCACATCTCCGACTTGAGCTGGACCGACAAAGTGGCGCATCCGAACGAAGTCGTCAACAAAGGCGATGAGTTGGAAGTGGTCATCTTGTCGATCGACTATGAAAACCGTCGGATTTCGCTCGGTCACAAGCAAACCTTGTCCAATCCATGGGAAACCTACTCGGTTGAGTATGCCCCAGGAACCAAACTGGAAAACGGTGTTGTGGCCAAGGCGACCGAAAAAGGCGTGTTCATCAAATTGCCACTTGGAGCCGAAGCGTTCCTTCCAGCCAAAGAAGCCCTTTATGGTGATGCGGTTCTGCAACACTACAAAGACGGACAGGTTGTTAATGTGACGGTCATCGAATTCGATGAGACGAACAAGAGCATCATTGTGAGCGAGAAAGCGTTTCTGGAAGGCGACGACCGGAAAGTGAAGAAAGCGAAAACCAAGAAAGGTGAGCCGGCCGAAGGCGCTCCGACCCTTGGTGAGATGTCGGGCTTGGCGAATCTGAAAGAGAAACTTCTCGAACAGGAAAAAAACGCCAAAGGCTGATCGTTTTCTAAAAACACGTAGTTTACAAAGGAGGAATGGTCACATTCCTCCTTTTGTTTTTTAAAGACTATGCTCACACAACAACAAACGTTCGACAAGCTATTCGCCAAGCTTTCCAAAGTGGTTCCCGAAGCGGAACTGCGCGTGAAGGCTGAGATCGCCTACGAGATCAATCGCCTCAAAAAAGAGAAAAATGCGATCATCCTCGGGCATAATTATATGGAGCCGGCCTTGTACCACTCCATTCCCGATTATGTGGGCGACAGTCTCGGACTCAGCCGCATCGCAGCGCGCACCACGGCCGACCGCATCATTTTTTGCGGCGTGCGCTTCATGGCAGAAACAGCGAAGATCCTGAATCCATCCCGCATGGTTCTTCTTCCTGCGAAGGTAGCCGGATGTTCATTGGCATCGAGCATCACCGCAGAAGACGTTCGTCGCTTGAAGGCGAAATATCCGGGGGTTCCGGTGGTCACCTACATCAACACCTATGCGGATGTGAAGGCGGAAACGGATGTGTGTTGCACATCGGCCAATGCGGTGGATATCGTGAACAAACTCGATAGCGATGTCGTGATTTGCTTACCGGATGAATTTTTGGCGAAGAATGTGGCCAAGGAAACCGGAAAGAGAGTGATTTATCCGAGTGAAGCGGCCCACAATGAGTTTCATGAGGCCATGATCGTCTGGAACGGCCGTTGCGAGGTGCATGAGCAATTCACGGTTGAAGACGTGCTGAATGCGCGGAGACAATTTCCGGATACGGTGGTGATTTCGCATCCTGAATGTCCGCCAGAGGTGGTGGACATTTCGGATTATAGCGGATCGACCACGGCGATGGTGGATTTCGTGGCGAAATCAGACGCTAAGCGATTCCTGCTGCTCACCGAATGCAGCATGAGCGATAACATTTCAGCGGATAATCCCGATAAGGAGTTTTTGGGATTGTGCAGCGTGAGATGCCCGCATATGAATGAGATCACGCTGGAGGATACCTTGGAGTGTTTGCGGACCGACCGGTATCAGATTGAGATTGAAGAGGACATCCGCATCCGGGCCAAACGTTCGTTGGACCGGATGCTGGAGATGAGCCTGTAAGATTTACTTGTCGCGGTAGAAGAAAATCTTGCTGTTCACGGTGTCTTTGCCGCTA
>CAYPOI010000027.1:0-22511 GCA_964412365.1 uncultured Chitinophagales bacterium | reverse complement strand
GCGGTTCCAGGTGTACACCACGTTGCGCATGGAGTTGAGCTCTTTGTCGCCGGTGTAGGTCACTTCGATGGCATCGCCACCTGGTGAGAGCTGGGTAAGTGCGTCCAATAGGGGTTTGAATTTGGAAGAGCTTTTTTTTGTGACTTTGATATCGCCACGTTTTACAAAACGTACTTTCATGTGAATCTCGCTGATTTTGGATAATGATTTGTTTTCGTCTACACGACTTTGTCCTAATGTAAGACGAAATCATAACCAAAATCAAGGAACTTGTACAGTAGACAATATGCGGTCGATCACATCTTCTGATGAGATATTTTCCGCTTCCGCTTCATAGGTGAGAATGATTCGGTGTCGTAACACATCCATCGCCATCGCACGAACATCCTCCGGAGTTACATAGGCGCGATGCTCCAGGAACGCATGTCCGCGTGAAGCCAGATTCAGGTTAATCGATGCACGTGGTGATGCGCCATACTGGATCAACCCGTCCACATCCTTGAGATTGTAGGCCTCCGGTTTGCGTGTGGCGAAAATCAAATCAATGATATACCGTTCCACTTTTTCGTCCATATAAATATCCTGTACCACTTCACGCGCTTTCAGGATATCTGCCGGTTTTATTACAGGTTTCAGTGGTTCCGGACGTGATGTTTTCGCCATACGCCTCATGATTTCAAGCTCTTGCGCCTCAGTGGGATAACCGATTTTAATCTTCAACATGAAACGGTCCACTTGGGCTTCAGGAAGCGGGTACGTTCCTTCTTGTTCCACTGGATTTTGTGTGGCCAATACCAGAAACGGATTGTCCAATTTGAAGGTTTTTTCTCCGATGGTCACTTGACGTTCTTGCATCGCTTCGAGCAACGCGCTTTGAACTTTCGCAGGCGAACGGTTGATCTCATCCGCCAGAACGATGTTGGCGAAAATAGGACCTTTCTTGACGGTGAAATCGCCTTCCTTCTGGTTGAAGATGAGCGTTCCGATGAGGTCGGCCGGCAGGAGGTCGGGCGTGAATTGGATCCGTTGGAACTTGGTTTGGATCACCTGGGCCAAGGAGGAAACGGTCAAGGTTTTAGCCAAACCCGGCACGCCTTCCAATAGCACGTGTCCTTCTGTGAGAAGCCCGATCAACAGCCGGTCGATCATGTATTCTTGTCCGACGATGACGGAACTGAGCTCGGTTCTCACCTTGTCTACAAAGGCGCTTGTGGTTTCGATGCGCTCACGGAGCGCTTGCATGTCAACGGTGTAATACTGCATGTTCTAGCGTGTTTTTGCCTATCTTTTGGCTTGTCAAAATCGCCTAAATATATCGTTTCTGATGGAATTATTTGAAGCCTTCCTCCTCGGCATCTTGCAAGGAATCACCGAATTCCTGCCGATCAGCAGCTCCGGACATTTGGTTTTGGCACAGGCATTCACCGGATGGGCGCCGGATGGGGGCATCACCTTCGAAGTGGTGGTTCACTTCGGATCTTTGTTCAGCATCGTGGTGTATTTCCGCAAACGCTTGGTCGAATTGCTGTCGGGATTGGGGCGCTTCCTCATCCATCCGTCCAAATGGTCGACCGAATGGAGCAACAACTATGAGGCAAGGATCTGCTTCTATATTTTGTTGAGTATGATTCCGGCCGGCATCGTCGGACTTACGATGAAAGATTTCATCGAAGCGCAATTTCAGAATCCGGTGTTTGTGTCGATGATGCTGATCGTGACGGGCTTCATCCTGTACAGCACAAAATTCATCCAGCAAGCGGACGGCAAGGTGACGCCAGTGAAAGCGTTTCTGATCGGGATTTCGCAGGCGGTCGCCATCCTTCCGGGGATCAGTCGGTCCGGCACCACGATTTCTGTTGGTACTTGGTTGGGTGTGAAGCGCGACGACATGGCCGATTTTTCCTTCCTCATGGTTTTGCCTGTGATCGCCGGGGTTACGATCCTTGATCTGAAAGACGTGATGGAAACGGGATTGTCCGATGCCATGGCCAGTTATTTGATCGTCGGTTTCTTCGCATCGTTCGTGTCTGGCTACTTCGCGTTGAAGTACCTCATCCATGTCTTTAAAAAGAATGGCTTACATCCGTTTTCGTGGTATTGTTGGGCGGTGGGAGCGTTCTCGTTGGTGTGGTTCAGCGTGAACTGATGATTGATGACCAATGCTTTTTTCGGTACCTTTGACCTTCTTTAAACCATAGGTTCACATGCTCACCTATCTGTTCGTTCTCTTTGCGACATTTGCGATTGCGACGGCCATCGCAACCATACTCAGTAAGAATACCGTCACCAGCGCGCTGTTTCTCGTCTTGAACATGGTGACCTTGGCAGGCTTGTACCTGTTGCTCAAAGCCCAATACCTGGCCATCATCCAAATCCTGGTGTATGCGGGCGCGATCATGGTGCTGTTCCTGTTTGTGATCATGTTGTTGAATGTGGACAAAGATGAATCCGTTCTAAAGACCATCTCCTTTAAACTGGTGTTCGGATTTATCCTCGGAACGGCGGTTTTGGCGCAACTTTTCTATGTGGTTGGTTCGTTCACCGATACGCTTCCTTTGATTGATGCCGGCATGGAGGAAGTGGGCACGGTCTATGCCATCGGCGACGTCCTCTATTCGAAATACCTGTTACCCTTCCAGCTGACGGCAGTACTGCTCACCGCCGCCGTGATCGGCGCGTTGCTCATCGCTCAGCATAAGTCCAATTCCCGCCCGTCATGATATCCTTATCCTGGTTCCTAGGCCTTAGCGCGGTCCTGTTCACAATCGGTGTGATCGGGGTACTGATCCGTAAAAACGCCATCATCATGTTCATGTCCGTCGAGCTCATGCTCAATGCGGTGAACCTCACGTTGGTCGCCTTCAGCGCCCACTTCGGCGACATCACCGGCCAAATGCTCGTGTTTTTCGCCTTGTGCGTTGCCGCGGCTGAAGCGGCCGTCGGGTTGGCCATCATCATCGCCATCTATCGGAACAATCTGACCGTGGACATCACCAAAATCAACCTGTTGCGCTGGTAAGTAAGATGCAAGAACACGCTTCCCTATTACCCATTATCGTCGCCCTTCCGCTGCTCGGATTTCTGATCAACGGACTCGGCGGACTCTTTTCGGAACGGTATCGCTCCCTCAAACCGCTGATCGGGTATCTGGCCACGGCCGCGGTGTTCGTTCCGTTCCTGATGGCGGTCACTATCTTTTTGGGGATGTCGGCCGATAGCGACCCCATCCGTTACCACCTGTTCACATGGATCACAGCTGGAAGTTTTGTGTCGGATATCGCCTGGCGCGCCGATCAGTTGTCGATACTGATGATGCTCTTCGTGACGGGGATCGGATCGTTGATCCATCTCTACTCGATGGGTTACATGAAAGAGGACGAAGGCTATTGGAAGTTCTTCACCTACCTGAACCTGTTCATTTTCGCGATGCTCAACCTGGTGATGGGCGATAACCTGCTGCTCTTGTTCCTCGGTTGGGAAGGCGTGGGCGTGTGTTCGTACCTGCTCATCGGATTCTGGTATCAGGACATGGGGAAAGCTTCTGCCGCGAAAAAAGCCTTCGTGTACAACCGGATTGGTGATTTCGCCTTCCTGATCGCGATGTTCATGATTTTCCAACACATCGGCAGCATCCAATTCGATGCCATCTTCGCCGGCATCAGCACCATTCCAACCGAAGCGGCGTTCTGGATCGGCTTGCTGATGTTCATCGGCGCGACGGGCAAAAGCGCGCAGATTCCATTGTTTGTCTGGTTGCCGGACGCCATGGCGGGTCCGACTCCGGTTTCCGCATTGATCCACGCCGCGACCATGGTCACATCCGGCATCTATCTGATCAGTCGCATGTCCGGCTTATATGCCTTGACGCCCGATGTGATGCTGATCGTGGCGGTTATCGGCGCGCTCACCGCATTTGTCGCGGCAACCATCGCGCTCACTCAAAACGACATCAAACGCGTGTTGGCGTATTCCACCGTATCGCAACTCGGATTCATGTTCTTGGCGCTCGGATCGGGTGCGTACATCGCGGCGATGTTCCATGTGATCACGCATGCTTTCTTCAAAGCCTGCTTGTTCCTTGGTTCCGGTTCGGTGATCCATGCCATGCATCATGTGGAGCACGAGCTGCATCACCATGGCAAACATGTCCATTTCGATCCTCAAGACATGCGCAACATGGGCGGACTCAAAAAGTACCTCCCATCCACTTACACGACGTTTCTGATTGCGACGATCGCTATCGCAGGGATTCCGCCTCTGGCCGGTTTCTTCTCCAAAGATGAGATTGTGGCCATGGTCTTCAACGCCGGCGCGAATTACTCCGAGATTTATTTCGTGCTGTTCGGCATCGCGATGCTCACGGCATTTATGACGGCCTACTATATGTTCCGCCTCACGTTCGGAACCTTCCATGGCAGCTTCAAACTTCCGAAACTGCATGCCGAAGCGGCCGGATCGGAAAAGTACTTGCATGAAAGTCCGTGGAATATGACCCTTCCATTATGGATTTTGGCTGGCTTGTCGATCGTCGGCGGATTCATGGGCTTTCCTGATTTCGTGGTTCAGACCTTCGCTGGCGCCGATGCGCACTCCAACTGGCTCCATGGCTGGCTCATTATGTATGTGAGCGAGGCCGAGCTGACCTTGGCGAAATCCATCAAATGGGGAATTCTGATTGGTTCCATCATCATCGCTTCTGCTGCCGTTTATCTGGCGTATCTGAGATATGGTCGGGATGAAGTCGCTGAATCGGATGCCGCCCTTCAAAACCGCTTCGGTGGGGCCTACAAACTGTGGGCCGACAAATACAAGCTCGATGAGATCTATGAAGGTTACATCGCCAATCCGATTGTCAAACTCTCCGACAAAGTTCTGGCCGTGTTTGATCTGAAAGTGATTGATGGCATTGTGAATCTGACCGCCGGTGTCGTGAATTTCTCAGGCAGCCTCGTCCGCTATGTGCAGACGGGCGTGGTGTCGACCTATGCGGTGTACTTCGTGATCGGCGTGTTGCTGGTCGCAGGAATCCTTTTGTTCTGATCTGATCCATGGAAACATTACTCAATCTCACCATCTACCTGCCGCTGCTCGGATTGCTCGGCGTGTTGTTGGTCCGTAACAACGACAACCTGATCCGCTGGGTCAGCTTGTTCACCACCTTGGCCACGTTCGCTCTGTCGGTGCCGCTGCTGTTGAATTTCGATGTGGCCGGAAGCGCATCGGTTCAATTCCTCACCGAAGGGCGTCATTTCGTGCCCGGGCTCGACATCCAGTACATCACCGGACTCGACGGACTGAGCTTGTTGCTATTCATGCTCACCACGTTTTTCGCACCGATCGTGATCCTGTCCGCTTGGAACTCGGTCCACAAACACACGGCTGGCTTCTACGCCATGCTCTTGCTGCTTCAGACCGGCTCGCTTGGCGTTTTCGCCTCGATGGATGCCGTGTTGTTCTATGTGTTTTTCGAGTTGAGCCTCATCCCCATGTATTTCCTCATCGGAATCTGGGGAGGAGAGGGACGCATCGCCGCTACGGTCAAATTCTTTCTCTACACGTTGGTCGGCTCGCTCATCATGTTGGTTGCTCTCATTTACGTGGGTTACGATGCAGGCATGAAAGTGAATGAAGGCGTTTTCATCTCCGATCTGCGTGTGTGGACCGGTCCGGAGTACTTCATCGGACTCGAACAACAGACGTACTTGTTCCTTGCCTTTGCGCTGTCGTTCTGTATCAAAGTTCCGCTGTTCCCATTCCATACGTGGTTGCCATTCGCGCATACCGAAGCACCTACGGCCGGATCCGTCGTACTGGCTGCCATCATGCTGAAAATGGGAACGTACGGACTCATCCGGTTCTGCTTGCCGATGTTCCCGAACGCCAGTGAGGCCTTTGCTCCGATGATGGCCGTGCTCGCGGTGATCGGCATCATTTATGGCGCATTGGTAGCCATGGTTCAGAAAGACGTGAAGAAATTGGTGGCGTATTCTTCCGTGAGTCACTTGGGATTTGTGGTATTGGGCATCTTCGCGCTGAATACCACGGCCGTGCAGGGTGCGGTGATTCAGAACATCAACCATGGCTTGTCCACCGGCGCATTGTTCCTTTTGGTCGGCATGATTTATGACCGACGCCACACCCGCCTCATTTCCGATTTCGGCGGACTCTCCTCCGTCATGCCGAAATTCGCTGTGATGTTCATGCTCGCCACGTTCGCCTCGATCGGACTCCCGGGCCTCAACGGCTTCGTGGGAGAATTCCTCATCTTGATGGGGTCGTATAACTCGGTCGCCCTGAATTCGGGCTGGTACGCGATCTTGGCCACATCCGGCGTGATTCTGGCCGCTGTGTATATGCTGTGGATGTTCCAACGTGTGATGTTCGGTCAAGTGACCCACGACGAGAATAAAGACCTCGAAGATCTGAACCCGCGTGAATTCGGACTTCTTGTTCCCGTCATGATTTTTATCATTTGGATCGGTGTCTACCCGAAATTGTTCACCGGCTACTCCGAAATGCATGTGCACAGCATGCTTGAGCAGTCCAAAATCAAATCCGAGGTGATCGCGAAGTCTGCCTCTGCGTCCGACATGCCGAAATGGGCCGCATCCCTTTATGACATCACCGACGATCTTGCCCGCCATTAAGGAAATCAAATGGATCTAACGACCGAAATGTCCCTGTTTCTTCCCGCCATCCTTACGACGATCGGCGGACTTGCCGCCATGATGATGGCCGCATATAAAACCGACATCCGTCATGTCTGGACGGTGAGCACCGGAACCGTGCTTCTTGCCTTGGCCATCTCCATCCGGGATTTGCTCGGCGCAGAAGGACTCCTGTTCTCCGGAATGGTCGGCTATGGCGGAACCGCCGCGTTCGGAACGATGGTGGTTCTGCTTGGCACGTTCTTCACCTTGCTGCTATCGAAATCCTATCTGGAGAAAATCAATCACCATGTCGCCGAAGTGTACAGCCTCATCCTGCTAGGCACAACGGGTATGATCGTATTGGCCTCGTCGATGGATCTCGTGGCCACATTCGTCGGACTTGAAACCATGTCCGTCTGCTTGTATGTATTGGCCGGACTCGTCAAAGAAGAGAAGCGTAGCATTGAAGCGGCCCTCAAGTATTTCCTTCTCGGCGCGTTTTCAACTGGGTTTTTCCTGTATGGAATCGCATTGTTGTACGGCGCGACGCAATCCACCTCGTTGGATGTGATCGGAGCGGCGACGGACAAAGGACTCATCTATTGGGGCGGCGTCGCCTTCCTGCTGATCGGATTTTTCTTCAAGATTTCCGCGGTACCGTTCCACATGTGGACGCCCGATGTGTACCAAGGCTCGCCAACCACCATCACCGGGTATATGGCCACAGCGGCAAAGACTTCGGCGTTTGTGAGCTTGATTCTCATTCTGAGTCGCGCTTTGCAAAGCAGCGTGGGTGAATGGTCGACCGTCTTCGAAATCGTCGCCGTCCTCACCATGGTATTTGGCAACCTCATCGCGCTGGTACAGCATAACGTGAAGCGGATGCTGGCGTATTCCAGCATCGCGCATGCGGGGTATGCCTTGGTCGGCCTCACCGCCGGAACCGTTGCCGGCTATGATGGCGTTTTGTTCTATTTGTTCGCATATACGTTGATGAATATCGGCGCGTTCGCGGTCATCGCCCATTATGAAACCACGAAAGGCTCGGAAGTAAGCAACCTCGAGCATTTCGCCGGACTCGGCTTCAAGAAGCCTGTGCTTGCCGTGATGCTGACGATCTTCTTGTTCTCTTTGGCAGGAATTCCACCGTTCGCCGGCTTCGCTGGGAAATACCAGGTGTTTGCCGCGGCCATTGAACAAGGATATGTGATGTTGGCCTTGATCGGCGTGCTCACGTCCGCCGCCGCCGCATTCTATTATCTCAGAGTGATGGTGTACATGTACTTCCGCCAACCGGAGTTCGATATCGAGCCAGAAACGCCCACAAATCTGTATCTCGGAACCATTGTGGTGCTCGCGTTATTGACGCTTTATTTCGGGGTCAACCCAGGTTTAATTGTGAATTTGTTCTAAAAAAGCGTACTTTTCGCGCCCTGTTTCCGGAACAACCGGAGACTGTTTATTCGATAAACATCCATAGGAAAAAATGGCTCAAACGTATTATGAGTTGACGTATATCGTCAACCCGGTCTTGGAAGAAGACCAATTCAAGGTGACCGTCGAGAAGTACACCAAGTACCTCGCAGACAACGGCGCCACGATCGACGAAGTGCAAGAGTGGGGGATCAAATCCACCGCTTATCCCATCAAAAAGAAAAGCAGCGGTTACTACGTGAATGCGTATTTCCATGCGCCTGGCGCCTTGATTGTGAAACTGGAACGCCAGTTGGAGATCGACGACAACGTGCTTCGCTACTTGACGATCAAATACGACAATAAAATGCTCGCGTATCGCGAGATCCAAAAAAACGGAACACTTCCAGTGCTTCGTGAGCGTACCGAGGAGGAGAAAAAATGAGAGGCAAACCCGCAAACAAGAATGCCGCGACCGCCCGCAAGGCGACTGTCCGCCCTCCACGTGAGTGCCTGTTCAGCAAATCCGGATTCATCTACATCGATTACAAAAACACCGACGTGCTGAAGAAGTTCATCAACGACCAAGGGAAGATCCTTCCACGTCGTGTGACCGGAACCAGCGCCAAGTTCCAACGCCAGCTCTGTGCCGCCGTCAAACGCGCACGCCATCTTGGTCTGCTGCCGTTCGTCGCTGAAAACCTTCGTTAATCCCCGGAGATCAACTCATGAAACTCGTTCTGAAACAAACTGTTGAAAATCTGGGTGAAGCCGGTGATGTGGTCACCGTCAAAGACGGATTCGGCCGCAACTACCTCATCCCGAAAGGGCTCGCTTTGATCGCCAACACAGGCAATCTGAAAATGGCGTCGGAGCGCAAGAAATATGCGACCGTCCGCCTGTCTGAAACCCTGAAAAACGCGAAAGAATTGGCTGAAAAACTGAACACGACCTCGATCACGATCAGCGTAAATGCCAATGAAGATGGAAAAATCTTCGGTACCGTGACCAATGCGAATGTGGCGGAAGCCCTCCTTGAAAAAGGCATTGAAGTGGACCGTCGCAAGATTTCCATCGAGAATGTGAAAACCCTCGGCGAACATGCCGCGACCATCGCGCTTGTTTCCGATGTGAAAGCCACGGTCAAAGTCTGGGTCGTTAAATCCTAAGACCGCGATTCAACGCATCTTTGAAAGGTGAACGGGGAACCCTCGTTCACCTTTTTTATTTTAGGCCTACCAAACCCATTTCCGTGAAACGTGCAGTAGGGCTGATTTTTCTGTTGTTGGCGCTCCATGCGGCCGTCTCGGCCCAGCAGCATTGGTTTGATGTGGTGTCGCCCGATACCACGGTTTTCATCGGTTTTTTGGTCATTCCCGATTCGTTGACCGTGACCGGCGCCTTATCCTGGTCATTCGACGCCCCAACGGGCATGCTTCGATTGATCGTGGATCCACCCGCCGAAGTATTGGTGAGATACCGCACCCATCCCGTCACTCTTCCGCTACCGATCATTCGAACACGGGGACAATGGGATGGAGGCGAAAGCAGCGCCGCACCCACCATCACTCGTCGACAAGAACCCTTGTTCGGCGATAACCGACTTCAAAAAAGCGGGAGTTTCACACGCGGAATCCAGATTGGCTCGGATCGGGATCTCACATTGGAAAGCGGACTCCAATTCGACGTGAGCGGCTACATCACCGATTCGATTTTCATCACCGCATCCCTCACGGATCGATCGACGCCGATCCAACCCGACGGCACCACCCAAACCCTGCGCGAATTCGATCAGGTGTATGTGCGTCTCATCCATCCGAACGCGTCCATGCAGATGGGGGATATTGATGTGAATCTGGATGGAAGTCATTTCGCGCGATTCTCCCGTCGGCTGCAAGGCGTTGAAGTGCGATCCAATACCCCTGCCGGGTCCTACACCGCTGCTGCGGCGGTGATGCGGGGAAACTTCCGATCGACGACCTTGCGCGCGTCTGACGGCATTCAGGGGCCGTATCGACTCACCGGCGCATCCGACGAACCCTTCGTGGTGGTTCTGGCCGGAACCGAGCGTGTGTATCTGGATGGGGTTCTGCTTCGCCGCGGACAAGATCAGGATTATGTGATCGATTATGGATTGGGCGAAATCACCTTCACGAATCGTCGGCTGATCCGCGCCGATCACCGCATCGTGGTCGATTATCAATATCTGAGCTCGTCCTATTCACGATCGCTCATCGCCGCGCAGGCCACATCCCCGCTCTTGCTGGATGGGCGGATGTCGTTCGGATTCAGCTACATCCGCGAGGCGGACGACATCCGATTCACCGAGTCGGTCGGCATCACCGAGCAGGAGAGGAATGTATTACGACTCGCCGGAGATGACCGATCTCTTGCCGTGGTCTCGGGCGCGGATTCGGTCGGTTTTCGCCTCGATGCCGATTATGTGCTCTATGTGAAACGCGATTCGCTGATCGGCGGCATCCCGACAACGATTTATGAGCATCGCCCGGGGGATCCGAACGGTGTGTTTCGCGTGTTTTTTTCGAGGGTGGAATCCGGCGCGGGATCGTATCGAAGCATCCCATCCTTCGCGAATTCCGTGGTCTATCAGTTTGTCGGTGCCGGGAATGGCGATTTTGAACCATTTCGCACGCTTTTGGCGCCGCAAGAGCAGCAATTGTTGTCAGGCTACACATCCATCGCCCTCACACCCAACATCGCATTGGAAACCGAAGTGATGATGAGTGTTTTGGACAAGAATCGGTTTTCGCAGCGTGACAATTCCGACAATGTCGATTACGGATGGAGAACGGCGGCCGTGTTTTCGGGTCGGTTGTACGGCTCGGCGCAACACCGCTATCTGGGACGACATGTCGCGTTCTTCGACCGCATCCGCGATGTCGAATTCGACCGGAATTGGAACGTGCCCGTCACCGCGGCAGGTGAAGACATCGTGAACGACATCGATCTCGGGTATGCGATATCGGCCCAATCCAGAGTCCGTGCGTTTGGTGGATTCCTGCGTCGGGGCGCGTTCGAAAGCCATCGCGCCGGATTTGATGTGGACACGGCAGAACCCGGATTTCCGATGCTTTGGGCGGATGGGGAACGTACCTCATCCACCTATGGACTCGCCGCCCGCACCGATGGCGAGATCCGTTACCCATGGAAACTCACCCCGGTGTTTCGGTGGGATGCCGAACAGCGCGAAGCCGAGCGTGAAACGCGCTATCTGGACTTAACGCCGGGTTTGATGATGGACCAAATGGGATGGGTGAGTGCCGCGGTGTTCCGTGGACATCGGATCGAGGAACAAAAGACATCCGAACGATACCTCCGAACCGCCGAAAGTACGACCTGGGAAGGGGATGTGGTTGTGGATCCGGGCACCTGGGTGAGAACGGAGAACCGAGTTGTGTTCCGAAACCGCCGATTCGCGACAGATCCGACTTCCGGCGTCTTGAACGAAACCTCGCGAGGCATCACGCTGCGTTCCGATACCGACATCGAAGCGCCGAACCGGGCATTCAGCATGCGGTTTTCCCACGAAGTGAATACGGAAAGCCGTGCTTTGTTGGATGAGACGTACCTCGAAGTGGGTCCTGAACTGGGCCAATACGTGTGGATCGATCTGAATAACGATGGCGTGCGGCAGGTGGATGAGTTTTTTCCGGAGACCACCCCCAATGAAGGCGCCTACATCAAGCAATTTCGTCCGTCGGAAGAGGTGTTTCCCATCGTATCGGTCGATTCACGGGTGAATTGGGTGCTCGATCCGGTCCATTGGTTTCCCGGACATGCGATTCTGAGCCAAATCCGATACAGAGGATCCCTCGATCTGAGGGAACAGAATCGCACGCAGACCCCATCCGATATTTATCTGCTTCGCTGGTCGGCGTTTCAGAACGACAGCACGACGGTGAACGGCCGCATCCGCCTAACAAACCACCTCGATCTGTTTCAACGAAGTTCGAGTTGGAGCATGAGATTGACATCGGATGTGAGTCGCGGGAAGATGCAGCAAGTTTTGGGTCCGGAAACGTCGACGCAACATAGGTTCGGTGTGGCTGGCGAGTACCGCTTCGAGCGCGTTGCGCTGATCGGGATGGAGGCGGAGAACGCGGGTCGGTCGGTGGAAAGTCGCGACGCCGCATTTCGGAATCTGGACATCGACGGATGGATGATCGCGCCGTATGTGCGGTTCTGGCCCACATCCGCCTGGCAGGGTCACATCCGCTTGAGTTTGCAGCAAAAGCGGGATGAAGCCCCGGCTCAGCCTATCGACGCAAGCGCGGTTCGCGTGAAAGTGGAGAGTACCGCCCGGCTTTGGATATCATGGAATGTGTTCAGCGGGGTGGAGTTTCGGAGCATCACGTTGAGTGGGACGCCATCGCCGCTGTCCGAATTCGAGCTCACCGAAGGCGCCGGAATCGGGCGGTCGTTGTATTGGACGCTGAACGTGAATGTGGCGACCAGCGAGCAGGTGAGGGCCTCGTTGCAATACGATGGACGCACACGACAAAGCGGCGCGCCCATTCAGACCGTTCGGATGACGATGACCGCCGTGTTCTGATCAGCGGACCAGCATCATGGTTTGGGTGAGGACCTCTGAGCCGGATGTGAGTCGGATCAAATAGGCGCCACTGGCCATGTTTCCCGCGTCGAACGTCGCGGAATGCGTTCCGGCCGGCATCACGCCATCAACTAAAACAGCCATTTCTCTTCCTAAGACGTCGTGGACCGTGAGACGTACCTGTAGGGACGCAAGATATTGCGTCCCTACACGAAAACGGACAACCGTCGATGGGTTAAAGGGATTGGGATAATTGCCAAGCAATTGGATGTCTTTCGCAAGAACATCATCTGCTTCGATGGATGTGGGTTCTTTTGTCAGCGTTTCGCCCAATTCGCTGATGGTGACGAAGCGAAGCCGGGTACCGTATTCCACCTTCACCGAATCCAGGATTTCCCCGGCCCACTGGATCACGAGTCCATTCAAGTAACCCGGACGCGTGAACGGATCGTGCAGCAGGAACGTGTAATGCCCTTGGGATGCCGCCTTGGATCGAATGTCTTTCAAGGTCTCGGTACGTTTCGCCACATACGAGTCCTGAGTGAGCGCCCAGTTGAAATCGGAACTCGTACCGATGTTATGAAACCCTGGAAGCAGATTACCCGGAGGCGAACCGATGCCGATCACGCGGAATCCTTCGTCGGAAAGAACTTGATGCGTGGTGGCATCACTGTAATGTCCGGGAGGGATGAATGAAGTGGGCCGCACGCCGTTCACGCTGTCGGCCAGCAGTTTCAGGCCCTTGCGGATGGTGGCCTGTTGCTCGGCATAGGTGAAGGGTCGCGCATGGCTCGGATGGTACATTTCATGGCCAGAACCGTCCCCAAAATCACAGATGTGGTCGAACCCGTGCAACACGATCTCATGTCCGCGTGAATGGGTTTCACGAAGTTGCCTGCCAAGCTCCCCACCGGTGTTCACGCCGGGCTCGGCAAGTCGGGCTGGCATCACCGCCCAAGAAACGACAGCTCCCTTCGATTCCATCATATTTTGGAAGGGAAGAATGCCTCGTGGCATGATTGGCGAACGGGACGTGATGTCGTCCACACGGACCACGAACAGCAGGGAATCTTGGGCGGAGAGAGGACTGAAGTGTAAAAGAAACAGTAAGGATACGGGCAAAAAGCGCATTGGAAAGCATGGTTGGTGCCGTTTAAGGTAAGGTTTTAATCAAAATGGGACTTTGACATTCTGAGCAAATTGGACTATCATAACCATACTTTTCAACCTGATTCATATCAACCAACTCGAAATCTGGAGTATATATGTCCTTGTCAATTGGCACCTTGCTAATGCAGGCTTCGGCCGGAGACGGCTTTTTCAATGTGCTGGTCGTTTACTTTAACCAAGGTGGCGCATTCATGTGGCCGACACTTGTGTGCGTAGTACTTGGCCTAGCCATTTTCCTTGAGCGTGTGATCACACTTAACCGTGCGGACATCAACACTCGGAAATTCATTCTTGCTGTTAAAGACGCATTGAACACGGGCGGTATCGCCGCCGCAGAAGAAATCTGTTCGCAAACACGTGGACCTGTTGCTTCCGTATTCCAAGCTGGTTTGCTTCGTGCAGACGAAGGTATCGAAGCCGCTGAGAAAGCCATCCAAGCGTATGGTTCGATCGAGATGAGCTTCATGGAGCGTGGTCTGGTTTGGTTGTCGCTCTTCATTTCCTTGGCTCCGATGTTCGGATTCTTGGGAACGGTTATCGGGATGGTGGAAGCGTTCGATGCCATCGAGGCAGCGGGCGATATCTCGCCATCATTGGTTGCTGGTGGTATCAAAGTGGCGTTGTTGACGACCGTAGCCGGTCTGATGGGTGCTATCTTGCTTCAAGTGGGTTATAACTACGTGGTGTCCAAAATCGACCGTTTGATCGTTGACATGGAAGAAAGCTCCATCGTCTTGATCGACTCCATCGCCCTTATGAAACAAGGCAAAACCGTAGCCTAATATGGAAAACTTTGACATTGTAAGTCTTTCGCTGGGCCTGTTCCTTCTTCTGACCCTGATCGGCATCCTTGTGGTGCTCGGCTTCGGTCTGAAGAATCTGTTCAGCGGCCGGCATGAGTGGAGCATGATCGCGGTTGTGATGTTGCCCTTTGTCATCTTCGGTGGTCTGTATGCGTTCTTTGGAGATTTCACACAAGCTGGAATCGGAACGTTATTGACCATGATCGCCGTGATGGTCTTGTTCATCTTTTTGTCGGGCCTTCGTGGCTCGTTCAAGTAAATCCCGATTGAAGGAACCCTATGCTGCGTAAGAAAAGAGGCAGAACCGATCCCGAGATTCCTTCCAGCTCGCTGGCGGATATCGCGTTCCTTCTCCTGGTCTTCTTTCTCGTCGTAACCACGATCGACACCGACACCGGTATCGGCATGGTGCTTCCTCCGCCACCGGACGAAGCCAACCCGCCACCACCGATCCGCGAACGGAACCTGCTCAAAATCTTGGTCAACTCACAAGGGTTGATTCTGATCAATGAGCGCCCGGCCTCCGTTCAGGAAGTGAAAACCCGTGTGATCGAGTTCGTCGACAACAACGGTCGCGACGAAAATCTGTCCATCAACCCGAATGCCGCTATCGTTTCGATCAAAACCGATAGGCAGACACCGTACAGAACCTACATTAGCATGATGGATGAAGTACGTGCCGCCTATAAGGAATTGCGCGACGGAGTGTCCATGAGCCGCGCCGGTGTGCCGTACGATTTGTACAAGACACGCTTGAACGGACGGGAAGACGAGATCAAAGAGATCTACCCAATGAACGTATCCATCGCCGAGCCCGACAAGGGCACCGGAAACTGATCTCAGGAGCCATTCATGTCCAACTTCAAAAAGAAAAGCGCCAACACGAAACAGGAAATCCCGACCACGGCGATGCCTGATATCGTGTTCATGTTGCTGATCTTCTTCATGGTTACCACGGTACTGCGCGAGGTCACCCTCCAAGTGCGTGTGCAATTGGTGAAGGCGGTCAACATCGAGAAAATCGAACAGAAACGCTTGATCAGCTATCTGTATATCGGTCCGGAAGTCTTGGGTGGAAACACCTATGGCGAAACCAAAGTGCAGATCGATGACGCCCTCATCGACAACCTCACTTACATCCGCCGGATCATGTACGACAAACTGGTTGAGCAACCCAAACTAATCGTATCCCTTCGTGTGGATACCGATTCGGAAATGGGAATGGTGACGGATGTCCAACAGGAACTACGTCAGGCTGGCACCTTGCAGATCAACTACTCCACAAGGCGTCAGCTGTAACTCCGGTCGATTTCGTATCTTCAAGCCGTTCCGGATTACTGGAGCGGCTTTTTTTTTATTCGTTCTTCGCATGACTTCTTCGTTCACCACTATCGAACAACTCGGACGGGATGGACTGATTCGCCGCATCGCTGCGAACGCCACTTCCAAGGGAATCGGCGATGATGCTGCCATCATCCGCAAAGATGACGAGACATCCATTGTTTTAACAAGCGAAACCTTTGTGGAAGGGGTCGATTTCGATCTCACGTACACTCCGTTCCACCATCTGGGTTATAAACTCGTGAATGCGGTGGTCAGTGACGTGTTGGCCATGAACGGACTTCCGGAAACCATTCTCGTGAACCTGGCCATTCCCAACCGCATCAGCCTTGAAATGATCGATTCTCTGTATGAAGGCATCGCCAAAGCGAATGGGGAGCTGGATCTGGTGTTGGTTGGCGGGGATGTGACCGCTTCTCCCGGCTCCTTGGCCATCTCCGTGACGGCTCAGGGCACAGTTCGCAACGACCGCATCACGTATCGATCCGGCGCACGTCCTGGCGATGCGCTCTGCGTAAGCGGAGATCTTGGCGCGGCCTATGCCGGACTCAAAATCCTGCTTCGGGAAAAACGCTATTGGCAGGATACCGGCGAGAACGCGGTTCAGCCTGACCTCACCGCCTATGAATATGTGGTGCGTCGGCAATTGGTGCCGAATGCCGCCATCCGCCTGATCCGGCAGTTTCATGAAATGGACATTCGTCCCAGTGCGATGATTGATGTGAGCAAACACATGCTTCGCGAATTGATTCAATTAGGAAATGCCTCGGACGTGGGAATGTATATCTATGCCGCGGCGTTACCTGTATCACTCGATACCCGCGCGGTTGCGGATGAGTTTGAAGAAGATGTGGACCAATATGCGTTGCAAGGCGGAGAAGACTATGAATTGCTGTTCACCATGAGTGAAGCAGACGTAAACCGGTTATCCGCCGTTTACAAGGATATCACCATCATTGGAAAGGTGGTACCCCGTCAAGAAGGCATCAACATGCAATCGGCAGAAGGGGATATCGTATCTTTCGACGACGAAGCCGTTTAGGGAACCGATGTTCGCATTGAACACAAGAGATTATTTTATTTAGACCAACATGGCCGAAAAAGCCCCAAAAGAAGTGAAGAAACCGGAATCTGGATCAATGGGTCCAAAAGTGTCCATTTGGATTTATTTGCTGATTTTCCTCGGATTGTTAACGATCCACTCCCTGTTTTTCTTGCCAGAAGCGTCCAATCGCATCGAATATTCCACCTTTTTGGACTATGTGAAAAAGGGATATGTGGAGGAAGTGGTTGTTGTGAACAGCATCAACATCGAAGGAACCTTCAGCCAGCAAGCGCTCGAAAGCGGCGACATCAAACAGCCGGAAGCACCGTCCACACGTTTTCAGTTGCAAGAGCCGACGGCGACAAACCGCTTCACGACCATCAAATTTGTTGATGATGACATCCGACCTCTTCTGGATGAATTCAATGTGAAATATGATGCCCGTACAGACGAAAACTGGATGGGTGGACTCGTTTCTTGGCTCTTCTTCATCGTGATATTGGTCGTCTTCTGGATGTTTGTGCTTCGCCGGATGAACCCAGGTCAGCAAGTGCTCAACATCGGCAAGAACAAAGCGATGCTGTACGACAAAGGCTCCGAAGGCAAAGTGACGTTCAAAGACGTGGCCGGATTGGAAGAAGCCAAAGAGGAAGTCGAAGAAGTGGTCGAATTTCTTCGAAACCCGAAGAAATTCACCAAACTGGGTGGCGTGATTCCGAAAGGAGTGTTGCTTGTAGGCCCTCCAGGTACCGGTAAAACCCTGATGGCCAAAGCTACAGCTGGCGAGGCGGATGTACCATTCTTCAGTCTTTCCGGATCGGATTTCGTGGAAATGTTTGTCGGTGTGGGCGCAGCTCGTGTTCGTGATTTGTTCAAGCAAGCCAAAGAGAAAGCGCCGTGTATCATCTTCATCGATGAAATCGACGCGATTGGTCGGTCGCGCGGACGAAATGCCATGGCGGGCTCCAACGACGAACGAGAAAACACCTTGAATCAACTTCTGTCTGAGATGGACGGATTCGGAACAGACAAGGGTGTGATCATCATGGCCGCGACGAACCGTCCGGATATTTTGGATTCGGCGTTGATGCGTCCGGGACGCTTCGATCGTCAAATCCTTATCGACAAGCCCGATTTGAAAGGCCGTGTCGAAATCCTTCAAGTCCATGCCAAAAAGCTCAAGATTTCGGAGGATGTGGACCTGAAATTGCTCGCATCCCAAACCCCTGGTTTTGCAGGTGCCGAGTTGGCGAACATGTGTAATGAAGCCGCATTGATGGCCGCTCGCAAGAACAAAGAGCGCATCCACATGGAAGATTTCCAGAATGCCATTGAGCGTGTGATCGCCGGATTGGAGAAGAAGAACAAGATCATCAGCGCGAATGAGCGCGAGATCGTGGCCTATCACGAATCGGGTCATGCCATTGTGGGATGGTTCTTGGAGCATACCGATCCCGTCATGAAAGTGAGCATCGTGCCTCGCGGATTGGCCGCACTGGGTTACACCCTTCAAACGCCATTGGAAGACCGATTCCTAATGACCAAAGAAGAATTGATCGACAAGATCTGTGCTCTCCTTGGCGGACGTGTGGCGGAAGACATCATCTTCGGAAAAGTGTCTACTGGAGCCCAAAACGACCTCGAACGCATCACCAATATGGCCTTCGCGATGGTGGCGGTATATGGGATGAGTGATGAGCTCGGCAACATCTCGTACTACGATTCCCAGAATCCGGATAACAGCTTCGGCTTTAACCGGAAGTACTCCGAGGATACGGCTCGCAAAATTGACGAGGCCATTCACAAAGTGGTGGATGAGTGCTACCAGCGCACCAAAGTGATGCTGCTCTCGCACAAGGAAACGCTGATTCACATGGCGAAAACCTTGCTCGAAAAAGAGATACTGAACGCATCCGATCTGGTCGACATGCTTGGCGAGCGCCCGAATGGAAATTACCCCATGACCCGCGCCGATGTGGAGAAGCTCCGCAACATTGGAACCCGCGAAGCGGCCGAGGATAAGGCTGACATGAAGTCCGACGACAAGCCCGAGGTAACAGTTTCTTAACACAAAAGAAACAGTCGAACAACATGCGGGGGGTAAGTTTGATGCATGAAAGCAACATCTTCCTGCATACTGACTTCTGCGCTCGGTCTTTTCCTGTCCTTCGGTCTGATCACTTCCGTTTTCGCTCAATCAAATGGTCGCATCACTGGTAAAGTGGTCGAATCGGGCAGTGGAGAAGCCCTATTTGGCGCCAACATCCTGATAGAGGGTACCACACGTGGTACCACAACCGATTTCGAGGGCGCGTACACCCTCGGGAATCTGAACCCTGGTACGTATACCATCATCTTCCGCTACATCACGTACAGCACCGTGACGATCACCGGTGTGGTTGTGAAAGCAAATGAAGCCACGATTGTGGATGTGATGATGAAATCAGACGCCATCGGTTTGTCTGAAATCACCGTCACCGCTGAAGCCAACCGCGAAACCGCCGCCGCCTTGCTAACCATGCAGCGTCGAGCCATCGCCTTCCAAGACGGAATATCAACCGAACAGATTTCACGAACCGGAGCAGGCAACGTCGCAGAAGCGATGTCCAAAGTGACCGGGGCGAGCGTGGTCGGTGGCAAGTACGTGTATGTCCGTGGATTGGGCGACCGCTACACCAGCACCCATTTGAACGGAATCGAGCTTCCAAGCGCAGATCCAGACAAAAAAGCGTTCCAATTGGATCTGATCCCATCGAAGTTGCTCGACAATGTCGTGACCCTCAAAACCTTCACGCCAGACAAGCCAGGTAACTTTTCCGGCGGTCTGGTGGATGTGGCCACCAAGCAGTTTCCGGAAAATTACTCCATCAGCGTGTCGATGTCGTCCTCATACAATTCCATGACGACGTTCAACAAGGGTCTATTACCGGTTCAAAGCTCGACGGATTGGCTTGGGTATGATGATGGCTTGCGCGCGCTTCCCGCTGAATTGCGGAATTCTCCCGTTGTCCCATCTCACATCGAAGCTCAATTCGATGCCACTCAGGCAGCTGAACTCGACCGCCTGAGTAAATCATTTCGTCCGGAGATGGCGCCGACATCTATGAACACCCCGATCAACCGGAATTTCGGAATCTCCATGGGCAGCCAGATTCAATCCCCGATCGGACTTTTCGGTTACGTGCTCGGTGGTTCGTATAAGCAATCGACCTCATCCTACTCCAACGGGTCGATTGGTATATATAAAATGGTCGGTTCAATTGATGAGACCGCCGCTTTGACGCCCATCAATGAAATGAGTGATAGCAAGACATCAAGAGATGTCGATATCGGTTTGCTCGGATCGGTATCCTACAAACCAAATAGCTCGAGCCGCTTCACGTTCAATGCCATGCGCACGCAAAGCGGAAGCTCCACAGGGCGTCATATCATCGGATACTGGGATGAGGCCAACGAAGCCGACTTCGCCGACTCTGAATCTCGTGTGCTGGAATACACCCAGCGTAGCCTGCAGTCGTATCAACTGATGGGTAGTCATCAATTGGCATCTCTCGGTGATCTGAGTGTGGATTGGAACTTGAGTACCGCCGATAACAAACAAGAACAACCTGATCTCCGGTTCTTGGAAAACGGTGTCATCAATCTTGAAAACGGCGGCCAAACCTACTCCCTATCGAATGGCTTGTACGCACGACCATCACGATTCTTCCGCGATTTGACCGAAGACAATCGCACGGGCACCATCGACCTAACGTATCCTGCCCATTCGAAATCAGGCACGTTCAAAATCAAATCGGGTCTGTTCTATCAAACCGTTAACCGTGATTTCACGGAAAACCGCTTCGACTATTACCAAGGTCGTTCCACCCAGACCTTCACTGATTTTGACTTGGATTGGAACCGGTATTTCGGCCACGTAGGTGTTGTGGATACGACGAATCGATTTGTCTTTGGAAATTACATCACCAATGCGACATCCCCGAAAAACAGCTACGATGCCAACAGTGAGACACGCGCCGCTTATCTGATGTTCGAAATGCCTCTAGGTGCACTTAAAATCGTTGCTGGTGCACGTGTTGAAGATGTGCAAATCAACGCGATCAGTCGCGACACAACGTTGGCCAGAGGTGAGCTCGATAATACCGATTTGCTGCCAAGCTTGACGGCGATCTACGCGCTGAACGAGACGATGAATCTGCGCTTGGCTTACACGCACACGGTTGCACGTCCGACCTTCAGAGAATTGGCACCCTATGCCACATTCGACTTCTACGGATCCTTCGTTTTCACGGGCAACGATACACTCACCCGTACTCTCATCCGCAATATGGATGTTCGTTACGAATGGTATCCGAATCCAGGTGAGCTGATCGCGGTCAGCGGGTTTTATAAGAACCTGACAAACCCGATTGAACGCGCCATTCGTCCCGAAGTGAACAAGAACATGACCGTTCAAAACGTTCGCTCAGGTCGCGTATATGGAATTGAAATGGAAGTCCGCAAAAATTTGGGCTTTGTCCACGATGTGTTCAATTCGTTCTCCGTCGCCACCAATTTCACCTATGTGAACAGCTACGTGGATATCCCGAAAAACGAACTGTTAAACTTTCGAATCAACGACCCCACGGCAACATCGACTCGATCCTTGGCCGGACAGTCGCCTTACATCGTGAACTTCGACCTCTCTTATCAAAATTTGTCCAACGGATTTTCAGCCGACCTGAGCATCAACCGCTTCGGTGACCGATTGCATGCCGTTTCGGTAGGCGCTGCTCCAGACATTTATGAAAAATCGATTACAAGTATGGATTTGCTGGTGCGCAAATCGTTTGGTCGCTTCGAACTATCCGGTACCGCAAAAAATCTTCTAAACCCAACGGTCCGCTACACCCAGGAATTTAATGGCGTGTACTATGACACGCAGCGTTTCAGTCTCGGTAGAACCTTTTCACTCGGAATCAGCTACGGCATATAACTAAACCCTATGTATAAAAAAACACTATTCATCATCTTGGCCTTCATCCCGATGGCCATTCAAGCTCAAACTACCGTCGAGGTCAGAAACAGTGACTTCGCCGAGAACGCTACATATTATTGGACCGCCGACAAGGTGTACAATGTCAAAGACATGATCTATGTGAAAAATGGATCCCGCTTGTACATTGAAGCCGGTACAGTTGTCAAATTCGACCTTGGTGTCGGTAACAACGCCAAAGGTTTGGTGATCACCCGCGGTGCGCAGATCTTCGCGGAAGGAACGGCTGATCGCCCGATCATCATGACCTCGATTCAAGACAATTTGAACGGAAACTTGGACAAAGACGACCGTGGCCTTTGGGGCGGACTCGTTGTCTTGGGTGCGGCAAGAACGAACAATCCATCCGTGGGTGGCTTGCGTTTGATCGAAGGTCTCAACGAGATCGCCAATCCGCAGATCTTGGCCGAATACGGTGGCACCAATGACGACGACAACTCGGGTGTGATTCGCTACGTGTCGATCCGTCACACGGGTATCG
>CAYPOI010000026.1:0-30420 GCA_964412365.1 uncultured Chitinophagales bacterium | reverse complement strand
GCGAGAATATCACCGGGCCAGGCTTCATCCACCATCGAACGCTCATCCCCCATCAGACTATGGGGCGTACTGAGCCGCACTTTTTTCCCGCTGTCGCTGAGCACCACATCCATCCCCTTCCGGAATTTTCCGGATGCCACTCGGACAAACGCCGTGCAATCGCGGTGATCCGGATTCATGTTGGCCTGCATCTTGAAGATGAAGCCCGAAAACGGGGTATCGAGCGCGCGGATGTCGCCCGTATCGCCTTCATAGGGTTGCGGCGAGGGCGCCAAGTCGGAAAAATGTCGCAAGAACAGATCCAATCCGAAGTTATTCAAGGCCGATCCGAAGAACACAGGCGACACCTTTCCGCTGAGGAAATCTTGCAGGTCCATGTCGCGGTATTCATCGCCGATGAGCTGCACGATTTCGCGAAGCTCTTCTTTGTCGTCGTTGTAAATGCTGCTGTTGGCGAGTCCGGTTTCGAGATCGGTGATGTCGGCCGAGGCTTCGTGTGCGCCATGGTCCACTTTCGTGTACCGGTACAATTCATCGTGTTTGATGTCGTACACGCCTTCGAACTGGCTCCCATAGCCCACGGGCCAAGTGGCGGCGATGGCGCGGAGGCCGAGCTTGGCTTCGATATCGCTCATCACTTCGAGCGGGGACATCCCCGGACGGTCGCATTTGTTCACGAAGGTGATCACCGGCGTTCCGCGCAGTTTGCAGACTTCATACAATTTTTCGGTCTGCGTTTCCACGCCTTTGGCCACATCGATCACCATCAGCGCGCAATCGGCGGCCACCAGGGTGCGCAGCGTGTCTTCGGAAAAGTCTTTGTGACCCGGAGTGTCGAGCAGATTGTACTTCACGCCGTCTTTTTCGAAACGAAGCACCGAGCTCGTCACCGAAATGCCGCGTTCTTGCTCGATCGCCATCCAGTCGCTCAAGGCGGCTTTCGAGGCTTTGCGCGATTTCACGGCCCCGGCTTCCCGAATGGCTCCTCCATACAGAAGGAGTTTTTCGGTGAGCGTGGTTTTCCCGGCATCGGGATGGGAAATGATGGCGAAGGTCCGCCTGACGGATGCTTCTTTCAATACGGGGTCGGACATTATCTTGGGCTTGCCTGCGTGCGTTCGATGAAGGCCTTGTTATCCACAACCGGACGCTCATTGTCGTTCGCGATCTCGATGGTGAGGCCGTAAATCATTTTGAGGCGGTCGGCCATGGCTTCGTACGTGATCTTATCGGGCGAATCGGACGGACGGTGGTAATCGTCGTGGATTCCCGAAAAGAAGAACGCGAACGGAATGCCGAGGCGACCGAAATTCCAATGGTCGCTGCGACGATAGATCTGCTGCGGATCGTTGAGGTCGTTCAGGCCCGGATCCAAGAAAATGTTTGTGGTTTTTTCATTCGCCACGCGAACGAGGCTGTCGATGCGCGAGGAAATGAGCGATGCACCGATCAGATACACATAATTCGTGTCGCCGCTTTCGTAGCGCTTGTCTTCGATTCGACCGACCATGTCCACATTGATGTTGGCCACGATGTTTTCGATAGGGATGGTGGGGTGATCGGAGTAAAAGCGTGAGCCCAGAAGTCCTTTTTCTTCGCCGCTCACATGCAAGAACATCACCGAGCGACGCGGGCCATGACCCGCTTTCTTGGCTTCAACCAAGGCATTGGCGATGGCCAAAAGTCCGACCGTGCCCGATGCGTTATCATCGGCACCATTGTACAAACGATCGCCGGAGGCGTCGGGCGAGCCGACACCCACGTGATCGTAATGCGCCATCAGAACCACGGCTTCGTGTGCCAGTTCTGGGTCAGAACCAGGTAATACGGCGACCACATTGCGGCTTTTGATGGTTTCTTCGCCGGTAGCGCCGTCAACGGAAAGGCTGGACGGAGTGATGCGTGGGGAAAAGTTCTGCGGATTGGCAGACAACGTTAGAAACAGATCCCGCAAGCCTTGCTCGTTGCCTTCGGCCAGCAATTGAGATGCGGTGAACGGCGTGATGGTGTAATACTGATAGGTGAAGCGCGGTTGACGCACTTGATACGCAAGTCGCATCGCCGTGGGCGAATTGAAGTTTTGCTGCATCATGTTCAGATTGTCGAGGAAATCGGCTGGCGAGTCGAGTGAAATGGTGATCACTCCCAAGGCGCCGCGGGTCAAGATCAGATCACGGAAGCGTCGTGTCGCTGTCCATCCCGTAGCTGCCGCCGGAATGTCGTTGAAGATCATCACATAATGTCCTCTGATGTCGATTCCATCCAAATGACGGATGCCGAGCGTGCTGTCTTCGATCCCGAATCCGGCGAAGTAGATTTGTCCCTGATGGGTTCCGGGCGAGCCTGCCGTGACCAGCACTGGATCCAGATTGTCTGAATCGACTCTCATGGTCTGCGTGATGTCGCCCGTGGTGAACCGGAACGTATATCCGCGGGTCACGCTTGTGGCCAAATCATAAAACTGAAAGTAGGTGCTGTCGTCGCCCGCTGGCTGCAAACGGTTGAGGATGTGGTTGTTGGCCAGATAAATAGCGGTTTTTACTTCCTCGGGCGATCCGGTGTCGCGTCCCCGCATCGAATCATCTGCTAGGGTGTACACATGCGGACGGATGAAATCAGCCGTAATGTGGTTGGTATAGGCATAACCCGCTTCCGTGCGTTGGGCTGGGGTGAGTGGAAGCTCTTGCGTTTTGCAGGCGGAAAGAAAGACAAGGCCGGAGGCGGCCACAATGAGAAGACGGTTCATGCGGAGATGGTTTCGGATACGGTGGGTAAATCAAGATGGAATTCGGTGACGTCCTCATCCACAAAAAGAACGAGTTTTTGCTCTTTGATCATTTCGAGGATGGCGAGGAACATCACCACGATGACGATGCGGGAGGTTGCGGATTCGATGAGAGATTTGAAGGATTGACGTCCACCCGTGCGCAAGGCCTCGGTGATGCGTTTTTCCTGCTCTTCAATGGAGGTTTTGACCAACTCGACCGAATGGACGGGTTTCGGACGCGTGGCGCGGTTGATCACCTGCTGATACGCGGAAATAAGATCGAACAACGTGAGTTCTTTGAGCAATTCGCCTGAATCATGGTCCACCTCCACACGATCGTTGTCGGTGTTTCCACGGGTGAAATACAGGCGCTCATGCTCATCCAGCACCCGCATCTCATCTCCCATTTCCTTGAATCGACGGTATTCGATCAGACTTTGAACCAATTCATAACGCGGATCGGCTTCATCAAATTCGGTGTCGATCTCTTGTTCGTCGCGCGGAAGCATCATTTTCGCTTTGATCGACATCAGCGAACTGGCCATATAAATGAATTCCGAAGCCACGCCCAAATCCAGTTCTTCCATGAAATGCAGATACTCGAGGAACTGGTCGGTGATGTAGGCGATGGGGATGTCGTAGATGTCGAGTTCATCCCGTTTGATGAAAAACAGGAGCAGGTCGAGCGGACCTTCGAAATTCGTTAGCTGAACACGATACATGGGATGCAAGATAACGGCATCCGTGCGGAATCGAAACCAGCAGATTTTAAGTACATTTGGGCCATGGTCCCCCTATTGTTTATCGCATTGCTTTTTCAACCGCCTGATTCGGTAACGGTCCGTTTCCAACTTCGCGTTCCGCAGGCCATGTTGATGGTGGATGAAGATCTCGCATCGGTTCGTCGGATCACCTCCGCCGACACCCTAACAGTTGAAGCGGGACGGTATCGGTTCAGGATCTATCATCCAACCTATCTCGATCGGGTGGTGGATGTGGACCTGACGGCTACACAAGACACGATGATCCGGATCACGTTTCCGGGTCAAGCCACGGGTGATTTTGCCGGATTCACCAGTTGGCATCCGCTCCGAAACGGCCACAATCTGTATGTGGATACCGACGACGAAACCGACATATGGTTGGATGGGGAAAAGCTGGGCGCCGGACATATATGGTACAATATGCCGATCGATTCAATGCCGCATGTGCTTCGCTTGGTTCATAAGGACTATCGCATGACCGAGCACCCGTTCACATTCCATCCACGTCGCTCGTTGCATGTGGTCGATTATTTGCTTCCGGACCGACGCGTGTCGCAGGCATTGAGCCTGTTACCGGGCGGCACACAATTTTATGAACGGGACACGCGGAAGGGGGCTGTTTTCGCGGGCGTGGTGACGGGCGGCATCCTGTCGGGCATGTATCTCACCGATCGGTACAAACGCAAAAACAATGAGTATTTGCTTATGCGCGAACGCTATCGAAATGCGGGTGAAGCCGATGCCGAAGCTTTGGGCAACCGAACGGAGAAGCTACATTCTCAAGCCAAAACAGTGGGATTAGTGCGGGATGTGTCCTATGGAACGGCCGCCGTGATGTATGTGGGAAGCCTGGTGGATGCGTTGATTCCGCATCCGATGGGATATCGCAACATCCGCATCCGCCCCAATCCCTATCCGTCGGTCATGGTGTCGTTCTGAACTCATATCGCGCTTGATTTCCGATATGGCGCCGGGTTCTGTCGCCATCGAATTCGATGAGATGCGTTGGTTCAAGCGCGGTGATGTTCCATCGATGGCCGATCGTGGTTGGCAGAATGAACCTTCCAGATACGACACTTGGTGCGCTTGAGTCGACTTCGAACAGCTTTTCGCCTATCGCTCTCAATGCGATTCCAGGTTCGGATGTGGCGACCATGAAACGATGCGTTTGTTCAAACACGATTTCCTGAAGAGTGCCTGCTTCCGGATCCACAAGCCAACTTCGATTTCCGGATTGGTGTCCGCTCAGCAACTGGAATCCAGTCGATGTCGCCGCAACCTGATTCACTCGTCCAGATATGGGAGCCGAATATAGAACACGACCATCACTCCATTGTCTGGTGACCCATGTCTGCTGGTTGCTTGCAGTTTCGATCGTGTGCAAACGGTTGGCCACCGAGTCGATTGCGAACCATTCCGCGGCTCTGTTGAGAGTGTGGACCGTTTCCCAAGGTCCGTTCGCATCGGTAAGGGATCGGATGTCGTGGCGAGGTTCTGAATTGTCAGAAAAGGATGCATACAGCACGGATCCCGATTCATTAAAAGCCACATCCCACAAGGTTTGATGGTTTGGCAAGATCTGCACAGCGGCGGTCGGATCTCCGGCAAAAGGGAATAGGACCAATCGACGTGAGTTTTCCACAAATGCGAACCGTGAATTGGAAAGTGCAAAACGAATGGCCGTGACGTCGAGAAAGGGTACGGACTGAGCGGGTCGGATATTGAGATTGGTTATCAGGCTGCCATCCGGCCGGAGCACGTACATCCGCCATAACGAGGAAGAGGCTAAATAGACCGCTGGACGATAAAGCAGCCCGTTCCAGGTATCGAACGACGTCCACGTATCGAAAAAACCCATTCGTGTGTTTTGAAGATTTTGAGAGGTGCCGACCATGAGATATCGGTCGAGGTACGGTGTTGTGAACGACTCATCGTGAAATTGTCCCATGTACCAAGGCGTAAATCGGTATTGTAAAGCACTTGCCGTCATGTGGATGTCATCGTAGATAGCGCCCAAAGGTGCTGTGCGGAAAATTTCAAAAGGAGCCTCGCCAATTCTGCGCTCAAATCTTACTGTGTCCATCCGAATCGTTGTGAACAAGGTGTCGTTCTCCAAACGAGATGCTAGCGCCGCACCTTGTCCTCTAAATAAGAGACTCGGATAGGACGCGGGCAAGAGCTCAACAGGGAACGTAATTTGTGGACTTACCACGATCGGCCAACTGGTCAACGTGTCCGATTTCTGACCCATATGATGGGCATGCAAGCGATACCGATACGTTTGGGGTGCGTAAATCGTGATGTCCACATCCACATAGAGACTGTCGGAAGCGGATACCGTAGCCACGTCCACCCATGGCCCTTCTCCAATCTTTCGTTCAATGGTGATGTCAGGCAAAATGGAAGCGATACCCCACGTCACCCGTGGATGCTTGCCAAAAGGGTAAAGCTGGATCCAACCTGGATTCGCCACCACATAGGCAGATGATTTCGGGTCATCCGGATTGTCTCGGTTGAAGTCGGATGGAACCGAACATCCGGCCAACATCAGCAATAGTATGAGGGGGAGTTTGGTTGTCATTGGGTAAAACGATTTGAAAAAAACCATCGATAACTCAAATGCGACAGTTCACCCTGTTTGTAGACAACGTGGAGCTCGTCTGGATCACTTGTATCCACCGGAAGGAAAAACGCATCTGAGTGGTTTACCAGGTAAGGCACTTCAGCAAGAATTCGACTCTCGCTGAGCCGATAGAGCGCAATCTTGTTTTGAGAAAGAATCACGATATGAGCACCATCCGCCAGATAGAGAAGGTCGTCATTAGGAACCGGTACCGTTGAGGTGGTAATCTGTCCGGTTGCGAGATCGTACCGTTTCACATAGGGGGCTTGGTTGCGGAAGGTGGCGAAAGCGGCACCGTTTTGGAACATCAGGTACTTGACAAGCTCGGAGTCGTCAAAATCCTGTATCAAAGCCCCCGTGGTTCGGTTGATGCGCCGAAGCCCGCGGTCGAAGATCCAGATCTCGTTGCGCTCCGGACGATCGAGGATTCGCTGAAAGGAGTTGGACGATACCGGAAAACTCGCCAACAACGTTTGGGTTGTCACATTGAACCGGTCGATGCTGGCGGTGTTCGGATCACCCACGTGACGCCGCACATAAACGAGTTCACCGCTTGCATAATGCGCTCCGAGTGTGGTCGCAGGTCCGGGTACAGACAGCTGAGTGAGAATATTGAAGGCCGGAAATAGGCTGAATACGGCCCCCGATTCGTTTGAAAACACAAGTCGATTGGTGCTAGATCCGATCGCCGAGACGATGGGCTCTGTGATACCGGTCAAAAGGGTCGAAGACGACCGATACCGTGCGTCATATAACCGAATGGATGTCGCTCCTGCGGATTGAAGAAAAAATGATTGGGAGTCGACGAATTCCGATGATAAAAATACCGATGGCATGCCGGCAAGAAGCGGACTAGAAATCGGGTTTCCAAAGCCCGGAACGATAGAATAAACCAATTCAAGGGTTGGGGAAACCCATTGGGATACGACTCGACCCCGTGAATATTGGATGAGCACAAAGTCTCGACTGGTTTCTTCGGTTGGGATGTGGAAATAGGGTACCTCTAGCAGGCCTCTTTGTATCGTTGACCCGTCCGAATACCGCACAGTCAATGTGGTTGAATCAGTGGCCATGTAATGCGTCAGAAGATCGCCGGATAAGAATGGTTGTCGAACCGGATGCTGCCAACCATGAATGCGGATTGGTCCGGATCCAAATTCTCGATCCATGTGCGTGATGGGTCTTGGGCTGATCTCGGATGTGATTCGGTAAGAAGTGATGGTGTCGGAAGACTGATCCAGGTAGCGTCCGAACACACGGTACTGGTACATATTGCTGTCGGGCATGGCCACGGAGGTGTCGACCCACGTGGTATCGGTAGACCTCAAGGTGTCGCGCAGGGCGAAAGCGCCACCGTTCACCGAGCGTTCGATATGGATGGTGTATCGGTCGAACGATGTGCTCCAATCCAACCGAATTTGCCGTTCCACGCGTGTGGAGGTTAATCCGCTCACTGAGGGAAGCACGAAGCTCGTACCGGTAGGGTCGTTGGGATTGTCGCGGACATACTCGGTGGGCTGGGTACAAGCCACCAGTAACATTGTCGGCAAAATCCATCTTATCACCATTCAAAAAAATACACATTCCGCTTACCTTGTGCGATGCTCTTGTTCTTGTTTTTGTCCCTTTTCGCAGATTCAAGTATGGTTCGCATTCAGACGATGCCGAACGAAGTCATACTGGTGTTGAACGAGGATTTTTCGAGCCCTATCGCCATCACATCGGGTGATAGTCTGATGCTGCCCGAGGGCTATCATACGGTCCGCTTCACCCATCCGTCGTACGGCGACCGTGTTGCCACCCTCGAAGTGCTTTCCGGCGAGGAAAGGAATCTCAGAGTCGATCTTCGGATCAATGAGATCCGCTTCCCGAACACATCGTCCACCTGGTTCGTGCTTCGAAATCAAGCCAACCTGGTAGTGGAAACGGATGCGGACACTCGCATCTTTTATAATGGAAACGACATCGGACTGGGCCTCGCCATGTGGATGGTCAAGGAGGACGAACCGATTTCCGTCATCGAATTGCAACAGGGCTCCATCCGCAAAACCATTCCGATCGATTTCGATTCGAAACCATCCGTGTTTGTGAGCCACTACCTCAAGCCGCACCTGGGTGTGTATTTGCTCGCGAGCCCGGTACCGGGCTTGAGTCAGGCCTATGAAGGGAGCTATGTGAACGCATTGCTGATGGCGACCGCTACTATAGGGGGTATTCGTTATCTACAGAACCGAAACAAGGGATATCACGATCGAAAATCCGATTATCGCTCCCTTCGCAGGGCCTATGAACAGGCCACGGATTTCGATGAGGTGGAACGGCGTGGTAACGCCATGAGGGCGTATTACCCTCATGTGGAGCGCGCCGCGCAGTTGCGCGACATCTCCGCCGTGGTGCTTGGTTCGATCTATGCCATCCATCTGATCGATGTGGCCATTCCCCCGAAGTATGGCTTTCGCAAGGTCTCTGTGGGCGCGCATCCATACAAATTCGTCGGCGCCGAGATCCGGCTTGGGCTCTAAGTCCAAAATAACGCACAGATTACGTAACGAATTTTATGACACAAGGCTTGACAGCGTTGTATAAAGGATGTAATCTACCTTAAATCGTATCGGTGGAGGTCGATGCGGTTGGATGAATGCGAAAACCCCCACTTCAGCGCCCAGGACCATGAGAGGAATCCAGGAATTGAAGGAGGCGTTCGTCAGTGAAAATTACTCGCAAATCGGGCAGTCGTTGGAGATGGTCGAAACCGCGTTGCATCATTTTTTGAAGCGCCAGTTCCGAGCCGAATATGCAGATGCTCAAGATGCCGTTCAGCAGACGATCGTCGCCTTTTATCTATCCGTCAAAAAAGGCCAACTGCACTCCGATGAGCGGTTAGGCTCTTATGTCAACACCATCTGCAAACGCGAATACATCCGGACCATCGCACGCGATTACATCATCCGCGATATGGCCGATATGGAAACCAATTATGGTGCAGACGCATCGCAATTGACTCGTCTCGAAGATAAAGACAAGCGGGAGCGTCTGCTGAAATGCCTGGAAAAGCTGACCGACGACCAAGTGTGCTTTATCCTGAAGTGGTTCGACGATCCCGATATCGCACGACTTTCCGAGAGGCTCAACGTCACAAAAAGTTCCATATCGACTCGGAAACACCGTATTCTGAAGGTGCTCGTCACCTGCGTCAGCAAATGATCAGCTTGTGCTCCAGGGCACGGGCGCGAGGCCTTTCGTGGCATGCTCCATCAAGCGGTCATGAATGCCCATCGCGCCGTTTTCAGCTTCGATTTTACGATGTCCCCCATCCCCGAGCAATTCCCATCGGCAGCGGGTGTCGCTCAGGTACGCATCCTCCACGAACTGGAGGTAGGCTTTGAGGGGTGGTGATTCGATGGGTGTGAGCACTTCCACACGCGCGTCGAGGTTGCGATGCATCATATCCGCCGATCCGATGTAATGCCGCTGCTCTCCGGCCCGATGGAAGCTGTAAATACGCGAATGCTCCAAGTACCGACCCACCACGGAGTGCACGCGGATCCGTTCGCTGAGTCCGGGTACGCCAGCGCGTAATCTCGTGACGCTCCGCACAACCGCATCCACCTTGACTCCCGCTTGCGAGGCTTCATACAAGGCGTTGATGATGCCCGGATCTTCCAAATTGTTCGTCTTGAGGAAGATCTTCGCAGGCCGACCGGCTCTCGCTTCCTCCGTTTCGAACCGGATGTTCTCCACAATCTGGTTCCGTAGGAAAAGAGGCGCGACCAGAAGTTTTTCATAGGCCTGATCGGGCGCGAACCCGGTAAGGAAGTTGAACAAATCGGTCACATCGCCGGCAATGGTTTCATCGCAGGTGAACAGCCCGAAATCTTCATACAATTGAGCGGTATCGGGGTGGTAATTCCCGGTTCCGATGTGGCAATAGGTGTTCAATCCGTCGTCCTCTTCGCGGACCACCATCGTCACTTTCGAATGGATTTTGAGTCCGGCAAGTCCATACGCCACGTGTACCCCAGCTTTTTCGAGCTTTTGAGCCCATTCGATGTTCCGCTCTTCATCGAAACGCGCTTTCAGTTCCACCAACACCGCCACTTGTTTGCCATCTGCCGCGGCATTCATCAACGCATGCATGATCGCCGAATCGCGCGAGGTGCGGTACAAGGTCTGCTTGATGGCCAGCACGTTCGGGTCTTTCGCCGCTTCTTCGATGAACCGCTGCACCGATGTCGCGAAACTGTGATAGGGATGATGCACCATGAAATCGCCCTTCCGGATGGTGGCGAACATATCCGGCATGTTCTCATCGATGGCATGACGCAGCGCCGGATGCAAGGTGGGCACGAAAGGGGCGTACCTCAAATCGTCGAAACCAGTCACTTTGTATAACTCCACGGCATCGGCGAGTCCGATCGGACCGATGATTTCGAACGTATCCATCCGCGCCACACCCGTCTTATCCATCAGCAATTCTTTGATGTGGGTCGGCGTGTCGATATCCAATTCCAATCGCACCACTTCCGCGAAGCGTCGCTCGCGCAATTCTTCGGAAATCAGTTCGAGCAAGTCGTCGGCTTCTTCTTCATTTCGATCCACATCGGCATTTCGAGTCACTCGGAACACATTCGCCGATAGAATGGTGGCTCCAGGAAACAATCGATCGATTTTGGCGCGGATGAGGTCATCAATCAGCAACAAGGTGATGGCGCCGTCTTCTTTCTCGACCGTTAACCAACGTGGACGATTCGCAGGGATTTTGATGCGGGCGAACAAATGTTCATCCGTTTTCCGGTCGTGCAATTCCACCGCAAAACTTCGGCTTTTGTTGGAAATAAGCGGAAACGGATGGGATTGATCCACCACCAGTGGTGTGAGAATCGGGTACAACTGCCGATTGAAATAGGTATCCATCTTCTGACGCTGGACGGGCGTAAGGTCGTCATAGGTCGTGAATCGGATGTTGTGCGTGGCCAAGGCCGGGACCAGTTTATCGAAAAACGTGCCGCGAAGGGCCTTGATCATCTCCTTCACGTCTGTCCGGATGGCACGCAACTGTTCGGCAGGCGTTTTTCCATCCACAGACGGATGAACCACGCCTGCTTGAAGCTGACGCTTAAGTCCACCCACCCGTTTTTGAAAAAACTCATCCAAATTGGACGCCACAATGCCGATGAACTTCACGCGCTCCAAAAGCGGTGTGTTTTCATCTATCGCCAAATGCAAGACGCGCCAGTTGAAGCTCAACCAACTCATCTCGTAATTCAAAAAGTGGTCGGGAATTAGGCCGGGATGGCCGTTGGATAATTCTCTTGCAAACTCAGTGTTCGGAACGGATTTTCTCATACGCTATGAAGGGTGTACCTTTGGGTGGAAGGTACGGTGAAGAACATTAATCCCATATTACGGTGTCGAATCCCCTGTTGAATCCGTCGACGAAAGAAGCCGCATTCGAGCAAACGGTACGCCCGGCTTCGCTCGATGAGTTTATCGGTCAACGTAAAATCATCGACAATCTGACGGTGTTCATCCGTGCGGCGAAAATGCGGAATGAGCCGCTGGATCATGTGCTGCTTTCGGGTCCGCCGGGCTTGGGGAAAACCACGCTGGCCGCCATCATCGCGTATGAAATGGGTGTGGGGATGAAAACCACCACAGGTCCAGTGCTCGACAAACCCGGTGATCTCGCCGGCATGCTCACCAATTTGGACGACGGGGATGTCCTCTTTATTGATGAAATCCACCGGCTGAATCCCGTCATCGAAGAATACCTGTATTCGGCGATGGAGGATTATAAACTGGACATCATTATCGATTCAGGTCCGAATGCGCGCAGCATTCAGATTGACCTAAAGAAATTCACATTGATCGGCGCGACGACTCGGAAAGGCTTGCTCACCGCGCCACTAAGAGCCCGTTTCGGAATCGACGCCCGCCTCGATTATTATGATGTGGAATTGCTTCAATCCATCACCGAACGAAGCGCGAAGATCCTGAAAATCGGGATTTCGGATGAGGGTGCGTTCGAAATCGCCCGCCGAAGCCGTGGCACACCCCGCATTGTGAACCGCCTGCTACGTCGAACCCGCGATTTCGCGGAAGTGGCCGGACTCGCCACCATCGATCGTGCCATCGCCGACAAAGCCCTGAATGCGTTGGATGTGGATAAACGCGGACTTGACGACATGGACATCCGCATTCTACAGGCCATCATCCAGAATTATAAGGGCGGTCCGGTTGGTCTAGGCACCCTTGCTGTAGCCGTCGGCGAAGACAAGGGCACCATTGAGGAAGTGTACGAGCCGTTTTTAATTCAGGAAGGCTTTTTGCAACGCACGCCCAAGGGACGCGTGGTGACGGCCAAAGGCTACGAATACCTCGGTGTTCCGCGGTTAGGCGGCGGTCCCGATTTGTTCGTTTAAAGGCTTCACCCGAACGAATTTGCGATTGCACGTCAGGCATCCGAACATCCGCAATGGGATGATCGCGCTAAGCCAGCGGATGATGGTGGTGCGGTGAATCCGATGAGGGGTGTTTCCACATTGGGAGCAGGTGACAGTGGTGAATCGAACTGATTTTCTCATCGGCCGACGCACGGTAGTGATGATGAGGTAAAGAGCGACGATAACAACGAGGATAGTTAAGATGACGATAGACATTCAAGAATGTACCGTCAGAAATTCGTATTTTCAAGGCTCTAATTTTATCACCAACCTGAACCTAGACATCAATAATGAAACGTTTGTTCACGTCCGAATCCGTATCTGAAGGCCACCCGGATAAAGTATCAGACCAGATATCGGATGCGATTCTGGATGCCATGCTGGCACAAGACGCCCACTCGCGTGTTGCCGTAGAAACCCTCGTCACAACCGGTCTCGCCGTAATTTCCGGTGAAGTGACCACAAACGCGTATGTTGACGTTCAGGAAGTGACTCGTCAAGTGATCCGTGAGATTGGCTACACGAAGCCAACCTATCGTTTTGATGCGGACTCTTGCGGAATTCTGGTCAGCATCCATACGCAAAGCCCCGACATCGCACAGGGAGTTGATTCTGACGATACGAAAGCGCAAGGAGCCGGCGACCAAGGCATGATGTTCGGGTATGCCATCAAGGAAACCGAACAATTGATGCCATTGAGTATCCAATTGTCGCACGATTTGGTGCGCGAATTGGCTGACATCCGCAAAAACGCAATGAACATGACCTATTTGGCGCCGGATTCGAAGAGCCAAGTGACCATCGAGTATGATGCTAACGGCAAGCCGAAACGCGTGGATACCATTGTCCTCTCTACCCAACATGACGACGGTGTGGAGCAATCCCAGATTCGCGCCGATGTGATCAAGTATTTGCTTCCGCGTGTGATTCCTGCCGGAATGATGGATGCCGACACGATCATTCACGTAAATCCGACCGGAAAATTCGTGGTTGGCGGACCGCATGGAGACACCGGACTTACCGGACGTAAAATCATCGTGGACACCTATGGTGGACACGGAGCCCATGGCGGCGGAGCATTCTCCGGCAAAGATCCATCGAAAGTGGACCGTAGTGCGGCCTATGCCTCGCGTCACATCGCCAAAAACCTCGTCGCAGCCGGTTTGGCCGAGCGTGTATTGGTACAATTGGCGTATGCCATCGGAGTCGCAGAGCCCGTATCCATCGCGGTCAATTCCTATGGAACCGGTGTGAAATCGGATGTTGAATTGGCTGCTTTGGTTGCCAAAACGTTTGATTGCACACCAGCCGGCATTGTGAAGCGTTTTGACCTTAAGCGCCCGATGTACCGCAAAACCGCGGCGTATGGCCACTTCGGCCGCCCTGAGTTTCCTTGGGAACAACTGGATTTCGTTTCCAAACTCGTTTAATTCACCCTTAAGCACATTGTATCATGGCTAAAGAATTTGATGTTGTCGTAATCGGTTCGGGTCCAGGCGGATATGCCGCCGCGATCCGTGCCACCCACTTCGGACTAAAAACCGCAATCGTCGAAAAGCGTGATTTGGGAGGCGTCTGCCTCAACATCGGATGCATTCCGACCAAAGCATTGCTCAAATCCGCCGAAACGATTGATTCGATCAGGCATGCGGGCGATTTTGGTGTGAATGCGGGCGAAGTCAGCTTCGATTTCGGCAAGATCATTCAGCGCAGCCGCGGTGTGGCCGACAAGCAAAGCAAGGGTATTCAATACCTCATGAAGACGAACAAAATCGAGGTCATCAAAGGCCACGGCAAGTTCGCGAGCAAGACGGAGGTGGCGATTTTGGATGAGGATGGCAAGGAAACCGATCGTCTGAAAGCCAAGCATTTCATTGTGGCGACGGGTGCGCGCAGCCGCGAGCTTCCATCCCTCAAATTCGATGGCGAAACCGTGATCAACTCCGAGCGCGCGATGAAACTCGAGAAACAGCCCAAGCGCATGGTGATTGTCGGCGCCGGTGCCATCGGCGTCGAATTCGCGTACTTCTATCATACCCTTGGCACGGAAGTGACCATCGTGGAGCTTCAGAAAACCTTGGTTCCGATCGAGGACGAGGATGTGGGCAAAGAGCTCGGCAAAATCTACAAGAAAGCCGGCATGAACCTGATGCTCGAAAGCACGGTTGAGAAAGTCGAGAAGAAAGGCGGCAAGGTTTTGGTGACGGTCAAAACTCCGAAAGGGGAAGAAGTCCTCGAAACCGATGTCGTGCTGTCTGCCGTCGGTGTGGTGGGCAACGTGGAAGGGCTTGGATTGGATGAGATCGGCGTGAAGCATGAGCGCGGTGCCATTACGGTCGACCGCAAGACCCTGCAAACCTCGGTCCCAGGCATCTACGCTATCGGCGACGTGGCCGGCGCGCCTTGGTTGGCTCATAAAGCGACGCATGAAGCCGTGTTTGTGATCGAGAAAATCGCGAACAAGAATCCGAAGCCGATCAACTATGACAACATCCCAGGTTGTACCTACTGCAAACCGGAAATCGCGTCGGTCGGACTCACCGAGAAAGCCGCGAAAGAAAAAGGCTATGACGTGAAAATCGGCAAGTTCCCGTTCTCTCCGAATGGCAAAGCTCAAGCGGCTGGACATCCCGAAGGGTTCGTCAAAGTTGTGTTTGATGCCAAATACGGCGAATGGCTTGGTTGCCATATGATCGGCTATGGTGTGACGGAAATGATCGCGGAAGCCGTTGTGGCGCGCGATCTCGAAACCACCGGCCATGAGATCATCAACGCAATCCATCCGCACCCGACCTTGTCGGAAGCTGTGATGGAAGCGGTGGCGGAAGCCTACAACGAGGGCATCCATTTGGGAACGCCCGCGAAACACTGAACCGCATCGATGTCATAGATCTGGGTGTGATGCCCTTTCGCGAAGCCTGGGCGTTACAGGCTTCGTTTCAGAAGACATTGATCGACGAGAAATTGCAGGTCCGGAATGGAGCGATCATCGAATCCCCATCCCCGGACCTGCTTCTGTTTGTGGAACATCCTCACGTGTACACGCTCGGAAAAAGCGGGGATGTGGCGAATCTGCTTCGCGAGGAAGCCGAGTTTGTGAAAATCGACCGTGGTGGCGACATCACCTATCATGGTCCTGGCCAAATTGTGGGATATCCCATACTCGATCTCGATCGCTATTACACCGACATCCATCGATACCTGCGGGAATTGGAAGAAGTCATCATCCGCGTTTGTGCCGATTATGGGATTTCTGCCGGACGCGAAGGCAAGCAGACCGGCGTATGGGTGGATGGAGCCAAAATCTGCGCGATGGGCATCAAATGCTCGCGCTGGGTGACGATGCACGGCTTCGCGCTGAATGTGAACACCAATCTGGGATACTTCAACCACATCATTCCATGCGGCATTTCCGACAAATCCGTGACCAGCTTACAGCAATTGCTTGGGCGACAGGTGCATCTGATGGAGGTGAGGCAACGCATCATCGCACACGTTGGAGAGGTGTTCAACGCCCATATGAACGTTCCGAAACCCGTATCTTAGACCATGATTATCGAAACCGAACAACCTACCGCCAAACGCCGCCCCGACTGGCTTCGAGTGAAGCTGCCTCAAGGTCCGGTGTTCAAAGAAGTGGCCGACATCATCAGCTCTCACAAGCTGAACACCGTTTGCGCCGAAGCCCGATGCCCCAACATGGGCGAATGCTGGAGCGCCGGAACCGCGACATTCATGATTTTAGGGGATGTGTGCACGCGCTCTTGCGGATTTTGCGCGATCAAAACGGGTCGCCCGCCGAAGGATCTGGATTGGGATGAACCGAACCGCGTAGCCAGCGCCGCCAAGTTGATGAATCTGAAGCACGCCGTAATCACATCCGTGAACCGCGACGAACGCAAAGACGGAGGAGCGCCGATTTTCGCCGATACGATCCACAGGTTGCGCGAAGAAATTCCGGGAATCACGATCGAAGTGTTGATTCCGGATTTCCGCGGCGCTTGGGATGCCTTGCAAACCGTAATCGACGCGAAACCCGAAGTATTGAACCATAATCTGGAGACGGTCAGCCGCATGTACGGCGTTGTGCGTCCGCAAGCCAAATACGCTCGCTCGCTCGAGTTATTGGCCCGTTGCAAAGAAGCCGGATTGCGCACGAAGACCGGTATCATGGTTGGACTCGGAGAGTCGCCCGCCGAAGTCTTCGAACTGATGGACGACGTGGCCGCGAACAAGGTGGACGTGCTCACTATCGGTCAATACATGCAGCCCACACAGATGCACCTACCGGTAGTGGAGTGGGTACATCCAGACATGTTCGCCACCTACAAAGAGATCGGCGAAGGCAAAGGAATCGAGCATGTGGAAAGCGGTCCGTTGGTTCGCTCATCCTATCATGCAGAGCGCCACGTGTGAAAAACCGCTATATTTCCGAAGTATCATAACCTAGGTCTTCTGGAGAAATTGTGGTCGAATATATCGTTGTTGGGATAGTCAGCTATCTCATCGGGTCCATCCCGTCCGCCCTATGGATGGGAAAGATTACAAAAGGCATCGACATCCGTGAGCATGGCAGCGGAAATGTCGGAACCACCAACACATTCCGGGTACTCGGATGGAAGAGTGGCGTGATCGTGGCCGCTCTCGATCTTGGAAAGGGTTGGGTTGCTTCGAACATGGTTGCCAAAATCGTACCCCATGGCGAATATTATGTGCTGGTGAGTATGATCGCAGGGTTGATTGCCGTGATCGGTCATATGTTTCCGATTTACTCCAGCTTCCGTGGCGGCAAAGGGGCCATCACCGCAGGTGGTGTGATGCTCGGAGTGGCACCGATCTCAGCTTTGTTAGCGATCTCCGTATTCCTGATTGTGATGTTCACCACGCGGTATGTGTCGCTCGCATCCATACTGGCCGTTCTGAGTTATCCGTTTATTTTGATGTTTGCGTTCGACCAAGCGGTTCATACCGGGCCATATATGATGATTGCCGGTATCGTCATTCCTCTGACGGTGGTGTACAAGCATAAAGACAACATCGTGAGACTCGTCAAGGGCACCGAAAGTCGGATTCCTCCATTTTTCAAATCAAAGACCGCCACCCAATGAAAGCCACAGTGATCGGAGCCGGAAGTTGGGGTACCGCACTTGCGGTCGTGCTGCAGTCGAATGGTCACGACGTCCGTATTTGGGCCCGTGAGCAAGAAATCGCCGATGCGATCAACCTGGATCACCATAATCCGACCTATTTGCCCGACTTGGCTTTGCCTCCCGCCATCACGGCCTATACGGATCTGGCAGATTGCGCACGGAACCGGGATCTGATCGTATTCGCGACTCCATCCCACACCATGCGCGAAGTGTCGCTGCGCGTCAGAAACTATCTGGATGGGGATGAAATCGTTGTTAGCGTATCCAAAGGCATCGAAAACAAGACCTATCTCACGATGACCCAAGTGTTGGCAGAGACACTGAAGGGTCTGGTTAAAGAAGACAATATCGGTGCTTTGTATGGGCCGAGTCATGCCGAAGAAGTGAGCCGGTTGAAGCCGACGGCACTGGTTTCGGCGGCATCCTCCAAGAGTGCGGCCATCGCCATTCAACAGGCATTCTTAACACCAATGTTCCGAGTGTATGTGAACCATGATCTGATTGGAGTCGAAATCGCTGGTTCGGTCAAGAACATCATGGCCATCGCAGCCGGAATTGTGGATGGAGCCGGATTGGGCGACAATGCCAAAGCGGCGCTCCTCACTCGTGGACTGGCCGAAATGAAACGATTGGGAATGCGGATGGGCGCTTCGCAAGACACCTTTTCGGGCTTGGCCGGCATCGGAGACCTGATCGTGACGTGCACCTCCGAACACAGCCGGAACCGGTATGTGGGTTACCACATCGGGAAAGGGGAAAAATTGGGAGATATCGTTTCACGCATGGCGATGGTGGCCGAAGGCGTGAATACCACGAAATCGGTCTATGGGTGGTCGAAAAAGCTGAATGTGGAGATGCCGATCACCGAACGGGTGTATGAAGTGCTGTTTCAAGACAAACACGCGATGGAGGCTATGCGGGAATTAATGACCCGAGAGGCCAAAGATGAAATTCTTGCGTACTAATCGGCGTTCATTCGTTCATGAAATCTCCTGTCGTATCCAACATGTCGTTGGCCGATTTCACACGTCTTGTGAAAACCGGCGAAGGCACCTATCTCGAATTCAAACGGACGATCTCCTCGCCTGAAAAGCTGGCCCGGGAAATCGCCGCGTTCGCCAACACCCGTGGTGGAATCCTTCTCATCGGGGTGAATGACAACAAGACCATCACCGGCGTTGCCAGCTTTTATGAGGAGGAAATGGCCCTCGAGAAAGCATTGGACTATTACTGCCGTCCGGCCGTGGACGCCGACATCGAACTCCTTCCCTATTACGACGATCGCGAGTTGATCATCGTGCGTGTTCCGGAAGCCGAACGAAAGCCGGTTGCGGTGGATGCGGATGGAAAACGCACGGTGTACATCCGCGACAAGGATAAAAGCATCCAAGCCAGCAAGGAAGTGGCGTCTGTACTCAGAAATTCGACATCGGCGAGCGGGATCAACTTTCAATATGGTCCGAATGAGCAGCGCTTGTTCCGATATTTGGGCGAGTACGACCGCATCACGGTCACGGAATTCGCGAACCTGGTGAATATCAGCCAACGTCGCGCGTCCCGCGTCTTGGTGAACCTCGTTTCGGCAGGGATATTGAGGCTTTTCAGCCACGAAAAGCAGGAATTTTTCACTCACGCCTGAATTCTTCCTATTTTGAATGAATCTAAATCGTGATTCGAATAGCTATGGTTGAAACGGAAACAGTAGAATTGACGACATCGGCGGTGAAGCAAATCCTGAAAATCCGTGCGGCGGAACAGGTTCCGGGCGATCATTACTTGCGCATCGGAGTGAAAGGCGGCGGTTGCTCGGGAATGAGTTATATCCTCGAGTTCGGCGCCAAATCGGATATGGATGTCCTCATCGAGCAGAATGGCCTGGAACTGGTGGTCGATAAGCGCCACTTGCTGTACTTGGGCGGAACACGGTTGGATTTTTCCGAAGGCTTGGATAACCGTGGTTTCGTGTTCACCAATCCGAAAGCGACGAGCACCTGCGGCTGTGGAACCTCATTCAGTGCCTGATTCGTCCTCACGCATCGGCGGCCTGCTTCAAGCGGCTCGCCACATCGAATCCGATCTGATCGCCTTACGACGCGCACTTCACGCCGAGCCGGAAGTTGGATTCCACGAATTCAAGACCTCGAAACGATTGAGGGATGTGTGCGCCGCAGCGGGTGCATCCCCATCCGAGACGGTAGCGGTAACTGGTTTTTATGTGGATTTGGGACCGAAAACGGGTCCGATTGTCGCGTATCGAACCGACATCGACGCCCTACCCATTCAAGATTTCAAAACCGTGGGCTATTGCAGCACCACGCCGGGTTATGGTCACCTCTGCGGACACGATGTTCATAGCACCATCGCAACGGGTATCGTCCGTCTGTTGAAGCCGCTCGAAGCCTCGCTCAACAAACGCGTTCGCGTATTTTTCCAACCGGCTGAAGAAACATCCCCATCCGGCGCGCCGCTCATTCTTCAAGCCGGTGTTCTCGACCAGGCGGAGTTGGTGATGGGCATGCATTGCGACCCGAATCTTCCCTCTGGCCAAATGGGGCTGAAATCCGGCGCCGACACCGCATCCTTCGATGGATTCGACATCACCGTGAGATCCCCCTTTACGCTGCACTCGGCCCGACCGCATACCGGTCCCGACGCGATGTGGATCGCACTCAAACTCGCATCCGAATTATATGCCTTGCCGACACGCATCACCGACTCGCAAGTGCCGAGTGTGATCGCCGTAGGCACGTTCCATGGCGGCGAAGCGATCAACGCCATTCCCGATACGGTCCGTTTTACAGGCACCATCCGCACATCCGGTCAACATGAGCGCGACATCCTCAACGACCATGTGGAGAAGCTGCTCAAAGCCTATGAAGCCCTGTACGGCGTAACGGTGACCCGCACCCGCCATGAAGGCGCGCCCCCGGTAATGAACGATCCGAAGTTGACGCAACGAGTCGGTGCAAAACTCGCCTCCTTGATGGGAGCGACGAACGTGGTTCCGCGCCATCAAAGCATGGGAGCGGAAGATTTCGGGCATTACACCGCGAAGATGCCGGGAGTGTTTATCCGCGTGGGATCACGGAAAAACCTCGACACCGCCCACGAATTGCATAGCAATTATTTCGATGTGGACGAGTCGATCATCGCTCCAACCTGCGCCTACTTCGCCGATACGCTCATCGCGTTGGCGAATTCCGAAATCTGATCAATTCATCTTGATCTTTTTGTCGCGGATGAGGCCTTTGATCTCAACCGGCTCGATCTTGTACACATTGTTGCAATAGTGACAGACCAATTCCTGGGTCGTGTCTGACATGGCCGTGAGTTCGTTCAGGTCCAGCATCGACAAGGCCGTCACGAAACGGTCTTTCGTGCAACGACAGAAATAATGAACGGGGTTCCGATCCAACTCCTTGGCTCCCAATGAACCGGCTACGGCATTCATCAACGTGTCGATGTAATCTCCAGCCAAAAGTCGTTCGCCGATCGGCATCAACGCCGTGATGTTCGCTTGCAAGGCATCGATGGCGTCTTCGGGCGCTCCAGGTAAGGCTTGCACCAAGATCCCTCCGGCAGCGAGCACATGTCCAGCTTCATCCAATTGAACATCCAGCGTGATGGCGGATGGAATCTGCTCCGACTGAAACAGATAGTAAGCGATATCCTCACTCACATTCCCTTTCACGAGTTCTACGGTTCCAGTCGTCGCGTGAGCCTCGTTATATAAGGTTTTGGTGAAGGTGAGCACGCCTAGGCCAAGCCCATCGCCGATTCCGGATGCCGTTTCGTAATCGAGCTCGGCTAGCGGATTGGCCACATAGCCGCGCATTTCGCCAACGGCATTCGCTTCGGTAATCACATGCTGCAAGGGTCCGTTTCCTTGAAGATCCACGCGTATTCGCTCTTCGCCTTTGAGTTCGCTAGCGAGCAGGATGGTGCCGGTCAGCGCCCGACCCAAGATCACCGCCGCCAGTGGCGATAAGCCATGCTTTTGGGAGGCGAGCTGCACGGCTTCGGTGGTCTTGACCACGGACAGTTTGAAGAAGCCGTCGGGCGTAATGCCCTTGATAAGCCGGTCTTTTTGAAGGAATTGTTCTTTTTTGGAAATCATCCCTAAAAATACGGATAAAAAAAAGGCGGGCTGTGTCACCAGGCCGCCTTTCATGTTAGGGATGTTAGGGTAAATTCGTGGGCTTATCCACCTTTGGAGCGGTTCAGTTCTCCAAGGCGCCCCGAAAATGTGCTATTCGACGCATACAACTGTTTGATATGTCCGATTCGGGCCAAGCGTTGCTCGGCAAGATGATTCGAGGCTTCGTAGGTCGGAATTCCTTCTTTCTCGGCCAGGTTCAAGATGTTGAGAATGGTATCGTAAATGCGGGTGGCTTGCTCATGGGCGTAATCCCGGTTATAACCCTCTAATTCGTTGGCCACATTGATGAGTCCGCCGGCATTGATCACATAATCCGGTGCATACAAAATGCCGCGATCGCGAAGCATCTCACCATGTTTGGTTTCATCATCCAATTGGTTGTTCGCACAACCGGCGATGATGGCGCATTTGAGTTTGGGGATGGAATCTGAATTCAGAATGCCGCCCAAGGCGCACGGACTGAATACATCCGCATCCACATCGAAGATTTGGTCTGGGTGAACCACTTCCGCGCCCACATCATAGGCCATGCGGTTCACTTTTTCAGGGAAAATATCGCATACATACAGAATGGCGCCTTCTTTTTTCAGCATCTGTGCCAAGTGGGTGCTCACGGCACCGGCGCCTTGGATGGATACTTTCTTGCCTTTCAAGCTGTCTGAGCCATAGACTTTATTCGCGCAGGCTTTCATGCCCATGTAGGTTCCGAGCGCGGTAACTGATGATGGATCGCCGGAACCACCCAACGCGCGGGAGATGCCCGTCACATATTTGGTTTCCATCCGAACGAATTCCATATCGCGAACCGTGACGCCCACATCTTCTGCGGTGATGTACCGACCAGCGAGACCTTCCACGAACCGTCCGTAAGAGCGGAATAAAGCCTCGTTCTTATCTGTTTTCGGATCTCCGATGATGACGGCTTTGCCACCACCGAGATTGAGTCCGGCTACAGCAGCTTTGTACGTCATGCCGCGAGACAGACGAAGCACGTCGCGGATGGCGTCTTTTTCCGATTTGTAAGGCCACATGCGCGTGCCACCCAAGGCTGGACCAAGAGTGGTGTTGTGAATAGCGATAATGGCGCGGAGACCCACTTTGGGGTCGGAGCAGATGATCACTTGTTCGTGTTCGCGTTTCTCGATCTGGCTGAAGATCGGAAAGGAGGAATCGACAGTGATTTCGGTAATTAGGTCGGTTGGCATGTAGAGTTTTTATGAGTAGCAAGTATACAAATAAAATCAGAAAAGCGCTTCCAGACACACCAAAAAAAAGTCAGAACTTTTTTTTGGTCGCGTAAATCGAGTACGTCACCAATTCCACATCCAACGGACCGTTTCGCATTTTGGTCACTTTTTCTTCGGTCAATCCCATGATATGACGAAATTGAACATCACTGGTGATGAAGGTGGCTTTGTAACCCTGCGCCCGCTCGAGGAGCATGGTTTTCAAGTCGGCATAGACGTTTTGGAAGGTGTCTGATTCACCGATGCGTTCGCCATACGGAGGGTTCGTGACAATCGCGCCCGGACCCGTTGGAATCCGACATTTGCTCACCGGCACCACTCCTACCCGGATATTCTTCATCAGGCTTGCCGCGCTCATGTTGCTCATCGTGGCATCGATGGCTCCTTGCTCGATATCACTTCCGTAGATCCAGTCCACATCACGCCGAATTTGCACTTTGGCTTCCATCATCAATCCCTGCCATAAGGATTTCCGGAACAAGGGCCATTTCATGACACCGAAATGGGGATTCACCAGGCCCGGAGCTTTTTTCTTGGCGATGAGCGCCGCTTCGATCAGCAAGGTTCCCGATCCACACATAGGATCGACGAATGGCGTCTCCGGGTCCCATCCGCTGAGGGTGATGATCCCTGCGGCAAGAACTTCGTTCAGAGGTGCTTTCCAGCCGTTTTTGCGATACCCGCGCTGGTTCAGGGAGCGTCCGCATGGGTCGAGATACAGAGAGGCTTGTCCTTCCTGGTTCAGGTGCAAGTGGATGAGCACATCCGGATTTTTCACATCCACCGAAGGACGCTCACCAAATCGCTCGCGGAACACATCCGCCACCGCATCTTTCGTCTTTTGCGAGAGGAACACACTATGATTGATGGTCCGGTGCGTGGTTACGGTATCGATGGCGATGGTATTCGTACGACGGATGTGATCGTACCAAGCCACGGTCTTCGTCAGGTCGTAAATATCTTGTTCCGATTCGACATGGCCGGATGTCATCGGCATCAGGATGCGCACGGACAAGCGCGAATGAATCAGGCTTTTATAGAGAACTTCTTCATCGCCATCGAACTCGACGCCTCGAAGTACCGCTTTGGCGGATGTGGCCCCTAAGCCGATCAGCTCCGCACGAAGAACCTCTTCCATTCCGGGAAGGGTTTTTGCAAAGTAGGTCATTTAGAGTCCGACTTCCGTGGCGTACGTTTGCCGGTAAACCGATTCGCTCACAATCCGGACGGGCTCATTGTCTTTGTCCATGATCACGATATGCGGTTCATGCGTTTTCGCTTCTTCAGGAGTGTAATGGCCATAGGAAATCACAATCACTCGGTCGCCAACAGCATGCAAACGCGCGGCAGGACCATTCAGGCAAACCACACGGCTTCCACGCGGACCTGGGATGGTATAGGTTTCCAAACGGCTTCCGTTGTTCACGTTAACCACTTGCACTTTCTCATACGGAAGCAATTTAGCCGTTTCCAACAGCTCTTCATCGATCGTAATGCTCCCTTCGTAATAGAGGTTGGCCTCTGTGACGGTGAGCATGTGAAGCTTGGATTTGAATAATTCGAGAGTCATGGCTGTAGGATAACATTATCGATCAGACGTGTCGTTCCGAGAACCTGGGCGGCGGCAATCACATAGGTTCGACCCTGCTCGAGTTGCTGAACCGGCGTAAGTGACACATAATCAACAACCGAAAGATAATCATTTTTAAAACCAATGTCCGTTAGCGCCTGAATGCCACCATCGCATAATGGACCGACTGGACGACTTGGGTCGGATGCGAGTTGCTCCGAAAGGTGTCGCAATTGCTTGAAAATAGCCGGTGCGATGGCGCGGTCTTCAGGGGATAGATAGGCGTTTCGGCTCGAGAGGGCGAGTCCATCGGGTTCGCGGATGGTTTCGGCACGGATGAGTTCGATGGGATGGTTGAATTCCTCGACCATCGTTTCGATGAGACGGAATTGCTGGATGTCTTTTTGTCCGAACAAAGCCACATCAGGCTGGATGATGTTGAACAACTTGTTCACAACCTGCAGAACGCCGTTGAAGTGGCCGGGACGCGAGCGCCCGCACAAGTGATCGGCGAGATTCTGGATGGAAATCGACAGATTCGGCTCGGACGGATACATGGTGGTATCGGATGGAAGGAAGACGATCGATACTCCGTTCTCTTTTGCCAACTCGAGATCCCGTTCCAAAGGACGCGGGTAGCGGGAGAGATCCTCGTTGGGGCCGAACTGGGTGGGGTTCACGAAAATCGTAAGGACCACCACGGCTGCTTCGGCGCGGGCGCGCCGAAGCAGGTCCAGATGGCCGGCGTGGAGCGCTCCCATGGTGGGCACCAGCGCGATGCGCCGGCCACCTTGACGCGCGGCCGATAAGGCCGCGCGGACCTCATCGATGCTGCGCGCAAGAATCATACAGGGCTCAGATGCTGCGGTTCGGGTCGAATCCCTCGAGCAATTCCACAACACGCTGAACGAACGCACCGCCCAAAGCGCCATCGATGATGCGATGGTCGTAACTCATCGACAAATACACCATATGGCGGATCGCGATCACATCGCCTAGCTCCGTTTCCATCACAACCGGACGCTTCTTGATCGCGCCTGTTCCGAAAATGGCCACCTGCGGTTGGTTGATGATCGGCGTTCCCATCAGATTGCCCACACTGCCATAGTTGGTGAGGGTGAAGGTTCCGCCCACCAAATCATCCGGCGACAATTGCTTGTTCCGCGCTTTGCGAGCCAAGTCGTTCACGGCACGTGCGATGCCACCGATATTCAGATCGCCGGCGTTTTTGATGACGGGTACGATCAATCCACCGCTTCCCGATTCGCCCAATGCGACAGCGATGCCATAATTGATATCCCGCTTCAAGATGATTTTGTCTCCATCCACCGAGCTGTTGATCAACGGAAAGTCGCGCAGGGCTTGGATGGTGGCTTCAATGAAAAAGGGCGTGAACGTGAGTTTGTAGCCGTTTTCTTTCGCAAATTTGTCTTTATGCGATTCGCGGAATTGCACCAATTTGGTGACATCCGCTTCGGCAAATGTGGTGACGTGCGCCGACGTCTGCTTCGACTTCACCATATGCTCGGAGATGATCTTGCGCATCCGATCCATTTGGATGATCTCGGTGTTTCCGCTCGGACGCAGAACCTTGATCTCGCCCGCATTGATTTCATTGCGGTCGGATGTGGATGCGGACGCGGCTGGAGCTGGAGCCGGAGAAGGCGCTGGCGCCGGACGGGACAAGCCAGGAGCTTGCGTGGGTGCCGCAACAGATGCCGATGGAGACTTGCGAGTTTCCAAAAAGGACATCACATCATTCTTAGACACACGGCCTTGCGCGCCGGTACCTTCGATCGAATCCAATTCCGATTTCGAAATCTTCTCTTCCTTCGCGATGGACAACACCAACGGAGAGTAAAAACGGCCGTCGTTGTTCGTCGTTTGTTGTTCGTCGTTTGTTGACTGGGCAGGAGCTTCTGGCTCTTTGCTCTCTGCTTTCTGCTCACTGATTTCCGATTCCTGATTCCCGCTAGGCTCCTCTTGCTTCGCGCTTGGCGCTTCGCTCTTCGCGCTTGAAGCATCTGTTTCAATGATCGCAATCACCTGACCCACTTCCACGGTCTCATTCGGTTCGGCTTTGATTTCGACCAGCACGCCAGCGGCGGGAGATGGCACTTCCGAATCGACCTTATCGGTTGCGATTTCAAGCAAGGTCTCATCCAGTTCAACGGTGTCGCCTACTTTTTTGGTCCATTCAATGACGGTACCTTCCATGATCGACTCGCCCATTTTGGGCATCACCACGTCTACACGTGCCATGCGGATATTCCTGTTCTAAACGAAGAGTTCAAATTGATGTCCAAAGTTAATCAAATTCTGAATAGGAGCGGACTTGCTCTGTTGTTGCTTGCTACTTCGTGCCTGAATTTAGACGACGACAAGGGATTTCTTGTGGTCACGACCGCCCAAGTGTACAACGTCGGCGATACCGTCACATTGCGAATCCGCAGCGGAGCCACTCGCACCATCTTCATCAACCCGAATTGTGCGTTGTCAAATGACAAAGCCGGAATCCTGCGTGAACAGGTGGTGAACAACGAATTTGTAGAGCCACCACCTCCGGATGGCTGCATCGGGGTAGGTGTTCCATTGATCCAATTACGTTCAGGACGCACAACCTCGCTGGATTTTCTCGCCGATACCACAGGAGAATTCCGCTATCGAATTCTGTTTTATGTGGAAAATGAAGACGGTTTTTCGCCGGCCGATCCTCCCTTCTATTCCAATGCGTTCTTGGTGCGCTGAGTCACGAAGATCTGTCCCTCACGGCTCAGATGCACGCCGTCCATGAACATCCGCCCTTCCAGTTCTTGCGGAACAATTTCGCAGTGATCGATGATGGGGATGTCGATTGAAATGGCGCGGATACGAACCATGAACTCGGTTTCGATATCCGAACAACACGCATCATAATCTTTGCGCCAATCGCTGCGCCGTGGCGGAATCCATAGAAATACCGCCGTTCCGTTTTCGGATGCGAGCGATATGATTTTTTCCAGCGATTCGAACGAGGCCTCATCCCACATCCGGTCCTCACCGAACCATGTGACTATCGGTTCTCCGAAATTTTTCGGGATGTCGGTCAAGATCTGCGTCCCTCGCATCTCAGGAATCGGACCCACAACCAATTTCGGTTCCCATTGCAGGATGCGGCGATAGATCCGGAATCCGGCGATTCCGTGTGGATCTCCCAGAACCGGATCTCGTTTCAGATACTCCTGAGTAAAGACCCAGGGATCGAGTCCATAAAGGAGCGTGTCCGCATGAGCGACCACATCCCCCAATCGCTCATATAAGGCCAGACTTTGGATGGGTGTCCGGGCGGGAGCCGCGAGATTGACCGCATCCAAAAACATCGTCGCATCGAGTCCGAAGGCGACTGTGCTGCTTCCCATGAGGACTATTCGGGGTGGATGGGCCAAGCGCGTCACCCATCCGTCCTGAAACACATAGAGCCGCGAGGCATCGGGAGCATACGTGATGTGTTGACGGAGTAGCAAATGCGAAGCATATCCTAAGCCGACCAACGCGCTGAAAAGAATGCTATGGATAATGAATTTCCGCATCAGAATTGGAAATAGATAAACGGTTGGGCCGGCGACGCGAGTAGAGCGATGGCGAGGATGATGGCTAAGTAAATCCCCCATCGAATAAAGCGACTTTGGATATCACTCAGTTCGAGGGCATGATCACGAGAGCGACGCATCCATTCCACCCCCATCAGAAATAGCGATAAAAGTACCGGAAGGAGGACCATCGTGGATGGAAGCGAGATCAGATTGGTGGACATCATCTGGAAAAAACTTATGGCGTCGGACACGCTTGCCGCGCGGAAGAAAACCCATCCCAACGCCACCATCAGAAACGTGGGCAAGGCGCCATAGCGAAATCGAGGCAAGAACAACACCGCGTGATAAAAGCCCCAGATAACGAATGTCCAGTTCGCGCCGTGCCATAAGCCGCTAAGCAGGAACACGATGAGCACGTTCAGTGAGGTGCGGGTTGCGGAGCCACGGTTTCCGCCGAGCGGGATATACACGTAATCGCGGAACCAGGTGGATAACGAAATATGCCAGCGCTGCCAGAAATCGCGGATGTCGACCGCGAAGTACGGATTCGCGAAATTCCGCATCAGATTGAAGCCGAACAAGCGCGCCACGCCGATCGCGATATCCGAATACCCCGAAAAATCCCCATAAATCTGGATGCCGAACAGCACGGCTCCGAGGAATAACGTGCTGCCGCTATGGGCGCCGGGATCGGCGAAGATGGGATCTACTACGCTCGCGCACCCATCCGCCACCACCATTTTCTTGAACAATCCCCATAGAATTTGACGCATTCCGTTGACGGCGTCATCATACCGAAATGTTCGAACCGCGAGGAATTGGGGCAGGAAGGTGGTGGCGCGCTCGATCGGTCCGGCAACGAGCTGCGGGAAAAACGACACATACGCAAAAAAGGCGAGGGCATCTTTCGTGGGCTGCATCTTGCCTCGATAGACATCGATACTGTAACTAAGCGTCTGAAACGTATAAAAACTGATGCCGACCGGAAGGATGATGGATAGGGTTCCGGCATGCAGATCGATGCCGATGGACGAAAACGCGGCAACGAACGACGACACAAAAAACCCGGCATATTTGAAGAACGCCAATGCGCCCAGATTCACGGTCAAACTCATGGCGAGAGCGAGTTTGGGATGGCGGCTCATCAGGCGTCCGGCCACATAATCGACCAGCGAACTCAGCGCGATGAGAGCCAAAAATCGCACATCCCACCATCCGTAAAACACAACACTCGCGGCGATCAGAAAGGCGTTTCGCAGGCGGATGGAGCGCTGAAAAACGAACCAATACAACACGAAAACGATGGGCAGAAATAGGGCGAAGATCGCGGAGTTGAACACCATGCCATAAAATGCGGATATTGGCGCTTATGAAACACATCCTCACACTCCTGTTTTTCGCGCTGATTGCGCAAACCATTAACGCTCAAGCTCCCATCTCGAACGAGATCGAAGCCTCGATCAAAGCCGTCGAATCGAAGCTGATTTCGTGGCGGCGCGACGTCCACCAACATCCCGAGCTGGGCAACCGGGAATTCCGCACGGCCAAACTCATTGCGGAGCACTTGACGTCGTTGGGGCTCGACGTGACCACCGGTGTGGCACATACCGGTGTTGTTGCGGTGTTGAAAGGCGGAAAACCGGGTCCGTCGATCGCGCTTCGCGCGGATATCGATGCCCTACCGGTGACCGAGCGAAACGAACTCCCATTCAAATCTGTGGCCACAACCGAATACAATGGCCAGAATGTCGGCGTGATGCATGCGTGCGGACACGATACTCATGTTGCCATTTTGATGGCCACGGCCGAAGTATTAACCAAGCATAAGGATCAGATCAGCGGAACGGTGACATTCATTTTCCAGCCGGCCGAAGAGGGTCCGCCGCTTGGTGAGGAAGGTGGTGCCGAATTGATGGTGAAAGAAGGCGTGATGAAGGGTATCGAGCGCGTGTATGGCTTGCATATCAATTCACAGACGGCGATCAACACCATCACGTGGCGTTCGGGCGGCATCATGGCCAGCGCCGATGATTTCAAATTGGTTGTGCACGGCAAACAGGCGCATGGCGCCGATCCTTGGGACAGTGTGGATCCGATCGTGGTGTCGTCACAAATCGTGAATAAT